>NZ_JBFAOV010000004.1:0-452859 GCF_040675375.1 Nonomuraea sp. NPDC049607
TCCGCCCCCCCCTGTTATCAACACTTCGGTCACAACCCGCTTCCCCCACCGCCCTCTCTACGTTTTTTTTCCCCCTGCGGCCCCCCCCCCTTGGCGGGGGGGGGGCGGGCCCCCCGCCCCCCGCCTCTGGCGTGACTAGCTGCAACCCTCGGCCGGGGGCGCGGTCTCCGACAGCTTCAGGCCCTCGATGCCGCCGAACCACTTCTCCAGCAGCTGCTTCATGGTGCCGTTGTCCCAGATCTTCTTCACCGCGGTGTTGACGGCCTCACACGTCTTGGTGTCGCCCTTCTTCAGGCCGATGCCGTACTTCTCGTCGGTGAAGCCCTGGCCGAGCACCTTGAAGTTGCCGCCGGCCTGCTTGGCGAAGCCCGCCAGGATCAGGTCGTCGGTGGTGACGGCGTCGAGGTTGCTGCCCGACAGCTTCTGCACGCACTCGGAGTAGTTGGCCGCGTCGACGGTCGTGGCGTCGATGTCGAGCTTGCCGTCCGGGGGCGGGTCGGTGACGCGCTTGTAGGAGTTGGAGCCGGCCGCCTTGCAGATCTTCTTGCCCTTGAGGTCCTGCGGGGCGTTGATCGCGGCGTCGTCCTTGCGGACCATGATGTCCTGGTGCGCGATCACGTACGGGCCGCCGAAGGACACCTTGGCCTTGCGCTCCTCGGTGATGGAGTACGTGGCGAAGATGATGTCGACGGTGCCGTTCTGGAGGAAGGGCTCGCGGTTGGAGGAGGCCGACTCCTTCCACTCGATCGTGGCGTCCTTGCCGCCGTTCATCTCCTTCAGCACGGCCTTGGCGACGTCGACGTCGAAGCCCTCGGGCTCCGACCCCTTCTTCAAGCCCAGGCTCGGCTGGTCCCACTTCGTGCCGACCACGACCTTGCCGCCGTCCTGAACCTTCTCCAGGACGCTGGCGTAGGTCTTGTCACCGCCGCAGGCGGCCAGAGCGGCGAGCATGCCCACTCCCGTGACCACCGCTCCCAAACGACGCATGTGCATGTATACCTGCCTCAAAATCTCAGTGCGTGAGGATCTTCGAAAGGAAATCACGCGCGCGGTCGGTCTGCGCGTTGGTGAAGAACTCGTCGGGGGTGTTCTCCTCCACGATCTGCCCGTCCGCCATGAAGACCACCCGGTTGGCGGCCCTGCGGGCGAATCCCATCTCGTGCGTGACGACCATCATCGTCATGCCGTCACGTGCCAGCCCGATCATCACGTCGAGCACCTCCTGGACCATTTCCGGGTCCAGCGCCGAGGTGGGCTCGTCGAAGAGGATCATCTTCGGGTCCATGGCCAGCGCACGTGCGATCGCGACCCGCTGCTGCTGGCCGCCGGAGAGCTGGGCCGGGTACTTGTCCGCCTGCGCGGCGATGCCCACCCGTTCCAGCAGTTCCATGGCCCGCGTGTCGGCCGCCTGGCGATCCTTGCGGCGCACCTTGATCGGCCCGAGCGTGACGTTCTCACGGATGGTCTTGTGCGCGAACAGGTTGAAGGACTGGAACACCATGCCGACCTCGGACCGCAGCCGGGCCAGCGACCTGCCCTCCTCGGGCAGCACCTGGCCGTCGAACACGATCCTGCCGTCGTCGATCGTCTCCAGGCGGTTGATCGTCCGGCACAGCGTGGACTTTCCACCGCCCGAAGGCCCGATGACCACCAGAACCTCGCCACGAGAGACGGTCAAGTTGATGTCCTTCAGGACGTGCAACGCCCCGAAGCGCTTGTTGACGCCCTCCAACTGAACGAGTGGAGTGGCGTCGCCGTTCTCCGTCATGGACCAAAACGGTAGAGGTCATTAAGACGCTGGTCACTAACCAGGTGGTACCGATCCGGTCACATCGAGCCGTCAAGCTGGTGTTTTAGACGGGGGCGGCTGCCGCGAGCCGGACAACGACTACCCTTGAACCTGCCATGACTGTGACCCAGGAGAGCGCCCGCACGTATGAAGTGCGCACATACGGGTGCCAGATGAACGTGCACGACTCCGAGCGCCTTTCCGGCCTGCTTGAGGACGCCGGTTACGTGCCGGCCCCCGAGGGGGGAACGGCCGACGTCGTCGTGTTCAACACGTGCGCCGTGCGGGAGAACGCCGACAACCGCCTCTACGGAAACCTCGGCCACCTGCGGCCGGCCAAGATGAGCAACCCGCGCATGCAGATCGCGGTGGGCGGCTGCCTGGCCCAGAAGGACCAGGGCGACATCGTCCGTAAGGCGCCCTGGGTCGACGTCGTCTTCGGCACCCACAACATCGGATCTCTGCCGGTGCTGCTGGAGCGGGCCCGGGTGGCCGGCGAGGCCCAGGTCGAGCTGAAGGAGTCGCTGGAGGTCTTCCCCTCCACGCTGCCCACCAAGCGCGAGTCGGCCTACGCGGCGTGGGTCGCGATCTCGGTCGGCTGCAACAACACCTGCACGTTCTGCATCGTGCCGTCGCTGCGCGGCAAGGAGAAGGACCGCCGTCCCGGCGACGTCCTGTCCGAGGTGCGCACGCTCGTCGGCCAGGGCGTCCTGGAGGTGACGCTGCTCGGCCAGAACGTCAACACCTACGGCGTCGAGTTCGGCGACCGGCTGGCCTTCGGCAAGCTCCTGCGCGCCTGCGGCGACGTCGAGGGCCTGGAGCGGGTGCGCTTCACCTCGCCCCACCCGGCCGCCTTCACCGACGACGTCATCGCCGCCATGGCCGAGACGCCCAACGTCATGCACCAGCTCCACATGCCGCTGCAGTCGGGCTCCGACCGGGTGCTGCGGGCCATGCGCCGCTCCTACCGGGCCGAGCGCTACCTCGGCATCATCGAGCGCGTGCGCGCCGCCATGCCCGACGCGGCCATCTCGACCGACATCATCGTCGGCTTCCCCGGCGAGACCGAGGACGACTTCCAGGCCACCCTCGATGTCGTCCGCCAGAGCCGCTTCGCCAACGCCTTCACCTTCCAGTACTCCATCCGTCCGGGCACCCCGGCGGCCACGATGGAGGACCAGATCCCCAAGGAGGTCGTCCAGGAGCGTTACGAGCGCCTGGTCGCCCTTCAGGAGGAGATCTCCTGGGAGGAGAACAAGAAGCAGGTCGGCCGCACGCTGGAGGTGCTGGTCGCCGAGGGTGAGGGCCGCAAGGACGATGCCACGCGCCGCCTGTCCGGCCGTGCCGCCGACAACCGGCTCGTGCACTTCGCGGTGGGCGAGGAGACCCCCAGGCCCGGTGACATGGTCACGGTCGAGGTCACCTACGCCGCCCCCCACCACCTGGTCGCCGACGGCGCGGTGCGCGCGCTGCGGCGTACGCGGGCCGGCGACGCCTGGGAGGCCCGCCAGGGCGCCCCGGCCAAGGGGCCGGGCGTGCTGCTCGGCATGCCGTCCGTCGGCCGTCCGGCGACCCCCGCCCCGGCCGCCGGGGCCTGCTCGGCCCACTGACGCATTTCGTTCATGCACCCCGCCGCCCCTTCCGGACGGCGGGGTGTTCTGCGTGGGTCAGCGGGTGAGACGGTCGAGGAAGCTGTAGCACGGCTGCCGTCGGAAGTCGTCGAACGTGGCGCACGGGTCGTGCCCCCCGGCCCGTACGGACGGAGGCGGCGGCGGGGGCGGCGCCTGACGGTCCGGCTCGGGCACCGACCGTTCCCGCGGCGGGGCCTGCGGGGACGCGTGCGGCGCCGGACGGCGTACGGTGGCCCGCCGGGACGGCCGCGGCGGCGCGACGAGCGGCGGATGCGTGGGAAGCGCCTTGGGCGAGAGCGGCGACGACAGCTCGCCCTTCAGCGGCGGGACGGACACGTCGACCTTCACCGCCGGGGCCGACGGCTCGCCCTTGGCCGGCGTCGCCGTCGTGGGCCGGCCGGGCGCCGGCACGGCCTCCATCCAGCCCGGCGACCACGGGCCCGCCGAGGGGATGGGCGGCGCGGGGGACGGCTCGGCCACCGGGGAGACCGCGATCTGCGAAGGAAAATACGATCTTGGGATAAGCGGTGTTTCCTGATCGAATTCACGGTGGCTTTGCGGGCGTGATTCCGGAGAACTGGTGAATGCGAGGAATATCCCAAGGCCGGCCGTGACGAGTACCCCGGCCGCTCCGGCCGCGGCGCCCCACCGGGGACGGCCACCTGGGCAAACAGATCTTTGGGGGGACAAGTCGTGATTCCTTTGTGATGGGTGTGCGAGCATTCCGCTGATGCGGCTAGTGTGGTCCATCACCCGCGGAAGCCGGCGAGCTTTCCCCGATACGACCGCAGGGAGCTGCACCACCATGCATGATCCGACCGAACCGGATCGTCAGGAGATCCTCTCCGGGCCGGGCTCGTCCCCGAGGCCCCCGGGCAAGAGCAGGAAGACCGTCATCATCGCCGCCTCGGCCCTCGTCGGCGTGCTCGCCGCGGGCGGCGCCGGCTATCTGCTGGCGGCCAAGCCCGGCCAGAGCACCCAGCAGGAGCAGGGCGCCGGCCGGCCGTCCCCGGCCAAGAGCCCCGGCGACGAGGTGTTCGAGGCCGACGAGGAAGCCACCATGGGCGACGCCACCACCGACGCCCCCGACGACGGCCTGCCCACCGACGGTTCCGACGACTCCGCCATGGGCGACGCGGTCACGGACACGGGCGGCGGCACCGACGCCGCCGACAAGGGATCGACCGGCTCCGACGGCACCAGGCAGACGGGCACCGGCAAGAAGCCCGGCACGCCGTCCACCAAGCCGCCCACCAAGGCGCCCGAACCCGACGGCGACAACCCCGCCGACGGCCCTGCGGGCGAGCTCAGCGGCCAGTGCGCCCAGAGCGGCTGCTGAGACCGTCGTCAGTGGCGCCGCAAGTGGCTCGCCCTTTCCGGCCGGCAATGGACCTGCTGGGGAGCCGGCCGGGCTCGTAGGGTTCCGGGCATGACGACTGACAGAGCGGCCACGTCGGCGGCCGCGTTGCGACGGCTGCACGTGCCCGGCGACCCGCTGATCCTGCCCAACGTCTGGGACGCCGCCTCGGCGCGCGCCGTCCAGGCGGCGGGGTTCCCGGTGGTGGCCACCGGCAGCGCGGCCGTCTCCCGCGTGCTGGGCTACGCCGACGGCGAGAGCACGCCGGTCGGCGAGATGATGGCCGCCGTCGCCCGCATCGTGAGGGCCGTGGACGTGCCCGTGACCGCCGACGTCGAACGCGGTTACGGGCTCGCGCCGGGCGAGCTGGCCGAGCGGCTGGCCGAGGCCGGGGCGGTGGGCTGCAACGTGGAGGACTCCGACCCGCGTACCAAGGAGCTGGTGGACGCCGGGGCTCAGGCGGACTACCTGGCCGCGATGCGGGCGGCCGCCGGCGACGCCCTCGTGATCAACGCGCGGGTGGACACGTACGTGCTCGGCCGGGGCGACCGGGCGGCGGCGGTGGAGCGCGGGCGGCGCTACCTGGAGGCGGGGGCCGACTGCGTTTACCCGATCATGCTGGAGGACGAGGGCGAGATCGCGGCCCTGGTCGCCGAGGTGGGCGGGCCGGTGAACATCCTGTTCCGGCCCAAGGCGCCGTCGTACGCGCGGCTGGCGGAGCTGGGGGTGGCCAGGATCAGCTTCGGCGGCGGCCTGCACCAGGCGACCCACACCTACGCTCAGCGCCTGTTCACCGCGATCGCCCAAGGCCGCGACCCCTACACGAACTGACCGGCGGGCCGGGGTAGGGCGTGCCGCTTTCCCGGGTTGTCCGGCCGGGCCCGTGGTGGCGCGTGCCTCTCGGGCGGGTTGTCCGGCCGGGCCCCTGGTGGTGGGCGGGCTGATCGGCGGGCTGGGGACGCATGGGCCCTGGGCGGGCTGGGCGGTGGGGGCGGGTGGCGGGCGCGTACGCTTGCGCTCGTGCTTGTCGCCGCGGCCGTCTGCCCGCAAACCCCGCTGATCGTGACCGGGCTCCCCGAGCTGCGCGCGGCCTGTCGCGCCGCGGTCGCCGCGCTCCGGGCCGCCCGCCCCGACGTGCTGGTCGTGGTGGGCGGGGCCGAGACGGCCCGCTCGTACGACGGCGCCGCGGCGGGCAGCCTGCGGCCCTGGGGGTTCGAGGTCACGGTGGGCGAGGGCCGGCCCGTGCTGCCGCTGTCCCTGACCGTCGGCCGCCGGCTCCTGAACGACGCCGAAGAGGCTCCCGCCCACGACGGTGACAGGGTTCCCGCCACAGCGGTGGCCTACGACGCCGCTCCGGAGGAGTGCCGGGCGATCGGCGCCGAGCTGGCCGCCCTCGGCAGGGTCGCGCTGCTGGTCATGGCCGACGGCTCGGCCTGCCTGACCCCCCGGGCGCCGGGCCGGTACGACGAGGCGGCCGGGCCGTACAACGCCCTGATCGCCGACGCGGTCGGCAGGGCGGACGCGGCGGCGCTGGCCGCGCTCGACCCCGTGGAGGCCGACCGGCTGTGGGTGACCGGCCGCGCGGCCCTCCAGGTGCTGGCCGGCGCGGCCGAGGGCACGTCGCTGACGGGCAGGCTGCTCATGGAGTCCTCGCCCTACGGCGTCGGCTACTTCGCGGGCGTGTGGAGCTGACGGGACAGCCCCCGAGCCGCGTCACGTCGTGGAGGTGTGGGGTCGGCGGCGGGGGACCGGGATGCGCATCAGGTCGCGGGCGGTGATCACCTCGCCGTCGAAGCTGCGCCGCACCTCCTCCACGAAGGCCGGCTCCTCGGCGAACCCGTAGCGCTCGGAGAAGTGCGTGAGCACCAGCCTGCGCACGCCCGCGTCCGCCGCCACCACGCCCGCCTCGAACGCCGTCAGGTGCCCGTACTCCTTGGCGAGCGCGCCCTCGGCGGACAGGAACGTCGACTCGATCACCAGCAGGTCGGCCCCCGACGCCAGCTCGAACACGGCGTCGCACAGCCGGGTGTCCATGACGAACGCCGCGCTCTGCCCCGGCCTGGGCTCGCTGCAATCGGCGAGCGTGACGCCCCGGACCGAGCCGGTGCGCTGGAGTTCGCCGACCTCGGGGCCGCGGATGCCGTGGCGGGCCAGCCGGTCGGGCAGCATGCGGCGGCCGGGCGGCTCCTGGATGCGGTAGCCGTAGGACTCGACGGGATGGGACAGGCGGCGGGCGATCAGCGGGCCCACCCCGGCCAGCGCGCCGGAGACCGGATGCTCCTCGATCACCGTGGTGTCGGCGAACGCGGCGGCGTGCCGCAGCCTGCGCCAGTAGGTCTGACCGGCGGCGGGAAAGACCGCGCGCACCGGATGGCGCACCCGGTCGCGGGCGATGCGCTGCACGACGCCGGGCACGCCCAGGCAGTGGTCGCCGTGGAAGTGGGTCACGCACAGCCAGTGGACGTCGTTCGCGCTCAGCCCGGCGTGCAGCATCTGCCGCTGCGTGCCCTCGCCGGGGTCGAAAAGGAAGCCTTGCCCGTCCCAGCGCAGAAGGTACCCGTTGTGGTTACGGTGTCGGGTGGGCACCGCACTGGAGGTGCCCAGCACCACGAGTTCACGTGAGGACATGATGACCACGCTGACCACGGTCGCGTTCGCTGAGGTGCCGACGCCGGTCGGCCCGTTCGTCCTGGCCGTCACCGAGCGGGGGCTGGTCGCGTCGGGGTGGGGTTCCCCCGCTGGACTGGCCGGCAGGCTCGGCCTGGCTGAGGTTCATGATGCGGATCGTACGGCCTCCGCGGTCGCCGAGCTGCATGCTTATTTCGCCGGCGAGCTGCGCTCGTTCAGCACGCCCGTGGACTGGCGGCTGATGACGGGCTCGCGGTTGCAGGTGCTCCAGGCCCTGCACCGCGTCCCGTACGGCACCGCCGTCACCTACGGCGAGCTGGCCCGGCGAGCCGGGTCGAGCGTGCCCGCCCGCGGCATCGGTTCGATCATGGGCTCCAACCCGATCCCCATCATCGTGCCCTGCCACCGGGTGGTCGCGGGCAACGGGCTGGGCGGGTTCAGCGGCGGCGTGGGCGTGGAGACCAAGCGCTGGCTGCTGACGCACGAGGGATACCTCCAGCCGACACTCCTCGACCTGTAGATGGTCCGTCCACACCCGGACAGTTGACACACTGGTCGGTGTGCGCCAGCAGCCAGTCATCGCCGTCGTGGGCCCCACGGCGGCCGGGAAGTCCGACCTCGCCGTCGACATCGCGCTCCGGCTCGGGGGCGAGTGCGTCAACGCCGACTCCATGCAGCTCTACCGCGGCATGGACATCGGCACGGCCAAGCTCACCCCCGCCGAGCAGCGCGGCGTCCCGCACCACCTGCTGGACATCTGGGACGTCACGGTCACGGCCAGCGTCGCCGAGTACCAGCGGCTGGCCAGGGAGCTGTTCGCGAAGATCGACGTCCCGGTGCTGGTGGGCGGCAGCGGCCTCTACGTCCGCGCGGCCCTCGACGACCTGGAGTTCCCCGGCACCGACCCGGTGATCAGGGCCCGGCTGGAGGCGGAGCTGGCCGAGCGCGGCCCGGCCCCCCTGTACGAGCGGCTGCGCGAGCTCGACCCGCCCGCCGCCGAGGCGATCCTGCCGAGCAACGGCCGCCGCGTCGTGCGCGCGCTGGAGGTGATCGAGCACTCCGGCCGGCCGTTCTCGGCCACCATGCCGTCCTACGACGCCGTCTATCCGAGCGTGCAGCTCGGCCTGGAGGTGCCGCGGCCCGTCCTCGACGAGCGCATCGAGCTGCGGGTCGAGCGCATGTGGGCCGCGGGCCTGGTCGAAGAGGTCCGCGCGCTGCTCGGCCAGGGCCTGGCCGAGGGCCGCACGGCGGGCCGCGCGCTCGGCTACGCGCAGGTCATCCGCTTCCTGGAGGGTGAGTGGAGCGAGGAGCAGGCGTTCGCCGAGACGGTCAGGGCCACCAGGCGCTTCGCCCGCCGTCAGGAGTCATGGTTCCGCCGCGACCCCCGGGTGCGCTGGCTCCCGTACGACGCTCCCGACCTGCTTGAACGATCCCTGGCGCACATCGCCGACCCGGGTGCGGCATAAACTCAGGCAATGCGGTTTCTCAAGGGGCACGGCACCGAGAACGATTTCGTCATCCTGCCCGATCCCGACGACGGCGTGGAAGTGACGGCCGCGCTCGTGGCCAAGATCTGTGACCGGCGGGCCGGGATCGGCGCCGACGGCGTGCTCCGGGTCGCCAGGACCAAGCAGCACGCCGAGGTGGCCGAGCAGGCCGCGGTGGCCGACTGGTTCATGGACTATCGCAACGCCGACGGCAGCGTCGCGGAGATGTGCGGCAACGGCGTACGCGTCTTCGCCCGTTACCTGGTGGACGCGGGGCTGGTGGAGGGGACGGAGTTCTGCCTGGCCACCAGGGGCGGCCCGCGCCGGGTCCGGGTCGAGCCCAACGGCGACATCACGGTCGACATGGGCAAGCCCGTCGTGCTGGGGGAGAGCGTGGCCGGCGTCGGCGGCCACGAGTACCCCGGTATCCGCGTGGACATGGGCAACCCCCACCTGGCCTGCGCGATCGGCGACCCGGTCGTCCAGCTCGACCTCAGCCACCAGCCGGGCTTCGACACCGGGGTCTTCCCCTCGGGCGTCAACATCGAGTTGTTCAACCCGGTCGGCGTCAGCCGTGTGGTGATGCGGGTCTACGAGCGCGGCTCGGGCGAGACGCGTTCCTGCGGCACGGGCGCCGTGGCCACCGCCGTGGCCGCCGCCCACCTGTCCGGCGACACCACGGGCACGTGGACCGTCGAGGTCGTCGGCGGCTCGCTGACCGTCATCCTCGACGAGGACACGAGCTACCTGTCCGGTCCGGCGGTGATCCTGGCGAGCGGCGAGCTGATGCTTGCAGAATGATGTTCTCCTGAGGGATGCTGGGTCCACTTTCCGAACCGAGAAGGGGTTGAGGATGGCGGACCCACGTACCACGGCGGTTCAGGTCAAGGCGCCCATCGGCCAGTACGGCGGCGGCTTCATGGTCTCCCGCGAGGCCAAGGCCATCTGCGAGGAACACGGACTCGGCCCGCGCGAGCTGTACTTCCGCGGGCGGTGCGGGGTGCTCGGCGAGTGCCACGCCGACGTGGTCACCTCGGTGGCGGTCTTCTTCCCCGCCGCCCACGTGGAGGAGAGCTGGAACGGCGGCAGGAAGATGCACGTCGAGCGGGCCGTCGAGCTCTACGCCGAGGCGTGCAGGCAGTGGGGGCGGCGCAAACTGGGCGGCCACGACGGCTGCGCCAGGATCGCCGAGCTGCTCGAACCCGTCGTCGCTCAGGCCTCGCCGGTGGGGGCGCCGCTGTTCGCCGGCTGGCGGGCGGTGCCGCTGCCGGACGACCCGCCCGCGCGCGCCGTTCAGCTCATGCACGTCCTGCGTGAGCTGCGCGGCGGCCTGCACGCCGACGCGGTGCTCGCGGCCGGCCTGCACCCCCTGGAGGCGACGCTCGCCGCCACCCACGACACGACCCCCTTCGGCTACGCCGACGGCGTGACGATCGCCCGGTTCTTCACCTGGCCCGAGCCCTACGCGACCCCCGGCCCCGAGGTCGTGGCGCGGCGGGCCCAGGTCGAGGAGACCACCGACGACCTGATGGCACCGTTCTTCGCGGTGCTGCGCGACAACGAGTCGGACGAGCTGATCGAGCTTCTGCGTTTTGGGCACGCTCGTTGACCTGGCAGACTGACTGCCCATGGACGTGGACATCTGGGCCTGGGTCGGCGAAACCCAGCAGCAGCTTTCCGAGGCGGGCAACGTTGGCCTCGCCATGGCGCTGGGAGACCTTCCCGCACAGGCCTACGAGGGCCGGTATCCGCAGCTCGACGTGATGGCCCCGGCCATCGCCCAGCAGGCCGAGTCGCTTGAGCTGCCCTGGCTGGAGTTCTACGCCCGCTACTGGCACCTCATGGGCCGCATCGGCGACCGGGCCCAGGGCGCGGTGGCCATCGACGACGCGCGGCAGCTGCTCACGTTCGCCCAGCGCGAAGACGTGCGCGACTGCCCGGCCACCCCGGCCGCCGTCGAGGCGATGGCCGTCGTGTGGGCCAACACCGACGGCCCCGGCTACGCCGGCGAGCGGCTGGAGACGGTGGGCGCCTTCCTGGAGGGCATGAGCCCGGAGCGGCCCGCCTTCTGCGGCCTGGTGACCCAGTACGTCGCGGCGCTCGTCGACGCGGGCAAGGCCGGCGAGGCCGTCACCTACGCCGAGTCCGCCGTCGAGCGGCTGCGCACGGCCGGGCGCGAGGCGAGCTGGGAGCTCGGCGCCGAGGGCGCCCGCGCGCTGCTGGCCGCCGGCCGGGCCGACGACGCGCTGGGCGCCCTGCAGGCCGCCGCCGACCTCGCCCCCGACGACCCGCCCGCCAAGGCCCACCGCGAGGGCGTGCGCCGCGCGCTCATCCTGGCCGAGCTCGGCCGCACGGCCGAGGCCGTCGACGCGCTGCCCGACCTCGACGTGGTCGGCGAGCACCCGCGCGTCTTCGTCGAGTGGTCGCGCGCGGTCGCCAAGCTGGCCGGGTCCTCCCAGATCACCAACACCTGGCAGCTCGGCCGGGTGCTGCGCCAGTGGATCGACTACTTCGGCATGATGGGCGGCTACCGCGCCCGCGTCGAGCTCGCGCTGGTCGCGGGCGACCTGGCCGTCGCCAGGAAGGGCGTGTGGCAGGCCCGGCTGCTCGCCGACCTGGCCGAGTCCGGCGCGGCCGAGCTGCGCGAGACGAGCGGCCTGGGCGAGCGCGTCGCCGCGCTGCGCGGCGCCGCCGACGCCACCTCCGAGCCGGAGGCCCCCGGCCCCCTGTCGGAGCGGGTCGGGCTGTTCGACGCCGCCGACGGCTTCAACGCCGACCCCGAGAAGTGGGTGGGCTGGCTCGCGCCGCTGTCCGGCTCCGACCTGGAGGCCACCCGCCGCCACACCACCACGCTCGGCTTCCTCGGCTTCCCCTCGGCGGGCGCCGACATCTACTGGAAGCTGCTGGTCGACTCGGGCGACACCGCCTCCGCCGACCCCGACGACGTGGCCTACCTGACCACCCTGCTCATCGAGGCCCGCCAGGACGAGCGGCTGGAGCAGCTGGCCGCGCTGCTGCCGCACGCCGCCCAGCACCTCGCGCTGGCCCGCCTGCACAGCGCCCGCGAGCGCTGGCCGGAGACGCTCGACGCCGCCGAGCACGCGGTCGCGGCCGGGGCCGGCATCGAGGCCAGGCGCCTGCTGTCCGGCGCCGCCCAGCAGCTCGACCACAACGACAGGGCCGCCGGCGTGCTGCTGGAGGTGCTCGACGAGCTGACCGACGAGGACATCTGGCGCATGATCGTCATGGCCACCTCGGCGGAGGACTGGGACACCGTGCGCAAGGGCGCGGCCAAGATCGGCATGCCGATCAAGTCCAAGGAGGGCCCGATCGAGGAGGAGATGGGCCTGATCCGGCTCATCCTCCCGGCGCCCGACGGCGGCCAGCGCCAGGTGTTGTCCATCCGCACCGGCCCGGCCACCGCCCGGCTGGCGCTGCCGCAGCCGCGCGGCATGGACTACAACGCGGGCGACCTGGTCGTGTTCGACCCGCAGCTGCTGGAGCCCGTCCCCGAGGACCCGCAGGAGCAGCAGAACTTCGTGCCGCCGTTCGCGGCCGTGCGCATCCTGCGGCCCGGCGGCTACACCAGCTACTTCTTCGACGGCGCCGCGCCGAGCGAGGAGGACTGGGCGGAGTTCACCGAGGTCATGGCCGAGCGCGGCTGGCCGATGTGGGTCTACAGCGACGAGAACTACACCGTCACCCACCCGACCAGCGGCGAGCCGCTGCCGGGCGTGTTCGGCTGGGTCGCGGTGCCGCCGGACGTGTCGGCCTCCGAGGTCGACGCCCTGCTCGACGACGCCACCGAGCGCTGGGTGCACCCGCTGGCCTGGCTCGACCTGGCCCGCGAGATCGACGTCGAGATCGAGCGGCACGAGCGCATCGTCAAGGAATACGGGCTCTGACGTGCTTGAGCGCTTCAGCCTCGACGGCAAGGTCGCCATCGTCACGGGCGCGTCGTCGGGGCTGGGCGTGGCCTTCGCCCGCGGGCTGGCCGAGGCGGGCGCCGACGTCGTGATCGGCGCCCGGCGCAGGGAACGGCTGGAGGAGACCCGGCGTCTGGTCGAGGAGACCGGGCGCCGTTGCCTGGCCCTCCAGACCGACGTGGCGGTCCCGGAGGAGTGCGACGCGCTGGTCGCCGCGGCCGTCGCCGAGTTCGGGGCGGTCGACGTGCTGATCAACAACGCGGGGGTCGGCACCGCCGTCCCCGCGCTGCGCGAGCGGCCCGAGGAGTTCCGCCGGGTGGTGGAGATCAACCTGCACGGCACGTACTGGATGGCGCAGGCGTGCGCGCGGGTGATGCGGCCGGGGTCGTCGATCGTCAACGTCGGCAGCATCCTCGGCGCGACCACCGCCGGGCTGCCACAGGCCGCCTACAGCGCGTCGAAGGCGGCCGTCGCCGGGCTCACCCGCGACCTGGCCCAGCAGTGGACGGCCCGGCGCGGCATCCGGGTCAACTGCCTGGAGCCGGGGTTCTTCGCCTCGGAGATGACCGAGCAGTATCCCCCCGGCTACCTGGAGCGCATGCTGGAGCTGCGGGTGCCGATGAAGCGGGCCGGAGATCCGGCCGAGCTGGTGGCGGCGGCGGTCTTCCTGGCCGGCGACGCCTCCTCGTACGTCACCGGCGTGACGCTGCCGGTCGACGGCGGCATCCTGATCACGTAGAGGGTCCTTCTAGTACGTTGTCGGGAATGACCGCCCCCTTCGTACGTCCGTATCGTTCCGCCGATCTGGCCGCCGTCTACGACATCTGCGTGCGTACCGCCGACGCCGGTGGCGACGCCCGCGGCCACTACGCCTCCGACCTGCTCATGGGCGACATCTTCGCCGTCCCCTACGTGACCCTGGAGCCCGAGCACGCCCACGTCCTGGACGACGGCACGGGCCAGGCCGTCGGCTACGTCGTGGGCACCGCGGACACCGCGACGTTCGTCCGCCGCTACCGCGAGGAGTGGATCCCGAGGTCCGCCGGACGTTGCCCCCTTCCCGCAGATCCGCCGGTCACGGCCGACGACGTGATGCTCGCCCTGCACCACCGGCCCGAGCGCATGCTGGTGCCCGAGCTGGCCGGTCACCCCGCCCACCTGCACATCGACCTGCTGCCCGACTGGCAGGGCAAGGGCTGGGGACGCCGGCTCATGAGCGCCCTGGTCGACGGCCTGCGTGCCGCCGGGGTCGCGCGGCTGCACCTGGGGATGGTCAGCACCAACGCGCCGGCGCGGGCGTTCTACGACCGGCTCGGGTTCGCCGAGCTGGCGGTGGCCGACGCGGGAGCGGTGACGTACCTGGGGCGGGACACCTCGCCGCTCGGCTAGCTCTTGTCCCCGAGGATTCGGGGCTTTATGTTCGTTGCGTAGTCCGGTGCGTGTTGCGTAATAAGGAACAACCGGAGGCGTGATGGGTCGGCCGCGCGTAGTGATCATCGGGGCGGGGATCGTGGGATGCGCGGTGGCCGACGAGCTCACCGAACGCGGCTGGACCGACGTCACCGTGGTGGAGCAGGGCCCGCTCTTCGCCGCGGGCGGCTCCAGCTCGCACGCCCCCGGCCTGGTCTTCCAGACGAACCCGTCGAAGACCATGACCGAGTTCGCCGCCTACACCGTGCGCAAGTACACCGCGCTCGGTGAGCACTGCTTCCGGCAGGTCGGCGGGCTGGAGGTGGCCACCACCCCCGAGCGCTGGACCGACCTGCACCGCAAGCTCGGCTGGGCGCAATCGTGGGGCGTCGAGGGCCGCCTGCTGGACGCCGAGGAGTGCGCCCGGCTGTGGCCGATGCTGGACCGGAGCCGGGTGCTGGGCGGCCTGCACGTGCCCAGCGACGGCCTGGCCGCCGCCGTGGCGTGCGGCGAGACGCAGGCGGCGCGGGCCACCGGACGCGGCGCCCGGTTCCTCGGCGGGCACACCGTGATCGGCGTCGAGCAGAAGGGCGGCCGGGTCACCGGCGTGTCCTGCGCGGTCGAGGGGGAGTACCGGACGATCCCGGCCGACGTGATCGTGTGCGCGGCCGGTTTCTGGGGCCCCTCGATCGGCGAGCTGGCCGGGCTGACCGTGCCGCTGCTGCCGTTGGCCCACCAGTACGCGAAGTCCGGCCCGCTGCCCCCGCAGCCCGAGGGCCCCATCCTCCGCCACCAGGACCGGGACCTGTACGCCCGGCAGCACGGCGACCGCATCGGCATCGGCTCCTACGCCCACCGCCCGATGCCGGTCGCCCAGCACGAGATCGGCCCGAAGGGCACCACCATGCCCTCGGTCCAGTCGTTCACCGAGGAGGACTTCGACCCCGCCTGGCGCGACGCGGCCGAACTGCTGCCCGCGCTCGCCGAGTCCAAGTACGAGGACGGCATCAACGGCGTCTTCTCCTTCACCGCCGACGGCTTCCCGCTGATCGGTGAGGCGCCGCACCTGGACGGGTTCTGGCTGGCCGAGGCCGTCTGGGTGACACACTCGGCCGGGGTGGCCAGGGCGGTGGCCGAGCTGCTGGTGACCGGCCGGTCGCAGGTGGACGTGCACGAGTGCGAGCTCGCCAGGTTCGAGCAGGCGCAACTGTCGCCCGCCTACGTCGAGGAGCGCGGCAGGCAGAACTTCGTCGAGGTCTACGACGTCATCCACCCGCTGCAGCCCATGGAGTCGCCGCGCCCGATGCGGACCAGCCCGTTCCACCCCCGCCAGGTGGAACTGGGCGCGTTCTTCCTGGAGTCGGCCGGGTGGGAGCGGCCGCACTGGTTCGAGGCGAACGAGCCGCTGCTCGCCGGCCTCGAAGAGCCTCGGATCGGCGCCGACCGGCGGGACGCGTGGGCCGGCCGCTACTGGTCGCCCGTCGCCGCCGCCGAGGCGTGGGCCACCCGCGAGCGGGTCGCGCTCCACGACATGACCTCGCTCAAGCGCATCGAGGTCAGCGGCCCTGGCGCGGCGGCGTTCCTCCAGCACATGACCACGAACAACGTCGACAAACGGCCCGGGACGGTCACCTACACCCTGCTCCTGGACGCCGGCGGCGGCATCCGCTCCGACCTCACGGCGGCGCGGCTGGAGGAGGACAGGTTCCAGCTCGGCGCGAACGGCAACCTCGACCTCGACTGGCTGACCCGGCACGCCCCCCGCGGCGTGCACATCAGGGACATCACGTCCGGCACCTGCTGCGTCGGCGTGTGGGGGCCGCAGGCGAGGGAACTGGTGCAGGGGCTCACCGACATGGACCTGTCCAACGAGAACTTCCGCTACTTCACCTGCCGGTCCGGGTACGTCGGGCAGGTGCCGGTGCTGGCGATGCGCGTCTCGTACGTGGGCGAGCTGGGCTGGGAGCTCTACACCGGCGCCGACATGGGCCTCAAGCTGTGGGACACGCTCATGGCCACCGGGATGCCGGTCGCGGGCGGGCGGGCCGCGTTCAACAGCCTCCGGCTGGAGAAGGGGTACCGGCTCTGGGGCGTGGACATGACCACCGAGCACGACCCGTACGAGGCCGGGCTGGGGTTCGCGGTCAAGGCGGACAAGGACTTCCACGGCCGCGACGCGCTCTCCGCCGAGCCGTCCCGCAGGCTCGTGCCGCTGCTCAGCGCGGAGGTCGTCATGGGCAAGGAACCGGTCTCGCACGCCGGCCGCGTCGTCGGGTACGTCACCAGCGCCGCGTACGGGCACACCGTCGGCCGTCCCATCGCCTACGCCTGGCTGCCCTCCGAGCTGGCCGGACCCGGGACGCGGGTGGACATCTCCTACTTCGGCCGCCGCGTGCCCGCGGAGGTCGCCGCCGAGCCGCTGTTCGACCCCCAGATGGAGAAGATCAGACGTTGACCCACCCCGGCTTCCTCTGGCGCAACCCCGATCCGAGGCCCTCCTACGACGTGGTCGTCGTGGGCGGCGGCGGGCACGGCCTGGCCACCGCCTACTACCTGGCCAGGAACCACGGCCTGACGAACGTCGCCGTCCTGGAGAAGGGCTGGCTGGCCGGCGGGAACATGGCGCGCAACACCACCATCATCCGCTCCAACTACCTGTGGGACGAGAGCGCCGCCATCTACGAGCACTCCCTGAAGCTGTGGGAGGGCCTGAGCGAGGACCTGGACTACGACCTGCAGTTCAGTCAGCGCGGCGTGCTCAACCTGGCGCACAACCTGGGCGACGTGCGCGAGGGCAGGCGGCGGGTCAACGCCAACCGGCTCAACGGCGTGGACGCCGAATGGCTGGACGCCGACGAGGTCAGGAAGTTCTGCCCGATCGTCAACGTGTCCGACCGGGCGCGCTACCCCGTTCTGGGGGCCACGTTGCAGCGGCGCGGCGGCATCGCCAAGCACGACCACGTCGCGTGGGCGCTGGCCCGCAAGGCGGACGCGTACGGCGTCGACCTGATCCAGGGGTGCGAGGTCACCGGGTTCGAGATCACCGGGAACCGGGTGACCGGCGTGCGGACCTCGCGCGGGCCCATCGCGGCCGGCAAGGTCGCACTCGCCTCGGCCGGGCACACCTCGGTCCTGGCCGAGCGGGCCGGCCTCCGGCTGCCGCTGCAGTCGCACCCGCTCCAGGCGCTGGTGTCGGAACTGCTGGAACCGGTGCTCGACTGCGTGGTCATGTCCAACGCCGTCCACGTGTACGTCAGCCAGGCGCACAAGGGCGAGCTGGTCATGGGGGCGGGCATCGACGCGTACAACTCCTACGGGCAGCGCGGCGGGTTCCACGTGATCGAGGCGCAGATGGCGGCGGCCCTGGAGCTGTTCCCGCTCTTCAGCCGGGTCCGCGTGCTGCGGACGTGGGCCGGGATCGTCGACGTCTCGCCGGACGCGTCCCCGATCATCGGCGCCACCCCCGTGGACGGCCTCTACGTCAACGCCGGCTGGGGCACCGGCGGCTTCAAGGCGACCCCCGGCTCCGGCTGGGTGTACGCCGACACGATCGCCAACGGCCGGCCGCACCCGCTGGCCGAGCCGTTCGCGCTGGAGCGGTTCACCACGGGCGCGCTCATCGACGAGCACGGCGCGGCGGCGGTGGCCCACTGATGCTGCTCCTCGACTGCCCCCACTGCGGCCCCCGCGACGAGAACGAGTTCCACTACGGCGGCCAGGCCGGGGTTCCGTATCCGCAGGCCCCCGCCGAGCTGTCCGACCAGGAGTGGGCCGCCTACGTCTTCCTGCGCGACAACCCCAAGGGCTGGTTCCGCGAACGCTGGTTCCACACCCACGGCTGCCGGACCTGGTTCACCGTCGAACGGCACACGGTCACGCACGAGATCAGGAAGGCGCCATGAGGTTCACCTTCGACGGCCGTCCCCTCCAGGGGGAACCGGGCGACACGCTGGCCGCCGCGCTGCTGCGCAACGGGGTGCGCGTGGTGGGCCGGGGCGTGGAGTCCGGCCGCCCGCGCGGCGTCTTCTCGGCCGGCCCCGAGGAGCCGAACGCCCTGGTCCGCGTCGGCGCCGACCCGATGCTGGCGGCCACGACCGTGGAGCTGTACGACGGTCTGGAGGCGTGGAGCCTGAGCGGCAAGGGCCGGGTGGACCTGGGCGCGGCCGACGACCGCCGCTGCGACAAGGGCTACCTGCACTGCGACGTGCTGGTGGTCGGCGGCGGCCCGGCCGGGCTCGCCGCGGCCGCCGCGGCGCGCGGGGCCCGGGTGATCCTGCTCGACGACCAGCCCCGCCTCGGCGGCGACCTGCTGAACAGCCGGGTGCTGCTGGACGGCGCACCCGCGCTGGACTGGGTGGACTCGCTGGATCTGTCCGGCGTGCGGGTGCTCACCAGGACCACGGCCGTCGGCTACCACGACCACGGCTACGTGGTGGCGGTGGAACGGCGGGCGCGCGGCGAGCGGCTGTGGCACATCAGGGCCCGCCGGGTGGTCCTGGCGACCGGCGCGCACGAACGCTCGCTCGCCTTCCCCGGCAACGACCGGCCCGGCGTCATGCTGGCCTCGGCCGCCCGCGCCTACGTCAACCGGTACGGCGTGCTCCCCGGCCGCCGCGCGGTCGTGTTCGCCTGCGCCGACTCCGGCTACGAGGCCGCCGGGGACCTGCGCGCGGCCGGTGTGGAGATCGCCGCGATCGTCGACCCGCGCCCCGAAGGGCTCACCGCCGACGCCCTGGCCGGGCAGGTGGTGACCGGCACCACGGCCGGGCCGGACGGCGTGCTGACCGGCGTGCGGGTGGGGGAGCGGCACATCGAGGCCGACCTGCTGGCCGTGGCGGGCGGCTGGAACCCCGCCGTGCACCTGTTCAGCCAGTCGCAGGGACGGGTGCGCTTCGACGAGGCGTCGCAGGCGTTCGTCCCGCACGTCTCGGCCCAGGCCGAACGCTCCGCGGGCGCCTGCCGCGGCCTGTACGGCACCCGCGAGGCCATCGCCGACGGCCACGCCGCCGGACGGGAGGCCGCCGGATCCGCCGCCCGCGAGCTGCGCGTGCCGGAGTGCGACGAGCGGCCCCCGCGGCCACCGGCGGCGTTGTGGCTGGTCGACGGGGACGGCGACGAGCCCGCCTTCGCCGACCTGCACCGCGACGTGACCGTGGCCGACCTGGCCAGGGCGACCGGGACCGGGATGCGCTCGGTCGAGCACGTCAAGCGGTACACCACCGCGGGCACCGGCGCCGACCAGGGCAAGACGTCGGGCGCGGTCGTCGTGGGCGTGATGTCGGCCCTGCTCGGGACCACGCCCGGGCAGGTGGGCACGACCACGTTCCGGCCGCCGTACACGCCGGTGTCGTTCGCGACGCTGGCCGGACGGGACCGGGGCGCGCTCTCCGACCCGGTCAGGACCACTGCCATGCACGCCTCGCACGTCGCGGCGGGAGCGGTGTTCGAGGACGTCGGCCAGTGGAAGCGCCCCCGCTACTTCCCGCTGGACGGCGAGCCGATGGAGGCGGCCGTGCAGCGCGAGTGCCGGGCCGCCCGCACCTCCGTCGCCGCCATGGACGCCTCCACCCTGGGCAAGATCGACGTCCGGGGCGCGGACGCGGGCGTGTTCCTGGACCGGATCTACACCAACATGTACTCCACGCTCGCCGTCGGCGCCTGCCGGTACGGGCTCATGTGCCGGGCCGACGGCATGGTGTTCGACGACGGCACCACCACCAGGCTGGCCGACGACCACTACCTCATGACCACGACCACCGGCAACGCGGCCGCGGTGCTCGACTGGCTGGAGGAGTGGCGGCAGACCGAGTGGCCGCGGCTCGACGTCTCCCTCACCTCGGTGACCGACCACTGGGCGACGGTGGTCGTGGCCGGACCCAAGGCGCGGCGGGTGATCGCCGCCGTCGCGCCCGGCGCGCTCGGCCTGCCCTTCATGCGGTACGCGGAGACGGACGTGCTCGGCGTGCCCGGCCGGGTGTTCAGGATCAGCTTCTCCGGCGAGCTGGCCTACGAGGTCAACGTGCCCTGGCCGTACGGCAGGGCGTTGTGGGAGGCGGTGCTGGGGCTGGGCGCGGTGCCGTACGGGACCGAGGCGATGCACGTGCTGCGGGCCGAGAAGGGGTTCGCCATCGTCGGCCAGGAGACCGACGGCACGGTCACGCCGCACGACCTCGGCATGTCGTGGATCGTCTCCCCGCGCAAGCCCGACTTCGTGGGCAGACGCTCGCACGCCCGCCCCGACACCGCGCGGGACGGCCGCAAGCGCCTGGTCGGGCTGCTGGCCGACGACCCCGCGACGCCGATCGAGGAGGGGGCCCAGCTCGTCAGGGGCGGGCCGGGCGCGCCCATGCTGGGCCACGTGACCTCCGGCTACGCCAGTGCGGCGCTCGGCCGGACGTTCGCGCTGGCCATGGTCAGGGACGTCGTGCCGGGGGACCGGCTCACGGCGGTGTCGGGGACGGCGGCGCACGGCGTGACGGTCGTCGAGCCGGTCCTGTACGACCCGGACAACGCCCGCCGCGACGGCGACCCCCTGGAGGAGGACGCGCCCGCGCTCCTCGGGGGCCTCCCGGCGCGGGAGAGCCCGGCGGCGGCGTTCGCCGGGCGGTTCGCGGCGGCGAGCGGGCCGTCGGCGCGGCTGCGCGAGCTGCCGTTCGAGCCGATGTGGGAGGTCCGGGGCGCCGATCCCGGCGTGGGGCTGCGGCTCGGCCCGTCCTGGTGGCTGGTCGCCGGGGACGCCGTGCCCGGTCCCGGCTGGGTGGACGTCTCCGGGCAGCGCACGATCCTGGAGCTGTCCGGGCCGGCGGCGGACGACGTCCTGATCACCGGCTGTCCGGTGGACCTGCATCCGGACGTGTTCCCCGGGCACGCCCAGACGTTCCTGGGGAAGACCTCGGTGATCCTGGAACGGCGGACGTCCGGCGTGTACCGGATCCACGTCAGGTCGTCGTTCACGTCGTACCTGGCAGAGTGGCTCTTGGACGCCATTTTGGCGTTATGAGACCATTTAGGGGTACTTGCTATACCTAGACTTTACGAAAACCGAAGTCTGGGAGATGACGTGCGCGTACGGGCGTTCACGGCCGGTCTGGCCGCAGTGACCATGCTGACCGGCTGCGGCGGCCTGGCGGCGCAGTCGGGCGGCGGCCCGGACCCGGCCAAGCCGGACTCGGCGTCCGTCTCGGACGCCCGCAAGAAGCTGGACAAGCTCAAGGTCAAGGGCCGCGCCCCGCGCACCGGCTTCGACCGGGACGCGTTCGGCCCCGCCTGGGCCGACGTCGACCACAACGGCTGCGACACCCGCAACGACATCCTCAAGCGCGACATGAAGGACGAGACGTTCAAGTCGGGCACCCACGACTGCATCGTGCTCACCGGCACGCTGGACGACCCCTACAGCGGCAAGACCATCAAGTTCAAGCGCGGCCAGGACACCAGCACGGCCGTCCAGATCGACCACCTGGTGCCGCTGTCGGACGCCTGGCAGAAGGGCGCCCAGCAGTGGTCGCCCACCAAGCGCAAGGAGTTCGCCAACGACCCGCTGAACCTGCTGGCGGTGGACGGCCCGCTGAACAACCAGAAGAGCGACTCCGACGCGGCCACCTGGCTGCCGCCGCGCAAGGCGTACCGGTGCGCCTACATCGCCCGCCAGATCGACGTGAAGAGCAAGTACGACGTCTGGATCACCGACGGCGAGAAGAGCGCCATGGAAGGCATACTCAAGGACTGCTGACCCGCGTCAGGGGGCGGTCAGCGTCAGCTCCACGCGGGCCCCGCCGCCCTCCGGCGTGGAGACGGCCAGCGTGCCGCCGCAGGACTCGGCGGTACGCCGGGCGATGTCCAGCCCGAGCCCGGTCGAGCCGCCCCCGCTGTTCCCCCGCTCCAGCAACTCCGGGTCGAACCCCGGCCCCGAGTCCTCCACGACCAGCAGCGCCCCGCCGGGCCGGGACGACAGCCGTACGGCCATGGCGGTCCCCTCCGGGGTGTGCGCGAACACGTTGCCGAGCAGCGCGTCCACGCACGCGGCCAGCTCCTCGCCGCCGACGGCGACCGGCGCGGGAGCCTCGGGCAGCGAGACCGACACCGGCCGTCCCTGGTCCTCGGCCAGCACCGACCAGAAGCGCACCCGCTCCCGGACCACCTCGGCCGCGTCGCAGGGGCCGCGCCCGGCCGAGCGCCGCCGCGCCTCGGTGATGACCGCGCTGACCGCCCGTTCCAGCGCGTCCACCCTGGTCTGCACGCGGGCGGCCTCCTCCGGGTCGCGCAGCGACTCCGCCTCCAGCCGCAGGCCGGTCAGCGGCGTGCGCAGCCGGTGGGACAGGTCGGCGACCGACTCACGTTCGGCGGCCAGCAGGTCGCCGATGCGCCCGGCCAGATGGTTGAGCGCCAGTGCCACCGACCGCACCTCGGGCGGCCCGCCCGGCTCGGCCCGCGCGCTCAGGTCGCCGCCGGCCAGCCGGTGCGACACCCGCGCCAGCCCGACCACGGGCCTGGTCACGGCCAGGGCCAGCCGGTCGGCCAGCACGATGCCGAGCACCACGAGCCCCAGCCCGAGCACCAGCAGCGCCAGCCAGGCGGCCCGCACGCCGTGCGTCAGCTCGTCGTCCGGCACGAACACCCTGATCACGGCCGTGCCGCCGGTCGACTGCGCCGACACCAGCACCTCCCGGCCGCCGGGGGCGACGGCGGTCACGCTCCGGCCGGTCGCGGCCAGCCGTACGGCGTCGGAGCGGGCGGCGGGCGCGCCCATCGTCTTCCCGCCGGGCAGGAACACCGTCACCCGCCGGGGCACCTGCTCGACGGCCAGCGGCAGGTCGGGCGTGCCGACCGCGACCGCGACGGACTCGGCGGCGGCGGTGGCCCGGCTCATCGCGCCGTTCTCGGCCACCGTCCCGATCAGCAGCGCCATCGGCACCAGCAGTGCGATCAGCACGAGCGACGTCGTCGCCGCCACCAGCAGCGCCAGCCAGCGCCTCACGACGGCTCGACCAGCTTGACCCCGACGCCTCTGACGGTGTGCAGGTAGCGGGGTTCCGCCGCGGTCTCGCCCAGCTTCCTGCGCAGCCACGACAGGTGCACGTCCACGGTCTTGTCGGCGCCGCCGTACGGGAGCCGCCACACCTCCGTCAGCAGCTCGCGCTTGGTGACCACCTCGCCGGGCCGCGCCGCCAGGAAGTGCAGCACGTCGAACTCGCGCGGCGTGAGGTCGAGCGACACGCCGTCGAGCGTGGCCGTACGAGCCCGGGGATCGACGCGCAGGCCGCCCACGGCCAGCGGTTCCGGCACGGCCTCGCCCGCGCGCCGCAGCACCGCCCGCACCCGGGCGTCGAGCTGCCGGGCGCTGTACGGCTTGACCACGTAGTCGTCGGCCCCCGCGTCGAGGACGGGCACCATCTCGGCGTCGCCGTCGCGGGCGGTCGCCACGATCACCGGCACCCGGCTCACCGCCCGCAACATGCGCAGCAGCTCGACGCCGTCGAGGTCGGGCAGGCCCAGGTCGAGCACGATCAGGTCGGGACGGTCCTGCACGGCCAGCCGCAACCCCTCCAGCGCGGTCGGGGAGGAGGAGACCGCGTGGCCGAGATCGCGCAGGCCCCGGCTCAACGACGTGCGGATGGTCACGTCGTCTTCGATGAGCAGGATGTCAGCCATATACCCAAACCGTAGACGGTCCCTGACGATGCCCCGAGCATCCTTAGTGTCGCCTTAACCTGCGCTTAGCCGTACATGGGGGAGGGTGAGAGCGTGAAGCGTCTCGTGCTGGCCTGGGCCGTCACCGCGGCCGCCGCGACCGGGACGGCCGTGGCCGTGCTCGGCCTGCTCGGAACCGAGGTGACCGGCACCTCCAGCCGGGTGCTCAGCGGGCCGGAGGTGCGCGCCGCCCTCTCCACGGCCACCGCGCGCGCCGTCACGCCCATGCCCCGGACGTCCGCCCGCGCCCAGGACCGGCTCATGCGCACCGAGGCCGGCACGGTGATCGCCTCCTGCTCCGGCGGCCTGGTCACCCTGCGCTCCTGGAGCCCCGCCCAGGGCTACTCGGTGGACGGCGTCGAGCCCGGCCCGGCCCAGGAGGCGAAGGTGGAGTTCGAGCCGGAGGACGGCAAGGAGGTCGAACTCAAGATCTTCTGCACGCCGGAAGGCCCCGCCACCCGCTGACCGCTTCCCCGGCGCGGGCCGTTCAGCGGCCTCCGCGCACTTCCAGCGCTCCCAGCAGTTCCTCGGACGCCCTGGTGATGGCCTCCACCGCCCGGTCGAACGCCTCGGCGTTGTGGGCGGCGGGGGCGCGGAATCCGGAGATCTTCCTGACGTACTGAAGGGCGGCGGCCCGCACGTCCTCCTCGGTCACGCTCTCGGCGTACGGCGGTCGGAGGGTCTTGATGCTTCTGCACATGCTCTCAACGGTAATAGCCGATGCGCTGGCTTATCTCCCTCGCGCCCTCGGCGAGCAGCTCGCCGACCTCGGGCAGCCGCTCGGGCGTGAGCCGGTAGGACGGGCCCGACGCGCTGACGGCGGCCACCACCGAGCCGTCGGCCCCCCTGATCGGGGCCGCCACGGCGTTCAGGCCGACCTCCAGCTCCTCCACCGTGGCCGCCCAGCCGCGCTCCCTGATCTCCTCCAGGCCCAGGCCGGCGGGGGAGGTGACGGTGCGCGGCGTGTAGCGCTCCAGCTCGCCGGCCAGGCGCAGGGCGCCGAAGGCGAGCAGCACCTTGCCGCTGGAGGTGGCGTGCGACGGGGTGCGCTGGCCGACCCAGTTGTGGCCGCTGATCGCCGCAGGGCCGCGCACCTGGCTGATGTTGACCGTGTCGCCGTCCTGGGGGACCGCGATGTTGACGGTCTCGCCGACCGCCTCGGCCAGGCGCAGGCACACCTCGCGGCTCTCCCTGGACAGGTCGAGCTGGGCCGTGGCCGCGCCGGCCAGCCGTACGACGCCGAACCCGAGCCGGTAGCGCCCCCGGTCGCCGCTCTGCTCCACGAGCCCGCCCTGCTCCAGGGCGGCCAGCAGCCGGAACGCGGTGGACTTGTGCACGTCGAGCTCGACCGCGAGGTCCGTCACCCGGGTGGCGCCCTCGCGGGCCAGGATCTCCAGGATCGCGATGGCCCGGTCGACGGACTGAACCGTCGTGCTGTTGCTCACAGCGCAACAGAATAACCGGCGGAGCCCCGCCGCTGCGGCTACTTCGAGGAGGCGGGGGCGAGTTCGCGGCCGAAGTCGAGGGCGATCTTCCGCATGCCCTCGGCCAGCTCGTCGCGGTCGAGGGCGTCGATGCGCTCGGCCGGCCCCGACACCGACATCGCGGCCACCACCCGGTCGCCGTCCCGGACGGGCACCGCCAGGCAGTGCACGCCCAGCTCCTCCTCGCCCAGGTCCGTCGCGTAGCCGCGCTCCTTGACCCGGTCGAGCTCGGCCAGCATGCCGGCCGCGTCCGTGATCGTGTTCGGGGTGCGCCGCGGCATGCCCGTACGCTCGAACACCGCCATCGCCTCGGCGGCCCTCCGCCCGGCCAGCAGCGCCTTGCCCACGGCCGTGCTGTGCGGCAGCACCCGCCGGCCGACCTCGGCGAACATGCGCAGCCTGCGCGGCGAGGGCACCTGCGCCACGTAGACCACGAAGTCGCCTTCGAGCACGGCCAGGTTCGCGGTCTCGCCGGACAGCTCCACCATCCGCGCCAGGTACGGCTGCGCCCATACGCCCACCATGCTCTCGGCGATGCCGCCCAGGCGGACCAGCCCGCCGCCGAGCGCGTACCGGCGGTCGGACTCCTGGCGCACGTATCCGCGGGCGAGCAGCGTCTGGAGCAGCCGGTGGATGGTCCCGTACGGCAGGCCCGTCGTGGCCGCGATCTCCGACAGCCCGGCCTCGCCGCCGTGCCCGGCCAGCGCCTCCAGCACGTCGAGCGCCCGCTCGACCGACTGCACGCTCACAGCGACACCCCGCGCAGGGACGCGTCCAGCACCTCGGCGGTGTGGGCCACCCTGATCTCCTTCCCGGCCCGGCGCATCGCCGAGGCGATCTGCATCGTGCACCCCGGATTGGCCGAGACCAGCAGCTCGGCCCCGGTCGAGCCGACCGCCTCGGCCTTGCGGTCGCCGAGGTCGCGGGCCGCCTGGGGTTGCAGGATGTTGTACGTCCCCGCCGACCCGCAGCAGATCGCCGACTCGGGGATCTCCCGCAGCTCAAGCCCGGGGATGCCGCGCAGCAGCTCGCGCGGCTGCGCGCGGACGCCTTGCGCGTGGGCCAGGTGACAGGCGTCGTGGTAGGCGACCGTGAGCGGCAGCGGATGCCGCCTGGCCACCGGGCCCAGCTCGGCCAGGAACTCCGACAGGTCCGTCACCCGGAACCCGGGGTCGGCGCCGAACAGCTCGCCGTACTCCTTCATGGTCGAGCCGCAGCCGGCCGCGTTCACCACGACCGTGTCCACCCCCGCCCTCCTGAACGCGCTGATCGTCCGGCGCGCCAGCCGCCGGGCCTGCCCGGTGCGCCCGGCGTGCACGCTGAGCGCCCCGCAGCAGCCCTGCCCGGCCGGGACGAGCACGTCGCAGCCCTCCAGCGCCAGCACCCGCGCGGTGGCCGCGTTCACCTGCGGGAAGAACTCGCCCTGCACGCACCCGGTGAGCATCCCCACCACCGCCCTGCGCCTGCCCCTGGCCCTGACCAGGCGCGGCAGGCGCTGCCGGTGCTCCACGCGCGGCGCGAGCGCGGCCATGGCCCCCAGGCTCGGGTGGACGCGTGTGAGGAACGGCGCCATCCGCCCGGCCAGCCACATCGTCGGCCGCAGCAGCCGCAGCCTGCGCGGGTAGGGGAACAGGCTGAACACGATCTCCCGCACGGCCCGCTCCCGCGGCTCCCGCACGTGCGTGCGCTCGACCTCCGCCCGCGTCTGCTCGATCAGCCGGTCGTAGCGCACGCCCGACGGGCACGCCGTGACGCACGCCATGCAGCCCAGGCAGGCGTCGAAGTGCCCGGCCATCTCCGGCGTGACCGGGGTGCCCTCGACGTGCTGCTTCATCAGGTGGATGCGCCCGCGCGGCGAGTCCATCTCCTCGCCCCACAACGCGTACGTCGGGCACGTCGGCAGGCAGAACCCGCAGTGCACGCAGTCGCCGATCAGCACAGGGTCGATCTTCGCGTCGATCTTCGCGTCGATCTTCGGGTCCAGCTCCGGGTCCATGGTCAGACGCCTCCCGTCAGCCGTCCGGGCGACATCCTGCGTCCCGGATCGAACCGTTCCTTGACCCGCCGCATCAACGGCAGCGCGCTCACCCGCCCCCACCTGTCGATCCCGGCGTACGGCGCGGCCAGCACGTTCACCCGGCCGCCCGCGGCCTCGACCCGCTCCCGCAGCCCGGCCACCAGGCCCGGCAGGACGTCCTCGGCGACGGGGGCCGGCGGCTCCAGCAGCACCCGCCCGGCGACCACCGACCCGCGCAGCGACAGGCCGCACCCGGCCGCCGCCCGCAGCACCACCCCGGCCGCGGCGGGTGGAAAACGCACCTCGACCAGCACTTCGTCCCGTGGGACGCGTCCCCACCAGGACGGCGGCTCGCCGGTCACCGCCCCGGCGCCGGCCAGGTCGCGCAACGCCTCGGCCCGCGCGCCGGCCGCCGTGCCCTCCACCAGCGCGGCCAGCGTCACCGGCCCGCCCGGCTCCGGACGGTCCACCTCGACCGCGCTCGGCTCGGCCTGCGAGGCCGCCAGCGCCGCCGCGATCGCCGGCACGTCGGCCGCGGGCAGCCCGGCGACCACCCAGCTCCGCTCGCCGGGCAGCGGATGCAGCCGGAACGTGGCCTCCGCGATCACCCCGAGGGTGCCGTACGAGCCGGTGAAGAGCTTGCCGAGGTCGTAGCCCGCGACGTTCTTGACCACCTTGCCGCCCGACCGGGCGACCGTGCCGTCGGCCAGCACCACCGTGACGCCGATGAGCAGGTCGCGGGCGGCGCCGTACCGGAAGGCGCGAGGGCCGGGCAGGCCGGCGGCGAGGGTGCCCCCGACGGTCGCCTCGCGGGCGGACGGCACGTCGAGCGCCAGCTCCTGCCCCCGCGCCGCGAGCACCTCCGCCAGCGCCCCCATCCTCACCCCGGCCTGGACGCGCACCACGAGGTCGCCCGCCGCGTGCTCCAGGACCTCGTCCATGCGGCGCAGGTCGAGCAGCACGTCGCACCGCTCCGGCGGCGGCCCCCAGTGCAGCTTCGTGCCGCCGCCCACGGGCACCACCGCCAGATCACGCGCGGCGCAGGCGCGCAGCACGGCGGCGACCTCCTCGACCGTCTCCGGCAGCGCCACCCACCGGGCTCCCCACCGGAGCACCGGGTCATCGGGAGCGGCCGCCCGGACCGTCACGCCGGTGCCCGAGAACGGATCGGCCATCAGAACTGCTCCGCCCTGCCCGACTCGACCAGCGGGTGCGCGCCCTTGCGCACGCCCGGCACCTCGCCGCACAGCCGCGGCGTGGGGAACACCTTGCCCGGGTTGGACAGGCCGCCCGGGTCGAACGCGCACCGGACGAGCTGCATGGTGTCCAGGTCGGCCGCGGTGAACATCTTCGGCATGTAGCGGGCCTTGTCCACCCCGACGCCGTGCTCGCCGGTGATCGAGCCGCCGTGCTCGACGCACAGGTCGAGGATCGCGCCCGAGACCGCCTCGGCCCGCTCGCCCGCGCCCGGCTCGGCGTCGTCGAACAGCACGAGCGGGTGCAGGTTGCCGTCGCCGGCGTGGAAGACGTTGGCCACCCTGATGCCGTGCTCGCGCGAGAGCCGGTCGATGGCCGCCAGCACGCCGGGCAGCGACGTGCGCGGCACGACGCCGTCCTGGACGATGTAGGCCGGGCTGATCCGGCCCACCGCCGCGAAGGCCGACTTGCGGCCCTTCCAGATGGCCGCGCGCT
This sequence comes from Nonomuraea sp. NPDC049607, assembly GCF_040675375.1. NCBI lineage: Bacteria > Bacillati > Actinomycetota > Actinomycetes > Streptosporangiales > Streptosporangiaceae > Nonomuraea > Nonomuraea sp. NPDC049607. The sequence goes on from NZ_JBFAOV010000004.1 coordinate 29,112, forward strand.
CCTCGGGACCGGCCGCCACGCGCAGCTCGAACGCGCCCGAGCAGATCTCCGCGAGCTGGGCGAACTGCCGCTCGACCGACTCCCGCGGCCCGTCCAGCTCGACGATCAGCACCGCGCCCGCGCCCGCCGGGTAGGAGCAGGCCACCGCCTCCTCGGCGGCCTCGATGGCCAGCGCGTCCATCATCTCGATCGCGGCCGGGACGATGCCCGCCCCGATGATCGCCGACACCGCCCGGCCGCCCTGCTCGATGTCCTCGAACGCGGCCAGCACGGTGGTCACCGCCTCCGGCGTCCGGCTCAGCCGTACGGTGATCTTGGTGGCGATCCCCAGCGTGCCCTCCGACCCGACGAACGCGCCGAGCAGGTCGTAGCCCGGGTCCATGCGGTCGAGGACGACCAGGTCGCCGTCGGGGGTGACGATCTCGCACGCCTCGACGTGGTTGACGGTGAAGCCGTACTTGAGGCAGTGGGCGCCGCCGGAGTTCTCGGCCACGTTGCCGCCGATCGAGCAGACCTGCTGGCTGGAGGGGTCGGGGGCGTAGTAGTAGCCCTGCTCGCGGACCGCCTCGGTGATCGCCAGGTTGGTCACGCCCGGCTCGACCACGGCCCGGCGGTCGGGCAGGTCGATCTCCAGGATCCGCCGCATCCTGGAGGTGACGATGAGCACGCCGTCCTCGCGGGGGAGCGCGCCGCCCGACAGGCCCGTGCCCGACCCCCTGGCCACGAACGGCACCCCGAAGTCATTGCACCTCCGGACGACCCCGGCGACCTGCTCGGCCGTGGCAGGCAGCACGACCACGCCCGGTGTCGCCCGGTGGCTGGTCAGCCCGTCGCACTCGTAGGTGCGCAGGCGTACCGGGTCGGTGATCACCGAGTCGGGAGGCAGCAGCGAGCGCAACGCCGCCGTCAGCGTGTCGAGCACCAGTCACTCTCCAGGTCCGTCACCTCTAGTGTGCGACTGTTTCCACCCTTATGGCCAGTTTTCGGAGGTCGTCCGGGTGGTTTTCGGGGGGCCGCTTATGCACGCCCGCATCTACGGCATTCGGGCGTACGCCGGCAGCGTCAGGAACTCGGCGAAGTCGTCGTCCAGCGCCACCTCCTTGAACAGCGCCGTCGCCTGCCCGAACAGCCGCTCGTCGTAGCCAGGCTCGGCGGAGACCCGGTCCAGCTCCTCGGCGATGATCCGCTCGACCAGTTCCTTGGTCACCCGCTCGCCGGTGTCGGCCAGCGTGATGTCGTTGTGGATCCACTGCCAGATCTGCGAACGCGAGATCTCGGCCGTCGCGGCGTCCTCCATGAGGTTGTGGATCGCGACCGCGCCCAGCCCGCCCATCCAGGCGGCCAGGTAGCGCAGGGCCACGTCGACGTTGTTGCGCAGGCCCGTCTCGGTGATCTGGCCGGGCGTCTCGGAGACCGACAGCAGGTCGGCGGCCGAGACGCTGACGTCCTCGCGCAGCCGGTCGAGCTGGTTGGGCCGGTCCCCCAGGACGCCGTCGAACACCTCGCGGCACACCGGCACGAGGTCGGGGTGGGCCACCCAGGAGCCGTCGAACCCGTCGCCCGACTCGCGCGTCTTGTCCGCCCGCACCTTCTCCAGCGCCACCGCGTTCACCTCGGCGTCGCGCCGCGACGGGATGAACGCCGCCATCCCGCCGATGGCGTGCGCGCCGCGCTTGTGACACGTGCGCACCAGCAGCTCGGTGTAGGCCCGCATGAACGGCGCCGTCATGGTCACCGCGTTCCGCTCGGGCAGCAGGAACTCCCGCCCCCGCGTGCGGAACTTCTTGATCACGCTGAACAGGTAGTCCCAGCGGCCCGCGTTGAGCCCGGACGAGTGGTCGCGCAGCTCGTGGAGGATCTCCTCCATCTCGAACGCCGCCGGGTAGGTCTCGATGAGCACGGTGGCCCTGATGGTGCCGTACGGGATGCCCAGGAGCTCCTGGGCCCGCGTGAACACGTCGTTCCAGAGCCGCGCCTCCAGGTGCGACTCCATCTTCGGCAGGTAGAAGTACGGCCCCTTGCCCTTGTCGAGCTGCCGCCGCGCGCAGTGGAAGAAGTAGAGCCCGAAGTCGAACAGCGACGCCGACACCGGCCGCCCGTCCACCTGGGCGTGCTTCTCGTCCAGGTGCCAGCCGCGCGGGCGCACCACGATCGTGGCCAGCTCGTCGTCGGGCCGCAGCGCGTACGTCTTGCCGCCGGTCTCGAAGTCGATCGCCCGGTCGAGCGCCTCGCGCAGGTTGAGCTGCCCGGACACGCAGTTCTCCCACAGGGGGGAGTTGGCGTCCTCGAAGTCGGCCAGCCACACCTCGGCGCCGGAGTTGAGCGCGTTGATGGTCATCTTCCTGTCGACCGGCCCGGTGATCTCGACGCGGCGGTCCTCCAGGCCGGGGGCCGGCGGCGCGACCTGCCACTCGCCCTCCCTGACCGCCTTCGTCTCCGGCAGGAAGTCCAGCGTCCCGCCGGCCGACAGCTCCGCCTGGCGGGTCCGGCGGGCTTCGAGCAGCTCCAGCCGCCTGGCGCCGAACTCCCGCTGGAGAGCCGCCACGAAGCCGAGCGCTTCCGGCGTGAGGATCTCGTCGAACCGTTCGAGCATCGGGCCGGTGATCTCCATGTCCCCCTCTTTTCCGTAGAGTGGAAAACTGATTCTGTATTGTGGAAGTGAAGCTACTCCGGCCAGGGTTCCCGGGTCAAAGGCTGGGGTATCCCTGGTGCGCCTTCCGGGGCATCCCCGATGCGGAGGGGGTCATGCCCGCGAAAGGATCGGGGGCATGAAGACGATTGCCGTGGCGGGCGGGCTGCTGGCCGCCGCGCTGGTGCTGACGGGTTGCGGGCTTGAGAGCCTCGGGGGTTCCTCGAACCAGGACACCGTGTCCTACGAGGTCAAGGACAAGGTCTCCAAGCTGCAGGTCAAGAGCGACGCCGGGGATGTCGTGATCACCGAGACCGACGGTCCCGCCGTCCGCGTCATCGAGACGCTGCGCTGGCGGAACGACGACAAGCCCAAGCCGCAGCACAAGGTCGAGGCCCAGGCGCTTTTCGTGACGTACGACTGCCCGTCCAACTGGGGGAGCTGCAGTGTCGACTACAAGATCGAGATCCCCAAGGGGATGGCGGTCGACCTCGACAGCGGCTCGGGCGACATCACGTTGCGGGCGCTGAGCGGCCAGCTCACGGCCGACCTCGGCTCCGGCGACCTCGACGGCTCCGGCATGACCGGCAAGAAGGCCTACGTCAAGGCCGGGTCGGGCAACGTCGAGCTCAAGTACGCCGCCGCGCCGGACAGTACGGAACTGGAGTGCGGTTCGGGGGACATCGTCCTGAAGGTGCCCACGGGCGCCTACAAGGTGAAGACCGACGTGGGCTCCGGGGACTCCGCCGTCTCCGTCAAGTCCGACCCGAGCTCTCCCCGTACGATCTCGCTGACCGCCGGTTCCGGCGACGTGGCGCTCTCCGCGGAATGATCCGCGGGATAACCAGATGATGACTCCGGGGATGTCGTGCCACCATCGTGGGAAGACACCGAGGTGTCCAGACGTTCCCTCATAGAGATGACACGAATGCACGAATACACCGCGCTCGACGAGTTCGAGACCGGCGACATGGACCTCGAGGAGCGCCAGGCGCTGCGCCGCGTGGCGGGCCTCTCCACCGAACTCCAGGATGTCTCCGAGGTCGAGTACCGGCAGCTGCGGCTCGAGCGGGTCGTTCTCGTCGGCGTCTGGACCTCCGGCACGGCCGAGGACGCCGAGAACTCCCTCCTCGAGCTCAAGCTCCTGGCCGAGACGGCCGGCTCCGAGGTGCTCGAAGGGCTCATCCAGCGGCGCCAGAAGCCCGACCCGGCCACCTACATCGGCTCGGGCAAGGCCCTGGAGCTGCGCGACGTGGTCGAGTCGACCGGCGCCGACACCGTGATCTGCGACGGCGAGCTGACCCCCGGCCAGCTCCGCCAGCTGGAGGAGACGGTCAAGGTCAAGGTCATCGACCGTACGGCGCTGATCCTCGACATCTTCGCCCAGCACGCCAAGAGCCGCGAGGGCAAGGCCCAGGTCGAGCTGGCGCAGCTGCAGTACCTGCTGCCGCGCCTGCGCGGCTGGGGCGGCAACCTGTCCCGCCAGGTCGGCGGTCGTGCCGCCGGCGGCGTGGGCATCGGCGGCCGCGGCCCCGGTGAGACCAAGATCGAGCTTGACCGGCGCCGCATCCGCGAGCGCATGTCCAAGCTGCGCCGCCAGATCAGCGGCATGTCCACCTCGCGCGAGACCATGCGCCACCGGCGCCAGCGGCGCGAGGTCCCGGCCGTGGCCATCGCGGGTTACACCAACGCGGGCAAGTCCTCGCTGCTCAACCGCATCACCGGTGCGGGCGTGCTGGTCGAGGACGCGTTGTTCGCCACCCTCGACCCGACCGTGCGTCGCGCGCGCACGCCGGAGGGCCGGCTGTTCACGATCGCCGACACCGTCGGCTTCGTGCGCCACCTGCCCCACCAGCTCATCGAGGCGTTCCGGTCCACGCTGGAGGAGGTCGCCGACGCCGACCTGATCCTGCATGTGGTCGACGGCTCGCACCCCGACCCCGAGGGGCAGCTCGCGGCCGTCCGCGAGGTGTTCGCCGACATCGAGGGCGCCTCCGAGGTGCCCGAGGTCGTGGTGATCAACAAGGCCGACGCGGCCGACCAGGAGGTGCTCGACCGCATCGCCAGGCGCGAGCGTGACAGCATCGTGGTCTCCGCCCGTACCGGCAAGGGCGTCCCCGAGCTCATGCGGCTCATCGAGGAGCGGCTGCCGCGCCTCGACCACGAGGTCCACCTGCTGGTGCCGTACGACCGGGGCGACCTGATCTCGCGGGCCCACAAGGAGGGCGAGGTGCTCTCCGTCGAGCACGTCCAGGACGGCACCGTCCTGCACGCCCGCGTGCTGCCGAGCCTGTTCCAGGAACTGGAGCGGGTCGGCAAGCCGGTCGAGCGCGTCTCTTAGCGGGACGGCTGGGCAGCTCTTCGCTCGAAGTAGCGCAGAGCTGCCCAAATAGGGCAGTGGTCCCCGAACCCCGGGGTTGCTAGGATGGCCAGACCTAACATTGGTCTGGTTTTTTGGTTTCGGTTCTGGGTTTCGGATGATGACGTCGAGTGCGGCAGTCGTCAGCGGGGGCCAGGGGGCAAGGCGTGGCCGGGTGACGGATGGGATGAGAGGTCTTTCTTCCGAATAACCCTGTACACCAAGCCCGGCTGTGAAATAACGTAACTGAACTGAAATCGCCGGATCATGTCTCCGGCGATACGGTCACCGCACAACATCACGCGGATGAGAGCAGGAGACCCCCCATGTCGTCCGGACCCGGAGCGGACTCAGTGGGCGCGGCACAGGCCGTGCACTGGGTGCTGCGCCTGCAGGGGGCGGTGGTGCGATGACCGTTCGGCTCTTGACCAACATCGGTCGCCTGTGGACGGGCAACGAGGTCCTCAGCAACGCGGCCATCCTGGTGCACAACGACCGCATCGCCTGGGTCGGGCGGGCGCCCGACCTCCCGCAGAGCGTGCCCGGCGTCGTCGACGACATCGTCGACGTCGACCACGTGGAGAACCTCGGCGGCGCGCTCGTCACGCCCGGTCTCATCGACGCCCACACGCATCCGGTCTACGCCGGCAACCGCTACGCCGAGCTGGCCATCCGCACCGGCGGCTCCAGCGCGGCCTCGATCACCGCGGCGGGCGGCGGCGTCGGCTCCACGGTCACCGTGACCCGCGGCACCGACCCCTGGACGCTGTGCAACGGCGTGCGCGAGCGGCTGCGGAGCTGGCTGCTCAGCGGCACCACCACCGTCGAGGCCAAGACCGGCTACCACCTCACCCGCGACGGCGAGCTGGCCGACGTGCGGCTCCTGCGCGAGCTGGAGAAGGAGCCGATGATGCCGCGGGTGCACGTCACCTTCCTCGCGGCGCACGTCGTCCCTCCGGAGTACTTCGGCCGTCAGCGCGAGTACGTCGAGGCCGTGGGCGCCTGGTGCGCCGACGCGGCGGCGGCCGGCGCCGACAGCGTCGACGTCTACTGCGACGAGGGCCACTTCACCACCGAGGAGTCCCGCTGGGTCCTCGCCTCGGGCCGCAACGTCGGGCTGCTTCCGCGCATCCACGCCGGCCTGTTCAGCCGTCGCGGCGCCGTGCAGCTGGCCGCCGAGCTCGGCTGCGCCTCCGCCGACGGCCTGCACCACATGTCCGACGAGGACATCGCGATCATGTCCCGTTACGGCGTGCCCGCGGTGGTCTGCCCGGCCACGGCGCTCCAGCGCGGTCACGTGCCGCCGGTCCGCCAGATGATCAAGCACGGCGTGCAGATCGCCCTCGGCAGCGACCACAACCCCGGCTTCTGCGGCATCACCTCGATGTCGCTGGTCATCGCGATGGCGGTGTCGGCGTTCGGCATGAGCGTCAACGACGCGCTGCGCGCGGCCACGCTGGGCGGCGCGACCGTCCTCGGGGCGCCCGACCGCGGGGTGCTTGCTCCCGGGCGGCTGGCCGACATCGTCCAGTGGGACGCCGACCACGAGGGCGCCTTCGCCTGGTCCTTCGGGCTCAAGCCGCGCCGGGTGTGGCGGGGCGGCACTCCCGTCCAGTAACACCGCGTTCCGGGTCGGGTGGCTAATCTCGGGATATGCCGCCCTCTGTCGCCGTCGTCACCGATTCCACCGCGTACCTGCCCGCTGTGCCCGGGGTGACGGTGGTGCCCGTACAAGTGGTCGTCGGCGGCATCCCCCGCGACGAGGGCGCCTTCACCGGTGACCTCGCCACCGCCACCACCTCGCGCCCGTCACCCTCGCGCTTCGCGGCCTGCTACGACGCGCTGGCCGCCGCCGGCGCCACGGGCGTGGTGTCGATCCACCTGTCCGGCGAACTGTCGGGCACCGTGGACTCCGCCGTCGCGGCCGCCGAGAGCGCGCCCGTGCCGGTTGAGGTGATCGACAGCCGGTCCATCGCGATGGGTCTCGGCTATCCCGTGCTCGCCGCGGCCCGGTCCGCCGCCGCCGGCGCCTCCCTGACCGCCGTGGCCGACGCCGCCCGCCGCACCGCCACCCGGACCTTCTTCTACGTGGACACGCTGGAGTACCTGCGGCGCAGTGGCCGCATCGGCGCCGCCACGTCGTTGTTCGGGTCGGCCCTCATGATCAAACCGCTGCTGCACATCGTGGACGGGCGCATCTCCCTGCTGGAGAAGGTCCGGACGTCGGGACGGGCGATCGCGCGGCTGGAGGACCTGGTGGTGGAGGCGGCGGCGGACCTGGGAGGGGTGGGGGTGGCCGTGCAGCACATGGGGGCTCGGGGGCGGGCCGAGCTGCTGGGGGAGCGGTTGTCGAAGCGGGTGGCGGGGATCGGCGAGGTGCGGGTGGTGGAGGTGGGGGCGGTGATCGGGGCTCATGTGGGGCCGGGGATGCTGGGGGTGACGGTCACGTCGTACGAGGGGTGACCGGGGTGTGTGCTCGTGGGTGTGTTTGGGCGGTTGCTTGTCCACAACCTCTTCGGTTCTGACGTGCGTCGTCCCCAGAATTCGGTTCGGTAGCTCGGGGCTGGGAGTGGCGCGTCTAGGTTCGTCGGCGTGCGATCTCAGGAACCGACGGCGGAGCGGACCATAGCCGAATCCAGGCTCCGGTCGATCACCACCCCTGCCCGCCGGGCCCGTCCGGGACGACGTGCCAGGCATCCCTATGGGGACGTGCCTCAGCTCAGAGCGGTACCGGCAGCGGCTCCGCCTCGGTCGCGAACTGGGGCGTGGGACGTGCGGCAGGTGGGGGAGCCGGGGGATGAGTCGCAGTCCGGCCTTCAGGGGAGTTCCTCCCGGGGTGATCATCAGGGGGAGTCTCTGCCGGAGCGGTGGGGTGATCATCAGGGGGAGCCTCTGTCGGGGCGGTGGGGTGAGGCTCCGCGTGAGCCGTGGACCGATCTCCCGGCTGCGGAGACTCCGTCCGCAGCCAACTCGGCCGCCCGCGGCCCTTCCTCGCCCGACCCGGCCTCGTTCGGTTCGTCCTCGGCCGGTCCGTCTTCGTTTGGTTCGTCCTTGCTTGGCTCGTCTTTGCCCGGTCGTCGGCTCACCGGGAGTCCTGCCCCCATGCCTCCGACCTTCCAGGCGTTCCGCGATGCCGTCACCTCCGCCCAGTCCTCCGCCGCCCTCGATCTCAGCAAGCCCGGGCTGCGGGTGCTCATGGTCGTAGGGGCTCTGGCCGTGGCGGTCGCCGTCTTCTTCGTCTTGCGGTCCCAGCCCACGCCTGAGCCCCTGCCGCCCGCACCCGTGATGACCTCTCCGACTCCGTCGCCCACCATGAAGGTGACCGTTCAGGTGGCGGGCAAGGTCCGCAGTCCCGGCGTCTACCTGCTCCCTCAGGGCTCCCGGGTGACGGACGCCGTGTCGGCGGCAGGCGGGCTCAGGCACGGCGCCTCCACCGGCGCCCTCAACCTGGCCAGACGCCTGCTCGACGGAGAGCAGATCGTGGTGGGCGCCCCCGCAGCCGCCGCCGCACCTCCCGGTCTCCCCGGATCCGACCCCGCCACGGCCGTCCTCGACCTCAACTCCGCCACCACCGACCAACTCGAAGAACTCCCCGGAGTGGGAGAGGTGCTGGCGGCCAGGATCGCCGAGTTCCGCACCGCCCACGGCGGCTTCACCAGCGTGGACCAGCTCCGCGAGGTGAGCGGCATCGGCGCGAAGAAGTACGAGGAGATCAAGCCGAAGGTCCGCGTCTGACATGGCGCACCTCACCACCATCGACGACGGCGAGCACAGGCGCTCCTGGACCCTCGTCCTCCCGGCGCTGTCGGCTTGGGCCGGTGCCCTGGTCCTGCTCGGCCAACCGCCTGCTGTGGGCATGACGGCAGCCGCCATCCTCGCGCTGGCCGCCTGTGCCCTGGCCTGGTGCACGCGTTCCGCGTCCAACTCCGCCGCCTGGCTGCTGCGCCTGCCGTTCAGCCGTCCACGGTCGCAAGGCTCTTCGTCCGCTCGCTCCGGACGGGGTCCTTGGGGAGGGTGTTCGCCCTGGTGGGCGGCCTGGCGCAACGTCGTGCTGGCCGCACTCGTCTGCGCGGCGGCGGCAGCCGCGTCGGTAGCCTTCCGCGTCCAGGCTCTGACCACCGGGCCGGTGGCCGAGCTGGCCGCCGGGAACGCGACGGTGACCGCCGAGATCGTCCTGTCCGACGATCCGAAGCGAAGGCAACGCGGAAGCGGTCACTTCAACCGGGACAGCTACGTGATCCCGGCCACCATCAAGATCATCGATCTCCCGGCGGGCGCCGGCGGGGGGACGGCGCAGGCATCCCGACCGCCGGGACGCCGGGCCGTCGACGTCCCCATCACCGTCTTCGCCGGCGGCAACGCCTGGAGCACCCTGCTGCCCAGCCAGCGGCTGCAGGTCACCGGCCGCCTGGCCAGGCCCACGCCCGGCGACCTGGTGGCGGCCATCCTCCTGGTACGAGGCGAGCCCCGCATCCTGACGCCGCCCTCGTCCGTGCAGACCATGGCGGGCACCCTCAGAACCGGCCTGCGGACGGCCGCCGACCCCCTCCCGCCCGACCAGCGCGGCCTCCTGCCCGGCCTGGTGGTGGGAGACGTCTCCCGCATCGACCCTCAGGTGGCCGCCGACCTCAAGGAAGCGGGCCTGAGCCATCTGAACGCCGTGAGCGGCGCGAACCTCGCCATCGTCGTCGGCGCCGCCCTGGCGCTCTCCCGCCTGGTCGGCCTCTCCCTGCCGCTCAGAGCCGTCTTCGCGGCCGTCGCGATGCTCGCGTTCACCGTGGTGGCCCGGCCGTCCCCGAGCGTTCTCCGCGCCCTCCTGATGGGCCTGGCCGCCGCCCTCGCCCTGGGCACGGGCCGTGCGAAGGACGGTCTCGCCGCCCTGTCGGCAACCGTCCTCTTGCTGGTCCTGTTCGCCCCGGACCTGGCCCGTTCGTACGGCTTCGCCCTCTCGGTCGCGGCCACCGCCGGCATCCTGCTTCTCGCTCCACGCTGGCGCGACAAGCTTTCAACCCCGCCACTGGCGGACGCCGTCCCTGGTGCATCGCCGGCAAGGGGCCGGACTGCGGAAAAGAAGAGTGGGCGTGACACGACGGAGACGCCCACCACCCCCGATCGTCGATGGGCGAATTCCGGCCAGGGCGGGAATGCGGCAGGCATGCTGAGAGCCGGTCACGGGGTAGGGGAGGCGGCCGAGCGCGGGGTGCATGGGGCTGCGAGGGCGGCCGAGCGCGGCGGGGTGCATGGGGCTGCGACGACTGCGCGCGTGGAGGGCGCCGCCGGCTGTCTCTCGTCGTCGCTCCCGGAAGACGCGTCCGCCGGTCGAGGGCGCGCCGTGTCGAGGCTGTGCCGCCTGCCGAGATGGCTGGCGGAGGCGCTGGCCGTGTCGGCCGCCGCGCAAGCGGCCGTGACGCCCGTCCTGGTGCTGATGTCGGGACAGTTGACGCTGGTCGCGGTGCCCGCCAACCTGCTCGTGGCCCCCGCCGTGGCTCCGGCGACCCTGCTCGGATTCGCCGCCGCCCTGGTGGCCCCGGTCTGGCCGGACGTCGCCGGCATGCTGGTCGTCCCGGCCGGATACGCGGTGGGCTGGATCGTCACCGTGGCTCGCTGGGCGGTGAACGTCCCGCTCGCCACCGTGCCCTGGCCGGGCGGTCTTCCTGGTCTCGGCCTCCTCGCCGTCGCCGTGGCCGTCGCGATCCCGGTTCTCAGACGTCGCCCTTGGCGGACGATGGCGCTGGTGGCGGCAGCGGCCGCCCTGGTGGCCGTACTGGTGATCCGCCCGCTGGCCGGGGCGTGGCCGCCGAAGGGCTGGCTGATGGTGATGTGCGACGTCGGCCAGGGCGACGGGCTGGTGGTGGCGGCCGGACCAGGACGAGGGGTGGTCGTGGACACCGGCCCTGACCCGGTCGTCATGGACCGATGCCTGCGCAGGCTCGGCGTCGAGGAGGTTCCCCTGCTCGTCCTGACCCATCCGCACGCCGACCATGTGGACGGTCTGCCAGGCGTGCTCAGGAACCGACGCGTCGGAGCCGTGATCGTCAGCCCTCGGCCGACGGCGGTGCAGTCCAGCGCGCGGATCTCGGCCGTACTGGCTCGTCACCGGGTTCCCGAAGGGCGGGCGGAACCCGGCACACGATGGAGGTTCGGGCCGTCCGAGCTGACCGTCGTCGCCCCTGACTCGACGTCCGGCGGGGGGAACGGCCAGGGCGAGGGCAGTGTGATCAACAACTCCAGCGTCGTCATCCACGTACGCTGGCGCGCCGGTTCCGCCCTGCTCGCCGGAGACCTGGAAACCGAGGCGCAGGACGATCTGGCACGCCACCTCACCGTGCGCGCCGACATCCTCAAGACCCCGCATCACGGCTCGAACCGCCAGTCCCCGGCCTTCCTGGCCTCGCTGGGCGCGCGAGCCGCCCTGATCAGCGTGGGCGCCGGCAACGACTACGGCCATCCGGCCACATCGACCCTCGCCCTCCTCCACCGACTCGGCACCGCCATCTACCGAACCGACCTATCCGGTGACCTGGCAGTCGTCGAACACGAAGGCAGCCTGGCCGTGGTCCCCCGGGGACCGTGAGTCGTCCGACGCCGAGCGAGCGGGACCTGGGACCATCAGGGCGCGAAGGAGCGGGGACCGGTGCCGGTGGGTTGCCTGAAACGGACGAGGACCTGGCCACCGAGGTTCTTGAGCGGGTCGCGGGGTGGTGGCTCTTCACGCCCGGTGCCGAGCTGGCGAGGGGATCTCCCCGACGGGGGCGTCGCGGCGCTTCCGGAGGGCTTCGATCCGGTGGCGGCCGATGGCGAGCTCCGACCGTTCTCCGCTTTGACGCGACTGGCGAGCTGCGTCCCGGCCGGGTGCCTCTGCACAGACTGTGTGCCAGCGCCATGGATGGCGGGCTGTGCCAGCGTCACCGCGCAGGCCGATCGATTACGTTTCGTAAGTGATCGGGTGACATCTGTGACGCGATATGGCAGCGGCTCGTATCTGCGTTTCTACACCAACCTCAGCGGCTGCACGCTGCTGCGCGGCCTCGACGCCGTCATCCTCAACGAGACCGATGGGTTCATCCGCATCTACTCGCACGCGGACTGCCCAGGCCCATACCTCATCATGATGTCCAACACCGGCATCCGCGTCGGCATCGTGTCGAGCTTCTCCGTCTCTACGCCGTGAGCCACGTACCCCCCTCAGGCCCACTGCCTGGGGCGGTCCGAAGGCTTTCGACCTATTGGGCGGCTTCGCGTAGGTGCAGGCTGTCGGGCACCTTGCCGAACCGGACGGCCGCCTCGCGCGGCTTCTTCATCCGGTCGAGGCAGCGGTGTTTGGCTGTTGGCCGCCGCAGGAACCGCGCTTCTTGCGGTTGGCCCCTGCGGGAGTTGGCGCCTGTCTCGCAACCGGCGATCTAGTGAAGGGTTTGGCTGAAGAAGTCGAGTAGGGCCTTGCGTTCCAGGTGGAGGGCTTGCTGGGGGTCGATGGTGCCGTACTGCTCAGGAGTGGGGTTGGGGTCGAGCCATTCGCCGTCGGAGAAGGTCAGGTGCTGGGCGCCGGCCAGCCGGACGACCCGGCCCGACAGCGGGGGGTGGCTGTCGGCTTGGGCGGAGGTCAGCGACAGTAGGGGCTTGGTGATCGGCCACCGGCTGACGTCGCCGAAGATGGGCTCGGTCCACGGGCCGTCCAGGTTGACGCCGGCGATGATCCGCGGGTCGTCGTGCATCGCCGCGACCGTCTCCACGCCGCCGAAGGAGGCGCCGAACATGCCCACTCGTGCCAGGTCCAGCTGATTCAGCATGAAGCGCACGTCGGCGACCCGGGTGGCGACCTCATGGGCGGTGTCGGGGTCTTTGACCTCGTCGACGATGCGGCCATCGGGAAACTCCACCTCCTCGGCGTAGTGGGTGTGGTCGATGGTGACGACCTGGTAGCCGTGGCTGGCCAGTTCCTCCACCAGGACGGTGTTGCCGGTCCGGGTGTCGTGAGAGCCGTGGGCGTACACGATGACCGGGTGAGCGCCGGGGGCGATCGGGGCGTTCAGGTAGGCGTGGGTGACTGGCAGCTTCACCTCATCGGGGATCGCGTTGATCTGCCGGGTCCGTGCCTCGGCGCCTTTGGCCATGTACGGCGCGAGCGTGCCGCTGGACGCCGAGGTGGGATACCACAGCTGGACCATCAGTTCACGTACCGGTTGCCCCTCCACCCAGTCGTCGCGGCGGGTGGAGTCCACCAGTCGCAGCATCCTGGTGCCGATCTTGTTCGGGCCGGTGGGCGGCGGCAGGGTGAGCTGCGCGCTGGTGATCCCGGGCAGCGGTGTGGGCTTGCCGGATTGGTTGGCGGCGCTGGAAGTGGTGCTGGAAGAGGTGCTGGAGCAGGCCGACATGGTGAGGATCGCCACCGCACTTATGATCAACGTTCTCATGCTTTCGAGGATCAGGAAGTGCTCGGGGGCAGTCATCCTGCCGTGGAATGAGCAGTCCCTGAGATGGCTTCTCGGGGACTCCCCTACGGGAAGCTCGGTTGTCGCCACAGCCGCGCAATCACGGACGCCCGGGGCGCGGCCATGGCGTCGGTGTGAGGGATGTCGGGGGGCGATGACCGTCTGTCCAGGCATTCCGCGGGCGAGGTGGGACAGGCGTTCGTAGTCGCGGACGGTCCGGCGTGCCCGCAGGGATCTTTCGACTATCCGTCGGCATGGGAGGACCGAGGGCGTGTTGTAGAACGCTGTCGCGTTGATCGCGCCACGCCGGGATGATCTCGGTGTGGCGCGTGGGGATCTCACCGATGAACAGTGGGCTGTGTTGAACTTCTGCTACCGGTATCGACGGCGGGGCGGCCAGCAGCCTCACGACGGCGCTGGACTTTCCCGCAGGGCTGTCACAGCGCGGACCTATGCTCGTCGCCATGTCGATATCCGCCACCCCCGCATCCCTGTCCTATGCCGACGCCGACGCCCGTCTGAGCGGCGCGTTGTCCGCCGCGTTCGAGAGTGAAGGAGAGTCGTCCGACTATGACAGCGTGCTGTTCTTCGACGGCGATCTCGCGGTCGACGGGGACTTCCTGGACGCCGTCAATGCCCTGCGAAGCGGGGACGACGAGGACGACGTCGAGCTGATCGTGATCACCGGCAATCTGACGGTCAACGGCCCGATCGCGCTCTATGAGGACCAGCCCGGACTCTACGTCGGCGGTCGCACCGAGGCCGAGACCCTGGAGGCCGGCGACTGCGAGATCTACATCCACGACGGCGCCTTCACGCACCTCGTCTACGGCTATGACAACCACGGCTGGCTACGGACCGGGACCGTCGAGACCCCTTGGGTGATCGACTACGAACACGCCATGAACGTGCACGCCGTCGGCGGGCGCTGGGTGGACAACTTCGGCGACGCCAAGGACGCCGACTACGCCAAGCCGGGCATCGTCGAGGCGTTCGTGCCCGAGGTCGTCGACGCGGAGGACCGCTGTCTGGACGTCGAGGCGTTCCTGGACCGGCTGCGGGCCGGGCTGCCGGTCCTGCGGCCCGGAGCCCGGACGGCGGCCGAGTCGGCCGAAGCCGACGTGTCCCGGTCCCGGGCCGACCGAGTGGAGCACCTCGACCTGACCGATCGCAACCTCAAGGAGTTTCCCGCCGAGGTGCTCCAGATGCCGTGGCTTCGTACCCTGATCCTGGACGGCAACCCGATCGGCGAGCTGCCCGAGGCGCTCGGGACGCTCACCCGGCTGGAGCACCTGTCGGTGCGCAAATGCGAGCTGACCGCCCTGCCGGAATCGATCGGCGACCTGGCCGCGCTCCGGGTGCTGTGCGTCGCCGGCAACCGGGACACGGACCTGGACACAGTCGAGTTCACCTTGCCGGCCGCCATCGGCCGGCTCACCGCTCTGGAGGAACTCGACATCTCCTACCTGTCCGTCTCCGTCGACACGGAGTCGGGGTCGGAGTGGAACCTGCCGGAGGTGACGCGGTTCGTCCTGCCGGACGCCTTCGGCGACCTGGTCGCGCTGCGCAAGCTGGTCGCCGACGGGACCGACGTCGTGTTCCCCGACTCCGCGCACGGGCTGGCCGCCGTCGAGGAGGTGTCCATGACCGGCGGGAGTCATTACTTCCTGCGGACCTTCCCCGAGGCCGTCACCACCTTCCCGAACCTGCGCCGGCTCGACCTGAGCGGCAACTACTTCGACACCGTCCCCGACAGCCTGCTGCGGTTGACCCGCCTCGAAGAGCTCGACCTCGGCGACAGCCTCGGTCTGCTGCGCGACCCGCTGCCCGACCTCGGCCGCCTGCCCGCGCTGCGGGTCCTCGGCTTCGGCGGAGACAGCCGCCGCGCTAGCACGCCCCTGCCGTCGCACGATTTCCTGCGGGAGCTGTTCGCCATGGAGCTGCCCGGACTGGAGGAGCTCCGGATCAGCCGGTGGCAGCGGAACACCAAGCGCCTCAAGCTCAAGCCCGAGCACTTCGCCGGGATCGGGACGTTTCGTCGGCTGCGGGTCGTCGACCTGAGGTTCAATCAGCTCAACGACCTGCCGGCGGATTTCGACACGCTCCCCGATCTGGCGGTGGCCAACTTGACCGGCAACCTGTTCCCAGGGGCGGTCCGCGACCGGATCAGCGCCGCACACCCGACCGCCCAGATCGACTTCGAGTAGGCGATCGAGGTCGGCGTGGCCGGCATGACAGCGGAGCCGGTCGCCGGGGATCACAGCCACGCACCCATCGCCGCGATCTGTACGGTGGCCAAGTAGCGGACGGCGAGCTTGTCGTATCGGGTGGCCGCGGTCCGGTACCGCTTGAGCCGGTTGATCCCGCACTCCACGGCGTGCCGCAGCTTGTAGTCCTCCCGGTCGAATACCGGCGGTCGACCGCCGGCGCTGCCGCGACGTTTCCGCCCGGCAATCTGGTCGCGGCGCTCCGGGATCGTGGCCCGGATGCCCCGACGTCGCAGGTAGACGCGGTTGGCCTTCGAGCAGTACGCCTTGTCGGCCCGCACCCGATCCGGGCGGCAGCGGGGACGGCCAGCACCCAGGCGGGGCACCCGAATCGCCTCCGACACGGGCACGAACTGTGGACTGTCGCCGCGCTGTCCAGCGGTGACGACCAGGGACAACAGGCGCTGTCCGGGTTCGCAGGCCAGATGGATCTTGCTGGTCAGGCCGCCGCGGGAGCGGCCCAGGCCGTGGTCGGCCGGTTCGATGTCCACCCCGCCCGGGGGCTCCTTCTGGGCTGCGCCGTCGCGGCGGGCGCCGGCGGCGTGCTGATGGGCCCGGCTGATCGTGGAGTCCACCGTCACGTCCCAGATAATCCGCCCGGCAGCATCGGCCCTGGTCTGCAGCTTGATGAGCGGCATGGCCCACACGCCTCGCGCTGCCAGCGCCGGAACAGTGAGTACACCGTCTGCCATGGACCGTACTCCTCGGGCAGGTCACGCCAGGGCACACTGGTCCGCACGCGATGCCGAACCCCGTCGATCAGCCTGCGCTGGAACAACGCCGGTCGGCCCGTTGCCGCCACCGGCAACAACGGCTCCAGCACCGCCCACTGCGCATCACTTAAGTCCCCACGCGCCACACCGAGATCACCCCGGTGCAGCGCGATCAACGCGACAGGGTTCTGAGACACGCCATAGGGCCTGTACGGAGTTCGGATCTACAGCCCACCCAGGCGGCTGTCAGGCGTCTTGTCGAACCGGCCCTTCGTGCTGACCTGGACTGCTTTCGGAGCCGGCGCACCGCCTGCAGATCGGTTTGATCGTTCGACAATTCTCGCACTATCATCGTGCGAAAATTGTCGAACGATTGAAGGTGGTTCCGTTGGCGCCGGCACGGGTGTACCAGCATCCCGAGGTTGATGAGATCGCGATCCCGCGCGTGTTGTTCGCGTTGAGTGAGCCGCTGCGGTTGTCGATGGTGCGGATGCTCGCGGAACGCGGCGAGGTGGACAGCATCGAGCTGGGCCCGGACCTGCCGCGCTCGACGCTCACACATCACACCAGCCTCCTGCGCGAGTCCGGAGTGGTGTTCGTCCGTGCCGAGGGACGCAAGTGCCTGATCCGACTTCGCGACGACGACCTGGAGGCGCGGTTCCCCGGATTGATCGACACCGTGCTCAACGGCTACCAGGAAGCCGCTCCCACGCAGGAGGACGCGTGATCCGCCGTGTCTGGCCGCTTGTCGCGGCCGCGATCGCGCTGGGGATCGACGCGTACGTTCTCGCCGGGGTGCTGCCCTCGATCGCCGATTCGCTCGCCACGACGGTCGCGGCGGTCGGCCTGGGGGTGACGGCCTTCACCGCCGCGTACGCTCTGGCGGGACCGTTGTTGTCCGGATCGCTGATCCGCGGGAGTACCGCGAGGGCGCTGCTGATCGCGCTGGGCGTGTTCAATCTCGGCAACCTCGTCACCGTGGTCTCGCCGGGGACCGAGGTGTTCCTCGCCTCGCGGGTGATCGCGGGCGCCGGCGCCGGTGTGCTCACCGCAGTGGCGACCGCAGCCGCCGCCGCCATGGTCGCCGACCACGAACGGGGTCGCGCCATGGCCATGGTGACCTTCGGCCTGTCCACCGGGACGGTCGCCGGAGTGCCGGTCGGGATGCTCATCGGCGACCGGTTGAGCTGGCGATGGACCATGGCCCTGGTCGTCGCGGTCGGCCTGCTCAGCATGGTGGCCCTGGCCGTCAAGGCGCGTACGATCCCGTCGTTGCCCGCTTCGCGTGGTCCCGCCTTCGCGGTGCTGCGTTCGGCGAGGACGCTCGTCGGGGTCGCCGCCGCGTTCCTCCTCGGTGTGGCCAGTCTCGGGCTCTACACCTACCTGCTGCCCATGGCCGAGGCGCGAGGGCTCCAGGACTGGGGATTCGCGCTGGTGTGGGCCTGGGGCATCGGCGGAGTCGCCGGCTCCGCCCTGGTCGGCAGGCCGCTGGACGCCTTCGGGCCCCGTACGCTGCTCATCGTCTTGCCCGCCGTGCTCCTGGGGGGCTTCGCGGTCTTCTGGTTTTCCGCCGCACCGGCGGCCTGGCTCGTCGCGGCGGCGTTGTGGGGGGCGGCGGGGTGGGCGAGCGTTCCCACCCTCCAACAAGCCCTGACCGGGGCCCGGCCCGAGCGGGCGATGCCGATCGTCGCGTTCCAGATGGCGGCGATGTATCTCGGTTCCGCCGCGGGAGCCGCCGCGGGCAGCGGCCTGCTCGCCAACGGCGTCGATCCGGGTGATCTGTCCGCATGGGCGCTGATCCCCGCAGCCCTGGCGTTGCTGCTCACCTGCCGACTCGGCATCGGCACGCTCCGCGCTCATGCCCGGCGCCCCGCCTCCCGCCTCGCCTGCGAGGCCGCAGACTGAGCGGGCGGCCCGGACGAAACCTCGGTGGCTCCTCCGGTAGGCGGTCGAAGGGCGGGAACGATCGCCGTCGCGGCCGGCCGACTGTCATGCTACTGTCCTTACATCATTCAGCTTATGAACGATTTTGGGTGAGAATAGTGATCGACCATCGCGCAGTGCAGATCGTCTTCGCCGACCTGCAGGACAGCATCGTGGCCCTGAGCAGTACGAACAGCCCTGAGGCCATCAGGCGGTCTGCCGGGGTGCTCGGCAAGGTCGCGCAGCTGCTGGAGATTCCCTTCACCGTGTCGGTCGCACCCAGGCCCGATGGGCCTGGCGTCATCACCGAACTTCCCGAAGCGCCCCCCTTCGTGCGCGGCGGACCGTGCTGCTGGGACGACCAGGCATGGCGCGAAGTGATCGCCGCCGAGGCCCGCAAGACGCTGGTCGTCTGCGGTGTGACCTCGGAGATCGTCGTCCTGCACACCGCGCTCGACGCCCTGGCCGATGGGTATGACGTCATCGTCCTGGTTGATGCGAGCGGCGGTATGTCGGAGCGTACGGAGAACGCGGCCTTCCGTCAGATCGAGGCGGCGGGCGGCACGGTGACCTCGGTGGCGAGCTTCGTCACCGGCATGGTGCGCGATTTCACCACCCCCATCGGCCGCCAGGTCATCGCCGCACTGCACGGCCTGTCGGGCTAGCGATCACAACCGCGGCCCGTGCCCGCAGAGGACGCCCTCCGTCCAGATCTCCGAGAGAAGTCCCATGAAACTCGCGCCCCACCTGCACCGCCTCGGCAACGACATCGTGGCCTGCTACCTCGTCGACACCGCCGAGGGCATCACGCTCATCGACGCCGGGCTGCCCGGCCACTGGCGGGACCTGCAACGCGAACTTCGCTCTCTGGGCAAATCCGTGGACGACATCCGCGGACTTGTCCTGACCCACGGCGACTCCGACCACATCGGCTTCGCCGAACGGCTGCGAAGCGCCCACGGCGTGCCGGTGTTCGTGCACGCCGCCGACGCCGTCCGCACCCGTACCGGGGAGAAGCCCAAGGTCGCGGCCGGGCCCATGCGCCTCGGGCCGACACTCGGGTTCTTCTCCTACTCCGTCCGCAAGAACGGCCTGCGCCCCCGCTACGTCGGCGAAGTCACCGAGATCGGTGACGGCGACGTCCTGGACCTGCCCGGGAGCCCGGTGATCGTGGGCATGCCAGGACACTCCCCGGGCAGCGTGGCGGTGCACATCCCGCTCGCCGACGCCGTCTTCGTCGGGGACGCCCTCACCACGCGCCACGTCCTCACCGGACGCGAAGGCCCCCAACCGGCCCCTTTCACCGACGACCCGGCCGAAGCCCTCGACTCCCTCGACCGGATCGGCGGACTGCCGGCGTCCTGGGTGCTTCCCGGCCATGGCGCTCCTTGGCGCACCTCGCCGGCCAGAGTGGGGGAAGAGGTTCGGTCGGCGTCTGCTGGTACCCACGGGTGAGCCGGGCCCCCATATCGCCCGACACCGGCGCACGCGGTGGCGGCCGGGGCCTGTGTCCGGGCTGATGTCGTGCCCCCCGAGTCCCACTGTGCGCGTCGTGGACGCTCAAAGTGTCAGGGCCACGGCCGGCATTGCAGTTCGCGATACGAACGAGTATAGTTCGTATCGCGAACTGAATGAAGGGCGATATTGTGTCCATATCTGACGTGGTGTTTGGTTTTGGGGCGCATTCCGGTTTCGAGGACCTGCCCGAGCTGTCGCGCATGGTTCAGCAGGCCGACCGGGACGGGCTTGATCTCTTCTCGCTGTCCGACCATCCCTATCTCGGCGAGCGGCTGGACGCCTACGCCACGATCGGCTTCCTCCTGGGCGGCACGCGGCACATCGCGGGCCTGGCCAACGTCACCAACCTGCCGACCAGGCCCGCCCCCATGCTGGCCAGGACGGTGACGTCGTTGTCGGCGCTGTCGAACGGCCGCGTCGTGCTCGGCATGGGCGCGGGCGGGCTGTGGGACCGCATCGCCGACATGGGCGTGCCCCGGCAGACCCCCGGCGAAGCCGTGGACGCCTTCGAGGAGGCGATCGTCCTGATCCGGAAGCTGTCGGGCGGCGGCGCGCCGGTCACCCACGAGGGACGTCACTACCGGGTGCGCCGGATCGAGCCCGCCCCCGTGGTCGCGCCTCAGGTGTGGACCGGGTCGAACGGGCCGAAGTCGCTGGCCGCCACGGGCAGGGTGGCCGACGGCTGGATCCCCGGTCACGCGGCCGACTGGCGCAGCGAGCGCTACCGCGCCTCACGGCCGATCATCGACGAGGCGGCGGCCGCAGTGGGCCGCGACCCGCGCGAGATCCGTACGATCTACAACTTCCCGGGCCGCATCACCGACCGCCCGCTGCCCGCCACCCGCGACCACGACGGGCGCTGGATCGGCGGCTCCGTCGGGCAGTGGGTGGAGGAGCTGACCGAAGCGGTGCTGGAGCACGACGCCTCGGGCTTCATGCTCTTCTCCTCCGGCCACGGCGCCTCCGACCTCACCACGCTGGCCCGCTGGGCACAGGAGATCGTGCCGTCCGTCCGCGAGGCGATCGCGAAGTAGCGAGACGGGCTGCGAGGCCCTGAGCTCGAACGGTGCTCTGATCGGCGGGTTCGCCACCGTCGGCGTGCTGGGGGTGGCCTCCGGACCGGCCGTCGCCGCTCGTAGCAGGCGGACCGGGCCCGGGTGATCGTGCACGCGCCCGCGGCGTACGTGCGGGACCGGCTGCCGATCCCCATGGAGGTGGAGTCCCTGGGCGAGGACCGGTGCGCGTTCGAGCCGGGCTCGGACCATCCGGAGATGCTCGCCCTCCATCTCGGGCTGCTGGACGCGGACTTCACGATCGTGGACTCGCCGGAACTGGTCGACGCGCTGCGCAACCTCACGGACCGCTACCGGCGCGTGATCGACGCCGCCGGGCGGCCGTCCGGTGGGCCGACGGACCGGTGAGTCGGGCGAGGGCGGCGGGCCCTTCGGCGGGGTGCGGCGTCGAGTACCGGGTTGTCGGTGCCGCATGGCATGCTGCCTGACATGGCGGGAACCGATCCAGCACTTGTCACCCTGGTCCTCGGCGACGAGGAGCTGCTTGCCGAGCGGGCGGTGGGTGCTGTCGTCGCGGCGGCGCGGTCCGGCGATCCCGGGGCCGAGGTGCACGATCTCGTCGGAGGGAAGATGGGCACCGGCGAGCTGACCCAGCTGACCTCGCCCTCGCTCTTCGGCGACCGTTCGGTGGTGGTGATCCGCTCGGCCCAGGATCTGCCGAAGGACGTCATCACCGAGGTGGTGTCGTACGCGAAGCAGCCGTCCGACGACACGGTCCTCGTGCTGGCGCACCCGGGTGGGGTGAAGGGGAAGGCGCTGGTCGACGGCGTGAAGAAGGCCGGGGCCAAGGTGGTGACGATCAACAAGGTCACCAAGGCCGGGGAGCGGCTGGAGTTCGTCAAGGCGGAGATCAAGCGGGCCGGGCGGAACATCTCGGGCGATGCGGCCCAGGCGCTGCTCGACGCGGTGGGCAACGATCTGCGGGAGCTGGCGGCGGCGTGCAACCAGCTCGCCTTCGACACCGAGGACAAGACGATCAGCGCGGCGGCCGTGGCGCGCTATCACAAGGGGCGGGCCGAGGTCACGGGCTTCAACGTGGCCGACTCGGCGATCGAGGGGCGTCTGGCCGAGGCCCTGGAGCAGTTGCGCTGGGCCCTGGGCACCGGGGTCGCGCCTGTGTTGCTGGTGAGCGCGCTGGCCGGTGGGCTGAGGTCGCTGGCCAAGGTGGGCAGCGCGCCGCGCAACCTGCGTGGCGGGCAGCTCGCCGCCCACCTGGGCATGCCGCCCTGGAAGGTCGACCGGGTCAAGCGCCAGCTGAACGGCTGGGGGCCGGAGGGGCTGTCCCGGGCGATCCAGGCGGTGGCCACCGCGGACGAGCAGGTCAAGGGTGGCGGGGCGGACGCGGCGTACGCCCTGGAGCATGCCGTGCAGGTGGTCGTCGCCAGCCGTACAGGCCGGTAGCGAACCCGCACGTGACGGGCGGTGCCCCCCAGGTCGGCCTCAGGCGGTGCGCAGGGGGCGGAAGAACGTGGTGAGGTCGGTCGTGAGCTGGGCCGGTTCTTCCAGGGGCATGAAGTGGCCGCCTCGGGCCGGGGTGTTCCAGTGGCGGAGGTCGGTCAGGGCGCGTTCGGCGAGGCTGCGGGGAAACCGGGCCACCGAGGGCTCGTGGCTGAGCGTGACGGCCGACGGGACGGTGATGGGCGGCCGGGGCGGGTTGAGGTGCCAGTCGTAGTACGACTTGAACGAGGTGCCGATCGAGCCGGTGGCCCAGTAGAGGGTCAGCATGGTGAGCAGGGTGTCGCGGTCGAACCGGGTCTCCAGGTCGCCCTGGCAGTCGCTCCAGGCCCGGAGCTTGTCCACGATCCACGCGGCCAGGCCGGTCGGTGAGTCGACCAGGGCGGCGGCGATGGTGTCGGGGCGCGTGAGCATGATCTCGCTGTAGCCGCCGTCGCGCTCGTCGTAGGCCGCCTCGGCGTCCAGGAACGCCTGTTCCTCGGGGGTCAGTGGCGGGGTGTCGAGGGAGGCGGGGACGGGCGGGTGGATCAGGTGGATTCCGAGCACCTGGTCCGGATACAGGGCGCCCAGCCAGCCGACGGCCGCGCCGCCGATGTCGCCGCCGAAGGCCCCGTAGCGTTCGTGGCCCAGCACCTCGGTCATGAGCAGGTGCAGCGTGCCGGCCATCGCGGCTCGGGTGAGGGGTTCGGCCGGCAGGCCGGAGTAGAGGAAGCCCGGCATCGACGGGATCACGACGTCGAAGGAGTCGCCGGGGTCGCCGCCGTACCGGGCGGGGTCGGCCAGGCGGGTGGCCAGGGGCAGCATCTCCAGGAAGCTGCTCGGCCAGCCGTGGCAGAGCAGGATGGGCATCGGGTCGGGGCCGGCGCCGGGGACGCGCAGGAAGTGGAGGTCCTCTCCCCGCACGGGAGCCTTGTAGTGGTCCAGCTCGTTGAGTCGGGTCTCCTGGGCGCGGAAGTCGAACCCGTCGGCCCAGTACGCCACCAGCTCCCGCAGGTAGGCCGGGTCCGTCCCGCCCTCCCAGGGGCGATGGTCGAGCGATCCGGTGAATCGGGCGTTGCGGAGACGGGTGCGCAGGTCGGCGAGTACGTCGTCGGGAACGTCAATGTGGAAGCGCGTCGTCTGTGATGTCGGGAATGTCATCTCAGCATGGTTATCACCGGACGCCTGTCGGTCTCAATGCAATTGTTGAGGGTTGCTCTCCACGTAGAGCAGCAGCTGTTTGAGCAGGTTGTCCAGGGTGTCCTGGTCGCCGGGGGACAGGGCGTTCACCATGGCGGTTTCCAGCACGGCCAGGACGGCCATGGCGTCCATCCAGAGGTCGTGGCCCTTGGGGGTGAGTTCGACGTCCACGCGCCGGCGGTCCTCGGTGCTGCGGACGCGGCGTACCAGACCTGCCTTCTCCAGCGTGTCGAGGCGGCCGGTCATGCCGGCGGGGGAGAGCAGCAGTTCGGCGGCCAGCTCGGTGGGGGTGGCGGTGCCGTTGTGGGCCGCGAGCCTGTGGAGCGTCTGGAACTCGAAGTCCTGCACCCCGGTCTGGGTCAGCGCGGCGGCCTTGGCGTGGCCCAGGTGTTTCACCAGCGACTGCATGCGGGTCACGATCCCCTCCGCCCGCTCGTCGAAGGGGGCCTTGCCGCGCCAGCGGGCCAGATGACGATCGACGGAGTCCTCCACAGGACAGGATGATACGCCAACAAGTAATTTGTTGACGAATCATTCGCTGGCGAACTACATTTTCGGTCATGTCGTTCTCGTCGCTTGTCGCGTCCAGGAACCGGCTGCTGGCCGGGCGCTGTATGTCGGCGCTCGCCACGGCCATGATCCCCACCACGCTGACCCTGGCCGTGCTGCGCGCCACCGGGTCGGGGGAGGCGCTGGGGTTGGTGCTGGCCTGCGAGATGGTCCCGTTGTTGTTGCTGCTGCCCGTCGGGGGCGTGCTGGCCGACCGGATCAGGCCCGAACGGGTCGTCCTGGTCGCCGACCTCACGCGGTGCCTGGCGCAGGGGGCCATGGCGGTCGAGCTGCTCGCCGGGGTGAACCGGGTGCCCGATCTCGCCGTGTTGTCGG
Source organism: Nonomuraea sp. NPDC049607 (assembly GCF_040675375.1). Classification (NCBI taxonomy): domain Bacteria; kingdom Bacillati; phylum Actinomycetota; class Actinomycetes; order Streptosporangiales; family Streptosporangiaceae; genus Nonomuraea; species Nonomuraea sp. NPDC049607. The sequence continues at coordinate 53,542 of NZ_JBFAOV010000004.1, forward strand.
CCGTCTCGGGGGCGGCGATCGCGTTCGGGAGCCCCGCGGTTCCGCGGCTGGTGGTGGCGGTGGTGCCGGGGGCGGACAGGCTGCGGGTGAACGCGCGGATCGGGGTGGTGACCAGCGTGTCGGCGGTGCTGGGGCCGGCGCTCGCGGGGACGCTCACGCTGGCCGTCGGGCCCGGGTGGGCGGCGGGGCTCACGGCGATGGTGTTCGCGTGCTCGGCGGTGACCCTCGGGGGAATCCGTACAGCAGTCATGGGCCGGGGCGCCGGGGAGCGTCAGGGCCGGGGGGCCGGGTTCGCGCGGGAGCTGGTCGAAGGGTTCGGGGAGGTCAGGAAGCGGCCGTGGTTCCTGACCTGTGTGCTGGGACATGGCGTGTGGCACTTCATGGCCGGTCTGTTCCTCACTCTCGGGCCGCTGGCGGCCGTGCAGCGGCTGGGAGGCGAGGCCGGTTGGATGATCATCGTGCAGAGCGGCACGGTCGGGCTGGTGGCGGGGGTGCTGGTCGCGCCGCGGCTGCGGGTGCGCAGGCCGCTGGTCGTCGTTCAGGCGGGGGCCGCGGTCTATCTGCTGCCCATGGTGGCGCTGCCGGTGGCCGTGGGGTTCGGGCTGTCGGTGGTGGTGGTCGCGGTGGCCTACTTCGTGGCCATGGTGGGGCTCGGGGTGCTCAGTCCGTTGTGGGAGACGGTGGTGGCCGAGGAGATCCCGGAGCGGGCGCTGGGGCGGGTGCGGTCGTTCGACCAGCTCATCTCGTTCGCGGCGCGGCCGGTCGGGCTGGCCGTCGCGGCGCCGCTGGCGGGGGTGACCGGGATGGCGGCGCTGATGGTCACCGGTGGGGTGCTGGTCGCCGTCGCCAACCTCGTCGCGGTGGTGCGCTCGCCCGAGGCCGCGCCCCCTCGGGCCGCCGGGGACCGGGGTCAGGTGCCCGTCCGGCGGAGTGCCTGAGCGAGGGGGCCTGGGCGGGCGGGGGTCAGGTGAGGGCCGGTTCGCGGACGACGCCGTCGCTGATCTCCAGCACCCGGTCCGCCAGCGTGATCAGACTCGGGTCGTGCGTGGCGACCAGCGCCGTGACCCCTTCACTCCGTACGAGCGCCCGCAACAGCTCCATGATCTGCCGCCCCGTCTGCGAGTCGAGCTGCCCGGTGGGCTCGTCGGCCACCAGCAGCCGGGGCCGGTTGGCCAGGGACCGGGCGATCGCCACCCGCTGCCGCTGGCCGCCCGACAGCTCGTACGGCCGCTGGTTCACGTGCGCCTCCAGCCCCACCAGCGCCAGCAGCAGCCGTACCCGCTCCTCGCGCTCGGCGGACGGCACGCGGGCCAGCCGCATCGGCACCCCCACGTTCTCGGCCGCCGACAACACGGGGATCAGCCCGAACGACTGGAACACGAAGCCCACCACGTCCCGGCGCAGCGCCAGCAGGGCGTCCTCGGACAGGGACGTCACCTCGCGCCCGTCCACGACCACCCGGCCGGAGTCGGGACGGTCCAGGCCGCCGATCTGGTTGAGCAGCGTGGTCTTGCCCGACCCCGAACGTCCGCGGACCGCCACCAGCTCCCCGGGGAACACCTCGAAGGACACCTCGCGCAGCGCGACGACCTCCTTGGGCCCGCTCCGGTAGACCTTGCGGACCCCCTCCACCACGACCAGGGGCTCATTGCTCATGGGAGGGCTCCTCTCGGGCGGGCCAGACGCCGATGTGGTCGGATTCGAGTTCGAGTCGCACCCGGCGCTCCATGTCCAGGGCGTTCATGAAGTCGCGCGGGAGCTGCAGGCGGCCCACGCGGTCCAGCACGGCGTACTCCTCGGCGACGATCTGCCCCTCGGCGCCCTCGCGCCGCAGCGTCTCGCTGCTGGTACGCCCGTCGCGGATGCCCACGGTGCGGTCCACCTGCTCCGACACCAGCGGGTCGTGGGTCACGATGACCACGGTCACGCCGAGCTCCCTGTTCGCCTTCCTGAGGGAGTCGAAGACCTGCCCGGACGTCTCGCTGTCCAGCTCGCCGGTGGGCTCGTCGGCCAGGATGAGCTGCGGCTCGTTCGCCAGGGCGACGGCGATGGCGACCCGCTGCTGCTCGCCGCCCGACATCTCGGGCGTGCGGCGGTCGGCGCAGTAGCCGACGCCCAGGAGCTCCAGCAGCTCGCCGGCGCGGGCGCGGCGCGCCCGGTCGCCGCCGGCCAGCTTCATGGGCAGCTCGACGTTCTCCCTGGCGGTCAGGTACGGCAGCAGGTTCCGCGCGGTCTGCTGCCAGATGAAGCCCACCACGGACCGCCGGTAGCGCAGCCGGTCCTTGGCCGTCATGGCCAGCAGGTCGGTGCCGGCGACCCTGGCCACCCCGGCGGTCGGCACGTCGAGGCCCGACAGCACGTTGAGCAGCGTGGACTTGCCCGACCCCGACGCGCCGACGATGGCCACCAGCTCGCCCTTGTCGATCACCAGGTCGAGGCCCTGCAGGGCGACGACCTCGACGCCCTCGGTCTTGTAGATGCGGACGAGGTTGTCGCAGACGATGTGCGCGTCGGCCCCGAAGGCGGTCTTCTCCCGCGTGGCCTTGGCTTCCAGCTCTGACAGGGTCGGGTTCATGTGAGGTCCCCCACTCGAAGGACGGCGCCGAGGCTGCGACGGCGGCTGATGGCGGTGTGCGCGTACGCGCCGAACACGGCCACGACGGCCAGCCCGGCCGACAGCGCGGTCGGCGTGATCAGGTCTAGGGAGTAGTCGCCGACGGGCAGGTCGCCGGCGTAGGAGGACAGGTCGACGCCCGGCCCGAGCGCCGCGGGCAGCCCGAGGCCGAGCAGGAGGCCGGCCAGCGCGGTCAGCAGGATCATCGGCATGATCTCCAGGACGGTGAGCCGCTGCGCCTGCCGGTCCGACAACCCCAGCGTACGCAGGAACGACAGCGCCCTGGCCCGGTCAGCCGCCCCGATCACCAGCGAGAGGATGACCGCGACCAGCGCGTACGCCGCCAGCGCGACCGTGACCACGACCAGCGTGGTGCGCACGGTGCTGGTCAGCGGGTCGTCCTGGATGGCGGCCAGGGCCAGCGGCTGGGACTCCACGGTGCCGAGCGGGACCATCCGGCGCAGCTCGTCGAGCGCGGGGTTGCCGCGGATGAGCAGGGTGTTCACGGCGGGCCGCACGAGCGAGTCCAGCGGCAGGATCAGGAACTTGCCCTGGTTGTAGAAGCCGGGCACGGAGGTGATCACGCCACCCTCGGGCACCTTGAGCCGCGACTGCCAGCCGATCTCGTACGTGCCCCGCCCCTTCAGGTCGGGCGAGACGAAGGCGCCGCTCCCGGCGGGCACGCCGATCGGCGCCCCGGCCAGCACCCGCCGCCACTCGGGCAGGTTCACGGCGATGGCCTCGGCGCGCTCGGCGCCGTACCCGACCTGGACGCGGCCGGTCTGCGCGAGCACGACCTGCTCGACGCCCGGGGTCCTGCGCACCCGCTCGATCACGTCGGCCGGGATCTCGACCCGGGAGGTGACCTTGACCGGCGCGCCCACCTGCTGCCAGGACGCCAGCCGCTGCGTGCTCACCAGCCCGTCGGAGATCACCGCGGCGAACACCGACACGCCCAGCGCGGGCAGCAGGATCAGCACCGGCAGCACCGACGCCGACCGCGCCCTGGCCGCCCTGGTCAGCCCCAGGAACGGCACGGCCCCCGGCCGCCGCGCGGCCAGCCGTACGAGCAGCCGCAGCGGGTACGGGTAGCAGCGCAGGATGATCACGGCCGCGGCGAGCGTCAGCGCGATCGGCACCACCAGCAGGAACGGGTCGAACCCGGCCGAGGCGGTCAGCCCGCGGGTGCGCAGCAGGTAGGCCCCGGCCAGCGCGAGCACCACCACCAGCACCTCCAGCGTGAGCCGGCGGGCGGAGGGACGGGCGGTGCTGACGTCCTCACGCTGCTCGTGCAGCGGCACCCGGTGGGTGGAGGCCAGCGAGGCGGCGGTGAACCCGACGGCGGCCGCCATCACCAGCAGCGGCCCGACGTGCACGATCGGCAGCACGGGCCCGGGGACGAGCCAGGACAGCGCGTACCCGGCGAGCCCGGCGGGCACGACGGCGAGCGCGGTCAGCGCCGCGCCGGTGCCCGCCACCTGCCGCAGCGACCCGCCACGGGCCCGGGTCAGCGCCAGCGTGTGGTCGAGCCGGCCGGCCAGGAGCTGCACCGCCAGCACGATCACGCCGACCGCCACCAGCAGCAGGCCGCCGAGCACCAGGTACATCACGGTCTGCGCGGTGGACTGGGCCGCCACGAAGTCCGTCAGCAGCTTGGGCAGCGCGGTCAGCACCCGGTACGGGCTGAACGAGCCCGACGCCTGCAACCCGATCACCCGCTCGAACTCGCTGACGGCCACCTGGAGGTCGCTCGTGGCCAGCGCGTCGGCCTTGTCCGGGTCGACGGGCAGCACCCAGTAGTAGGCCAGGTTGCGCCCGTCGCCGCTGAGCGCGGTCAGCCCGTCGTCCGACATGATCGTCGTGATGTGCTTCTCGAACTCCATCTTGCCCGGCGGCAGGATCCTGGTCACCGACAGGATGTCGCTGTTGTGGCTCCAGTAACGGTCGTCCGGCTTCTTGGCCTTGAACGCGCCGACCAGCTTCACCGCCACGTAGTGGCTCTCGCCGAGCACCTTGACCTGGCCGAGCCGCAGGTCCATCGCGGGCAGCGCGGACTCGACCAGGCCCACCTCGATCAGCGGGATCGTCTCGCCCTGGAAGCTCATGGTGGACGGCTTGCCCGGCGCGCGTCCCTGGGCCCAGTCGACCCGCCGGTCGGCGTCGGACAGCCAGCCGAGGTTCATGAACATGGTGCCGCCCGAGCCCTGGATCGGGGTCAGCGCGGTCTTGGCGCTCATGTGGCTGTCGCCCGTGCCGGAGGGAACGACCAGCGGCCGCAGAGCCGGGGGCACGAGCTGGCGCCAGCGCCGGTCCCTCGACTCGAACTGGTCGCGTTCGTGCAGGTCCTCCTCCTTCGACATCGACGCGACGGCCACGGTCAGGTCGGTCTGCTCGGCGGTGGCGGTCCTGAGCGCGTCGCGCAGCGCCTGGTCGAACGACAACTGCATCGCCCTGGGCAGCCCCGCGACGAGCAGGCAGGCGCTCAGCGTCAGCACGAAGAGCACGGCCACCGCGCCCAGGTGCGTCCGGGCCAGCAGCGGGATCCTCACTGTTCCTCCCGAAGGCCGAGACCCTGCCTGCGCAGGTTGCGCGCCAGCCCGGCGACGATGGCGAGCAGCACCGCGGTCACCCCGGCGAGCATGGCGGCCGTGGCGCCCCAGGGGATGTCGAGCACCACGCCGGGGGTGACCGCCGACGCCTGCCCGGTCAGCACGATGTGCGGCACCACGAGCATGCCCACGACGACGGCGAGCCCGGTCCCGGCCGCCAGCGACAGCCCGATCACGAACGTCTGCTCCATCGCCAGCATCCCGAACACCTGCCGGGAGCTCACGCCGAGCGCCCGCAGGATCGCGAACTCGTTCATCCGCTCGCGGGCCGCGACCGCCGCGTTGACCAGGAAGCCGAGCGCCGCGAACACCAGCGCCGCGAGGAAGCCCAGCATCAGCGCCCCCTGGAGGCCGCTGGCCAGCGGGTCGTCCTGCATCTTGGCGGCCAGGGTGCGCTGGTCGATCGCGGTGACGTCCCAGGCGGGGCGGCCGGTGAGCGCGGCCGCCGCCCGGCCGTCCGGGGTGGCGAGCCACCACTCGGTGGCGGGCCTGGGCAGTTGCCCCGCCGCCAGATCCTGCGCCTGCATCGTCCCCCAGTCGGCCAGTACGGCGTGTTGCCCGGCAGTGGTCGTCGGCATCGTCTCCACGACGGCCACGACCTTGACGTCCATGACCCTGCGGTCGATGCTGGCCCGTCCCACCTGGCCGACGCCCAGCTTGAGCGAGGTCGCCAGGTCGGCGGTGAGCACCACGGGCAGCGGCCCCTGGACCGGCGGCGACCCGAAGGCGGCCGTGGCCGGCTGCCGTCCGGTCGCCTTCAACGACACGGCGGGGGCCGCCACCGGCTGCCCGTCCGCGCTGATGCCGGTCACGGTCAGGCTCCCGCTGCCGGAGGGCGGCGCGCTCGCGACGAGCCCGCGCAGCGACAGCGGGTACGTGATCTTCCCGCTCCGCCCCGCCAGCGCCGCCAGGTCCACGTCCAGGGTGTTCTCGCCGGCCTTCAGCACGCCGAGCGACACGTCCCGCCACACCCCCAGCGCGTCGGACAGCACCAGCCGAACCGGCAGGTCCGCGTCCGTCGTGGCGCGCAGGGTGAGCTTGGACGGTCGTCCCGGCAGGTCCAGCCTGCCCGCCTGCGGCCCGGCCAGCGCCTTGGACATCTCGGCGATGGGCCGGTCGGCCAGGTCGGGGCGGAGCTGGAACAGTGTGCCGAGTTTGGCGGCGTCGATGCCGATCAGGATGGCGTTCTCGCTGCTGACCTCGGTCTGGCCGCGGAAGACAGGCGAGGCGGCGGTCACGCCGGGCAGCGCCGTGAAGGCCGTGCCGCGTCCGAGCGGGCCCAGCTCGGGCGCGTCCGGCGGGCCGGACAGGCGCAGGTCGGCCCCGGCCTGGTGGCGGGCCTGGTCGAGCTGGGAGGCGCGCCAGGTGGCGGCGGTGGCCATGGACACGATGCCGATGGCGATGGCCATGGTGAGCAGCAGCGCGGGGCCGGCGTACTTGAGCGGCCGCCTGCTGACCTGCCACGCGCCGAGCGCGGGGGCCAGGGACGGGCGCCTGGAGGTGATCCGCTCGGCCACCTTGGAGATGCGCGGCACCAGCCGCAGGCCGAGCATGCCGCCGGTGAGCAGGGCCAGCGCGGGCCCGGAGATGATCAGCGGGTCGATGCCGAGCCCGCCGCCCGCGGTGGTGGTGACCGGCGCGCCGTAGTGCTGGAGCTGCCAGATCGCCAGGCCGGCCACGGCCAGCAGCGCGACGTCGGCGCCCGCGCGCTCGATCAGGCCGCGCCCGCCGCCGCGCCCGCGCGCCGACTGCTCCTCCACGTACGTGCGCCGCGCGCCCGCCAGCGCGGGCAGCACCAGCAGCACCGCCGAGGCCAGGGCGACCGCGATCGACACCAGGAACGTGCCCAGGCCGACCGAGGGGTCCAGCCGAACCCCCGACGCCTTGATCCAGGGAAGCTGGTTCACCAGCCCGAGCAGCGGTGGCCCGAGCAACGGCGCGACGATCGCGCACGGGACCGCCACCAGCAGCGCTTCGCCGCCGGCCAGCGCGGCCAGCCGCATCGTGCCCGCGCCGCGCGAGCGCAGCAGCGCCACCTCCATGCGCCGGTGGTCGGCCAGCAGCCGCGCGGTGAGCATCAGCGCGTACGCCGCCAGCAGCAGCAACTGCAGCACCGGGATCAGCATGGTCGAACGGGCCACCAGCGAGGCGGTGTCGAGCTGGGTGAGCATCTCGGGCAGGCGGCTGGTGGTCACGCAGCTCGGGCAGGCGCCGGCCTTCAGGTGCGCGCCCACCTCGCCGACCGCCGCCGCCAGCGGACGGAGCTGGGCCGGCGTCAGCGAGCGCAGGTCGGGCTCGGCGGTCCAGGTGGCGTTCACGTTGGTGGCGAAGCGGGCGATGAACGTCTCGCGCGAGACCATCAGCGGCCCGTACGTGGTGAAGTCGCCGCGTTCGACGCCCCTGCTGAGCAACTGCTCCCCGGTCCAGCGCTCGCCGAAGGGGTCGTCGAGCTGGAAGACGCCGGTGATGCGCACCTGGACGGGCTCCGGCGACAGGCGGCCCACGGTGGTCAGCTCCTGGCCGACCTTGAGCCCGGCCGCCGAGGCCGCCGACAGCGAGATCGCCGCCTCCACCCGGCCGTCGGCGGCCTTGGGCCAGGCGCCGGAGACGAGCTTGGCGTGCTGGTCGAGGCCGTCGTAGCTGCCGAACCTGAGCAGCTCGGGACGGTCCTGCTTCTCCTGGCCGGGCATGGCGTAGGAGTCGGAGTGGAAGCTCGTGGTGAGCGTGGGCGCCTTGGTGTACGCCTTGGCCAGCTCGGCGCGTACCGCCTGGTCGTAGACCGGGAACGTCTTGCCGGTGACGGGGGCGCTGATCGTCGCGGAGGTCTGGCGCAGGGAGGCGGTCTCCATGGTCCTGCGCACGCCGGCGTCGGCGATGGAGGAGGCGTACATGGTGAGCGCGACCAGCGTGGTGGTGGCGAGCAGGATCGAGCCGAAGGCGGCCAGGAGGAGCAACGGCTCGCTGAACGCCCGTTTGACGACCAACGGCCCCCGCATGTGTCCCCCTTCGTCCGTTTAGTGAACCCTCACGGAGAGGGCGGACGGGAGGCAAGGGATCTTGGTAAGGGATGCCCAGCCGATATCGGGCGGCGATGCCCATGTGATATCGAAACTGTGACAAAAAGCGCACAAAAACAAGAACGCCGCACCCCATGAGGAGTGCGGCGTCAGTGCTCCGCCGGACTGTGGCCCGGCGGCGGTGCCTACTTGGCAGCCAGGGAGGCGGCCTGCTTGGCGATCGCCGACTTGCGGTTGGCGGCCTGGTTCTTGTGGATGACGCCCTTGCTGACGGCCTTGTCGAGCTGGCGGGCGGCGACGCGCTGCAGCGCCGCGGCCTGCTCGACGTCGCCCTGCTCGGCGGCCTCGCGGAACTTGCGGACGGCCGTCTTCAGAGAGGACTTGACCGCCTTGTTGCGCAGACGGGCCTTCTCGTTCTGCTTGTTGCGCTTGATCTGGGACTTGATGTTCGCCACGAAGAAGCCTCGGTGAAAGTCTAAGGATGGATGGGGCGCGCGGGCTCGATGAGAGGGCGCGCCACACGCAAGTGAACAGGGTACCAATAACCCAGGTGGCTGCTCAAATCAACGCCCCGGGTGTTCTCAGTTTAGGCCAGCCAGCGGGTCATGTACTCCTTCCAGTCCTCTTCGGTGGCGGCGAAGTCGACGTACAGGGCCAGGCCGAAGCGTTCGCGGCGGCCGTGCTCGGACAGGGCCAGACTCGCGCCCTCGGCGGCCGTCGCCACGCTCTCGGCGGCGTCCAGCCAGGGCAGGCCGTGGTCGTGGTAGGCGGGGGCGCCGATGACCAGGGACTTGTCGTCGGGGACGAGGTGCAGGGCGAGCGCGGCCTGCCTGGCCACATAGCCGCCGTAGAGGGACTGCGTGGGGGCGCCCGAGTCGTACGTCATGATCGCGACCTGGTCCACCCGGTTCACGACCTCCTGGAAGTAGCCCTGCGACCAGTATTTGTCGTGGCCCAGGACGAGCCTGCCCGCCGGGCGCATGAGGGGATAGGGCTCGATCTGCGGGGTGGAGGTGGACAGCAGCCTCGTGTGGGCCCTCGTCCGCTCCAGCAGGTCGAGGAACTCGGCGTCGCCGTCGCCGATGGGCTCGAAGTTGTAGTGGATGCCGTCGTAGCCCGCCTTCATGATGTCGGCCACGCCGGCCAGGACGTTCGCGCGGGACGCGGCGTCGTCGAGGTCGAGGCCGTTCTTGACGCTCTGGCCCAGCCAGGCGGAGACACGCACGCCCGGCAGGTGCCGGTGCATCCAGGTCACGAAATCCGCCGACCTGGGGTGCTTGGCGGGGTCGAGGCGGCCGTCCCATTCGAACGGGCCGGAATGCACGTACACGTCCTTGATGCCGGTGGTGCGCAGGCGTACGGCCAATTGCTCCACGTCCCGCTCCGTGCGGCGACCGTCGACCCAGGCGTGGCCGAGCCAGAGTGCGTCGTTGCCGGTGCTCTTCGCCCAGGCCGCCGGGGCACCGGTAAACTGAAGGAGGAGCGCGCCGGCGAGGAGGCCGGCCAGCGCCACCACGACGGCCGAGGCCAGCGCGACCAGGCGCAGGCCACGGCGGATGACGGTCCGGGTAATCACCCGGGCATGTCACCATGAAAGACGCTTGACCTCAACCCTGTCGAAACGGACTTCGGTGCGCACTCAGCCTGGCCAGACCGACCCCGCGTTGATCCGCAACTTCTGCATCATCGCGCACATCGACCATGGCAAGTCGACCCTTGCCGACCGGATGCTGCAGATCACCGGCGTGGTCGACGAACGCTCCATGCGCGCGCAATACCTCGACAGGATGGACATCGAGCGCGAACGCGGCATCACGATCAAGTCGCAGGCCGTGCGGCTGCCCTGGGACGGCCACGTCCTCAACATGATCGACACCCCCGGGCACGTCGACTTCACCTACGAGGTGTCCCGGTCGTTGCAGGCCTGCGAGGGCGCGATCCTGCTGGTCGACGCCGCGCAGGGCATCGAGGCGCAGACCCTGGCCAACCTCTACCTGGCCATGAACGCCGACCTGCACATCATCCCGGTCCTCAACAAGATCGACCTGCCCGCCGCGCAGCCGGAGAAGTTCGCCGAGGAGCTGGCCGGCCTGATCGGCTGCGACCCGTCCGACGTGCTCAAGGTGTCGGGCAAGACCGGCGTGGGCGTGCGCGAGCTGCTCGACCACGTGGTGCAGACCGTCCCCGCGCCCGTCGGCCAGGCCGACGCCGCCGCGCGGGCGCTCATCTTCGACTCCGTCTACGACACCTACCGCGGCGTCGTGACGTACGTCCGGGTCATCGACGGCCATCTGAGCAAGCGCGAGCGCATCCTCATGATGTCCACCAACGCCACGCACGAGACGCTGGAGATCGGCGTCATCTCGCCCGAGCCCAAGCCCTCCGACCGCGGCCTGGGCGTCGGCGAGGTGGGCTACCTCATCACCGGCGTGAAGGACGTGCGCCAGTCGCGCGTCGGCGACACCGTCACCTCGTCGGTCAAGCCCGCCAAGGAGATGCTGGCCGGCTACGAGCACCCCAAGCCGATGGTGTTCTCCGGGCTCTACCCGATCGACGGCGACGAGTACCCCGAGCTGCGCGAGGCGCTCGACAAACTCCAGCTCAACGACGCCGCGCTGGTCTACGAGCCGGAGACCTCGGCCGCGCTGGGCTTCGGCTTCCGCGTCGGCTTCCTCGGCCTGCTGCACATGGAGATCGTGCGCGAGCGCCTGGAGCGCGAGTTCGGCCTGTCGCTGATCTCCACCGCGCCCAACGTGGTCTACCGCGTGGTCATGGAGGACGGCAAGGAGCTCACGGTCACCAACCCGTCCGAGTTCCCCACGGGCGGCAAGATCGCGCAGGTCTTCGAGCCGGTCACCAAGTCCACCATCCTGGCGCCCGCCGAGTTCATCGGCGCGATCATGGAGATCTGCCAGGGCCGGCGCGGCCAGCTCCTCGGCATGGACTACCTGTCCGAGGACCGTGTCGAGATCCGCTACACGCTGCCGCTCGGCGAGATCATCTTCGACTTCTTCGACCAGCTCAAGTCGCGCACCCGCGGCTACGCCTCGCTCGACTACGAGCCCGCCGGCGAGCAGGAGGCCGAGCTGGTCAAGGTGGACATCCTGCTGCAGGGCGAGGCCGTCGACGCCTTCAGCGCGATCGTCCACAAGGACAAGGCCTACTCCTACGGCGTCGACATGGCCAAGAAGCTGCGCGAGCTCATCCCGCGGCAGCAGTTCGAGGTGCCGATCCAGGCCGCCATCGGCGCCCGGGTCATCGCCCGCGAGAACATCCGGGCCATCCGCAAGGACGTCCTGGCCAAGTGCTACGGCGGTGACATCTCCCGTAAGCGCAAGCTGCTGGAGAAGCAGAAGGAAGGCAAGAAGCGGATGAAGATGGTCGGCCGCGTCGAGGTGCCCCAGGAGGCGTTCGTCGCCGCGCTGTCCACCGACTCCTCCGGCGCCGACAAGACCAAGAAGTAGCCGCTACAGGCCCATCACGGCGGGCGTTCGCGCGAGCGCCCGCCAGCGATTTCCCGGGTCGTGGAGCAGCCGGCGGGCCCGCAGGTCCATCAGCCCGCCCACTCCGGTCAGCTCGGCGGCCGGCTCGCCGTCCGCGCCCCTGAACTCCTGCCTGATCCTGAACGTCCTCCCCTCGCCCCACTCGAACGCGCACGTCACCGGGCCGACGCCGGCCTCCCGCAGGTCGTCGATCGAGATGCCGGCCGCGCGCAGGCACTCCCAGCGGGCGTGGTCGCCGTACTGGTGGTAGACCACGTTGTTGAGGTGGCCCTGGGTGTCGAGCTCGTAGCCGCGTACGGCGATGCGTACCGTGAAGGTCATGATCGTTCCTCCAGCCAGGCGTGCGACTTGGCGGTGAGGTAGCGCAGGCCGTCGTCGCCGAGCTCCACCCAGTCGCCGCGGGCCCAGCCGCCCGTGGTCTGGGGGGCGAAGCCGTGCCGCTGGAACAGCGCCGACGCCTCCTTCTGGGTGAGGCCGCGGCGGCCCCACTCCGCGATGACCCGGGCCGTACGCTCGGCCTCGCCCACCTCCTCGTCGCCGAGCGCGGCGGCCAGCTCCTCCAGGCCGCGCGCCATCAGACGCAGCGAGGCCTGCACGCGGGCGATGTCCATCGGGCGCTCCTCATCGCTGTTCGATCGGTACCGATAGCTTAGCGATGGAAGCGGCTACCCTGAAAGGGTGGAATTGGTACGTACGGAACGTATGGTCCTCTCCCGGGTACGCCTGGAGGACCTCGAAGCCGTGCACGAGATCCACGCCGACCCGCGGACGAACGTCTACAGCTCCGCCGGGCCCCCCGTGGACCTGGAGGCCAGCCGGGTCATGCTGGACCTGTGGCTGGCCGACTGGGCCGAGCGGGGGATCGGCTACTGGGCCGCCCGCCTGCCGGAGCGCGCGCGGGTGCTGGGCATCGGCGGCCTGCGGCACGCGACCCTGGAGGGCGAGGACGTGCTCCACCTCTACTACCGGTTCCGCCCCACGGTCTGGGGCAACGGGTACGCGGTCGAGCTCGCCAGGGCGGCCCTGCGCGTCGGGCGCAACCTGGGCACCGTGGTGGCCCTGATCGGGGGCGGCAACGAGCCGTCCCGCCGGGTGGCGGAGAAGGCGGGCCTGCACAGGGAACGCACGATCCGGTACGGGGGCGTGCCGAGCGACCTCTACGTCGCCTGACCACTCAGGCCCGAGGGCCCCCGTCAGGGCGGGACCTCAGCAGGACGCCCGCCAGGGCCGCGAGGCCCGTCAGTGCCTGGGCCGCCAGGAACCCGCCCGGTGCGGCCGGCCCGGTGGCCAGCGCGACCACCGCGGGCAGGCAGCCGAGCAGCGCCAGGTCGGCGCCCGTCGCCGCCCACAACAGCGGCCCGGTCGGGACGGCGCCGCCGGGGGTGTCGATGACCGGCATCGAATGGTCGACCGGCCCCCTCCTGGCCATCCGCAGCGCACCGGCCGCGAGCGCGGGAGCAGCCGGCAGAGCGAACCACCACATACCGGACGGAAGGCCGCCGACCACCGCGACACCGGCCAAGGCCAGGCCCGCCCAGGTACCGCCCACCAGCGCGGGCAGGAGGGCTCGCGCCGCCAGCGCCGGACGCCGGCCCACGCCGGTCAGCCGGGCCAGGGCGGGGTTGTCGGCGTCCCTGCGCGCGCCGGACGTGCCGGACGCCGCCACCGCCAGCGCCCCACCCAGCACGACCAGCCCGAGAACCGCCGGAGCGGCACCCGCCTGGGCGAACACGGCGGGCAACGCCGCGCTCGCGGCCGTGGCCGCCAGCCGCCAGGGCCGACGGCCGAGCCGCACCCAGTCCTGCCAGGCCAGCGCGAGCGGCGCGGGCAGCCCCGGCCACCGCCGCGAGGTGAGCTTCCTGGCCCGCCAGTGGTTGTCCTCGGCGATCCAGCTCAGCGCGCCGGGATCGAGAGTGACGGCGGCGTTGCTGACGTGCCCGGCCCGGGTGGAGGCGGTCAGCAGCAGGCGGGTGGGGATGGCGGCCAGCGAAGCCCAGGCCCGGCGGGCCAGGACGGCGGCGATCGCGGCCATGGCCGACGCCGTGGCGGCCGGCGCGGGCAGGGGCGCGTTCGCGGCGGCCGCGAGGGCCGTACGGGCCTGGCCGCTGACGGCGACCACGGCCAGCACGAGGAGCGCGGCCAGGACGCCGGTCAGCCAGGCGTTCCAGACCGGGGACGCTTGGGCGAGCATCGCCAGCGCCATGCCCGCCACGCTCGCCGCCGTGGCCAGCGCCAGCGCGGCGAGCAGCCGCCACACCAGCGCGCCGGGCGCGCCGAGCGCCGCGAGCAGCCCCAGCCCGAGCAGCAGCCCAGCCACCAGCGCGACGACCATGAGCACCCGCCCGGTACGCCCGAGCAGCCGGCGCCGGTTCAACGGCGACATCAGCAGCCAGGACGCCTCCGCCGCGGGCACCATCACCGGCCCAGCCACCCGCGCCACGGCCAGCAAGCCCGCGAACGCCAGCAGCACCAGGGCGACCCCCGCGCCCATCCGCCCGGACTCGACCGTCCCGGAAAGGCCCGACACCGCCGAGGACAGCGGCTGCCCGAGGACGGCGACCAGCATGCACAGGCCGAACAGGCTGACGTAGCGATCGACCAGACCGCCGCGAGCACGGCCGCGCGCCCGGACGAACGCCCGCACCGACCGCACACTCACCTCATGCACACTCACCGCCCGCCCGCCTTCCGCCGCACTGCGCCGGCCCGCTGGGAGAACCGTCCGTCCTGGGAGAACCGTCCGTCCGCCTTGCGTGGCGGCCCGGCGGTGGGGCTGGGGTCGGGACGGCTCATGCGGGCACTCCGGCGGGGGAGACGCGGCGGGCGACGTCGGCGAGGGTCTGGTCGTGGGTGGCCATCACCACGGTGCCGCCCTCGTCCGCGTACTCTTCGAGGAGTTGGGCGAGCCGGACGCGGAAGCCGGCGTCGAGGCCGCGTTCGGGCTCGTCGAGCAGCAGCAGCGTGCTGGGCCTGAGCAGCGTGGCGGCCAGGCAGAGGCGCTGGCGCTGGCCGGTGGACAGGTTGAGCGGCGGCGCGTCGGCCCGTTCGGTCAGCGCGAACTCCTCCAGCGCCGACTCCACCGTCATGCGCGCCTCGGCGTGCACGGCCCCCATGAGCTCCAGGTGCTCGCGCGCCGTCAGCCCCGGGTACCAGGCGGGCTCGTCGCCGAGCAGCGCCACCCGGCGCCAGAAGGACGCGTCGTCGGCCGGTACGGCCCCGAACACGCGTACCTCGCCGGAGGTGGCGGGCTGGAGGCCGGCCAGGCAGCGCAGCAGCGTGGACTTGCCCGAACCGTTGGGCCCCACGACCGCCACGATCTCACCCGGCTCGACGGCCAGTTCCAGGCCCCGGAGCACCGGATTGCCTCCGAGCTCGACCGAAAGTCCCGCGACATCGATGATCAGACCGCTCATCGTTCGAGCGTAGCCACCGCCCCGGCCTCCCGCGTGACCGCCCTCCGCCCGATCCCGCCCCTCGGCCGCCGGCCTCCGGCAAGCCTCCTCAGGGAAGAAGAGCGGGCTGCCCCGAGGAAGAGACACGGGCCTCTCCGGGGGCCTCTCCGGACCCCTTCCAGAGCCCCTCCAGGGCGGAAGAGCCGATTCTGTCGGTGGTGGTCGCTACCTTTGCTGTTCCCGAACACCAGTGCTACTGGAGGGTGACGTGATTGCTTCTGAGCGATTCGAGCGTGCCGCTGTGCTGGGGGTGGCCGTGGCGGAGGAGACGCGGCGGCTGCTGCGGCTTCACCTGAGACCCGCCGAGGTGGGCGGCGACGGCAGGGTGGTGGTGGACGTGCCCTATCCCGACGCGGCCGTGGTGGCGGCGCTGCTCGACGTCGCGGCCGAGTGTTTCGGCGAACGCGGCGGCTCGGTCGAGGAGACCAGGCAGGCGGCGCTGGAGACCCTGTTACAACTGGCCGAGCTCGACGCCGACGCCCAGCTCGGCCAGATGGCGCCCGACGGTGACAATGTCCGCCTTTCTCCATACAAGAGCTGAGAAAAGCGGAAAAAACAGTGCAGAACACCTCGATCTGTCCGCTACGGTCGCGGCATGCGCATCCTCTCCGTGAACGTCGGGAAGTCGTTCGACGCGGAATGGGCCGGCAAGCTCGGCCGTACGGCGATCGACAAGCGAGCCGTGACTCACCGGGTGGAGGTGCTGCGCAACGGGCTCGCGGGCGACGAGCGGGCCGACACGCCCAACCACGGCGCCCCCAGCCATGCCGTCTACGCCTACGCCCGCGAGGACTACGACTGGTGGCAGGGCGAGCTGGGCCGCGACCTGCGCGACGGCCGTTTCGGGGAGAACCTGACCACCGACGGCCTCGACGTCAACGGCGCCCTCGTGGGCGAGCGGTGGCGCGTCGGCAGCGCCCTGCTGGAGGTGACCGGCCCGCGTACGCCCTGCGTGGTGTTCCGCAACTGGATGGACGAACCGGGCTGGCTCAAGCGCTTCACGCAAGCCGCGCGGCCGGGTGCGTACCTGGCCGTGGTGGAGCCGGGCGAGCTGGGCGCCGGCGACGAGGTGGAGATCGTCTCGCGCCCGGAGACCGGGATGACGGTGGCCGACGTCTTCCGCGCCCGCCACGGCGACGCCGACGCGCTCGCCCGCGTGCTCGCGGTCCCCGGCCACGGCCCCGAATGGGACGAGCTGGCCGCCCGGACAGGCCGGGCGGGCGACTGAGGAGGCCGCCCACCCGGCCGGGCGCGTCAGCGCAGGACGGAGTACAGGGCCGAGGTGAGGGAGGCGCGGGCGTCGTCCTGGTCGATCGACCACATCATCGAGCCGCCCAGCCCCTTGAGCCGGATGTAGGCCGCCTTCTCCAGCAGCGACGCCGGGTCGTCGTAGGACCAGAACTCGTTGCCGTCGTACAGCCACATCGCGCCGGTGCGCAGGTCGCGGTAGCGCTTGCCCGGCTTGGCCGCCAGGTCCTTATAGTCCTCGCTGCCCGCCCCCCACTTGCCGGCGGCCGGTCCGGTCGCGGGCTGGTAGAGGCCGTCGCCGCCGCCGGTCACGCCGGTCCAGCCCTGTCCGTACGCGGGCACGCCCACGACGATCTTGCGCCCGGGCGCGCCGCGCGACAGGTAGTCGCGCACGGTCTGGTCCACGCTGTACCTGACGGGGTTGGGGTCGCGCCGGTCGTTGAACAGGTTCCCGTTGTGCCCGGTCCGCGACTCCCACGTGCCGTGCAGGTCGTACCCCTGGACGGTGGCGAAGTCGAGCGACCGGAACACGCGGCGCACCTCGAACCCGGCGTCGATCTTGGCGGCGGCGGCCGGGAGGAAGGCCGTGAGCTGGGAGGTCGCGGAGAAGGCCCGGAGCTGGGCGCGCAGCTCCTCGACGAAGAGCGTGAAGTTCCGCTTGTCCTCGGGCCTGATCACGTTCCCGTCGTTGCCCGCCGAGCCGGGCCACTCCCAGTCCAGGTCGATGCCGTCGAACACGCCGGCGCCCGCACCCGGCTCCAGGCCGGGCAGGTTGCCGCGCAGCCACAGGTCGACGCACGAGCGCGCCAGCGCGGCGCGGGACTCGGGGGTGAGCACGGCGTCGGAGAAGTACTTGGAGCCGGTCCAGCCGCCGAGCGACATCAGCACCTTGAGGCCGCGATGCTTGGCCTTGAGCTTGCGGAGCTGGTTGAGGTTGCCGTTGAGCGCCTGGCCGGGCTGGTCGGCGACGCCGTCCACGCTCTGCTCGGCCGGCACCGGGCGCTGCCAGTCGGCCCACGGGTCGGCCGAGTAGCAGGAGCCCTCGGCGTTGACGAAGCCGAAGGCGTAGTTGAGGTGGGTGAGCTTGGCGGCGGCGCCGGTGGCGTCCACGTCCTTGACGTGGTAGTTGCGCCCGTACACGCCCCACTGGATGAAGTAGGCGACCCGCTTGAATCCGGAGTGGGCCTCGGCGGGCACGGAGACCGCCGTCAGCCCGAGTAAGAGCGAGAGTGCGAGGACGATCTTCTTCACGGGCGCTCCTGGGGGGTGAACTTATAGGAAACTTTCCTATAAGTTGACGCGATCGTAGAACCGTCACCCCTCGCCGTCAACGACGAGCGCGACCTCCTCGGCGCTCGACAGCAGCTCCCACGCGCGGGCCGGGTCGCCGAACAGCGACAGCACCAGCTCGGCCACGTCCTGCCTGGTCGAGGCGGCCCTGAGCAGCGCGAGGACGTGCTCCGCCGGAGGCCGCAGGAAGGCGTTCGTCCACGCGGTGACCGGCCCGGCCGCCACCCACATGCGCCGGGTCACCTCCCGCGCGAACGCCGCGTCGTACGGCCCAGCACTTCGAGCGGACCGCCCGGGATCGCCTCGACCAGCACGCCGCCGCGCACACCGGCCCGCGTCATCATCGCCATGCTCAGGATCTCGCCGCAGCCGGGCGAGATGTTGAACCCGAAGGCCGGGCCCGGATCGAACCCGCGGAACAGCCCGGCCGCCAGGACCCGCTGCGGCGCCAGGTACGGGGACCGCGCCGGATCGCGCGGGAACAACGCGCGCACCGAACGCCTCCCGGTGGCCACCACCATCAGCTCGTGCCCGCGCGACCAGCGGTCGACCTGGCCCGCGTCCGGCGGGAGCGGATCCCCCTTGATCGAGAGCCTGCCGGCGGTCAGCAGGCAGCCAGGGTCGAGGAAGTGCAGGCTGCCCAGCTCCCGCTCGCGGGCCATCCTGCCCACGGTGTTCGGCAGCCGCCCGCGTCCCAGGTCCTCCGCGTCGCCCTCGCTGTAGAGCGTGGTCGGGACGCCGAGCTGTTGCAGCCGCAGCGCCAGCGTCAGCCCGGAGATCCCGGCGCCCACGATTCCGACGCCCGTCATGTGCCGCCTCCTTCGATGGCTCGGAGCACCCCCGTGAGCAGGCACACTGGATGACGTGCCATCCACCCTGCCCGACGGCGACCCGGCGCCCGCCTCCGGCGAGCTGCCCGACAGCGCGCTGCGCGGACTCGGCGAGCGCCCGTTCGGCTTCTACGTGCACGTGCCCTTCTGCGTGACCCGCTGCGGCTACTGCGATTTCAACACCTACACGGCCTCCGAGCTAGGGCCCGGCGCCTCCCATCGCGACTACGCCGACACGGTCGTGGCGGAGGTGCGTCTGGCCCGCCGCGTGCTGGGCGACGCCGAGCTGCCGGTGGAGACGGTGTTCTTCGGCGGCGGCACGCCCACGCTGCTGCCTCCGGAGGACCTGGCGCGCGTCCTGGCCGCGATCGACGCGGAGTTCGGGCTGCGGCCGGGGGCGGAGGTCACCACCGAGGCCAACCCCGAGTCCGTCGACCCCGCCTACCTCGACAAGCTGCGTCAGGGCGGCTTCAACCGGGTGAGCTTCGGCATGCAGAGCGCCCGCGAGCACGTGCTCCAGGTGCTCGACCGCACCCACACGCCGGGTCGCCCGGCGCGGGCCGTGCGGGAGGCGCGGGAGGCCGGGTTCGAGCACGTCAACCTCGACCTGATCTACAGCACGCCGGGGGAGTCCGACGACGACTGGCGGGCCTCGCTGGCCGCCGCGATCGAGGCCGGGCCCGACCACGTGTCGGCGTACTCGCTGATCGTGGAGGAGGGCACCAGGCTGGCGGCCAGGATCCGGCGCGGCGAGCTGCCGATGCCCGACGACGACGTGGCCGCCGACCGCTACCTGATCGCCGACGAGATGCTGGCCGAGGCCGGGTTCAGCTGGTACGAGGTGTCCAACTGGGCGACCTCCGAGCAGGCCCGCTGCCGGCACAACCTGCTCTACTGGACCGGCGGCGACTGGTGGGCCGCCGGCCCCGGCGCCCACAGCCACGTCGGGGGCACCCGCTGGTGGAACGTCAAGCACCCGGCCGCCTACGCCCAGCGTTTGGCAGCGGGCACCTCGCCCGCGCACGCGCGCGAGGTGCTCACCGACGCCGACCGGGCCGCCGAGCGCCTGATGCTGGAGTTGCGGCTGATCTCGGGCTATCCGCTCGCCGAGGTGGCCCCCGGGGCGCGCACGTCCGTGGCGAGCGCGCTGGCGCGCGGGCTGCTGGAGCCCGAGCCGTTCAGGGCGGGCCGGATGGTGCTCACCCTCAAGGGGAGGCTGCTGGCCGACGCCCTGATCACCGAGCTCATGTGATGAGGCGGATGGCGAACGGGTAGCGGTAGTTCTCGCCCCGGTTGGTGGCGACGGCCGCCTGGATGTGGAAGATCAGCGACACGATCCACACGATCGGGAACAGCAGCAGGCCGACCAGCACGACCGTCAGCACGCCCGCGATCAGATAGCCGATGAACATCGTGATCTGGAAGTTCAGCGCCTCGGCCGCCTGGTCCCTGACGTAGGGGGACTCGTCCTTCTTCATCAGGTAGATGATCAGCGGGCCGACCCACGAGACCAGCAGGCCCAGCAGGTGGGCGAGCATGGCCATCGTGGTGTCGTCGCTGCCGCGGCGCGGGCCGAACCGGCCGGGCACGTACGGCCCGGCGGGCCGGCCGTAGCCCTGCTGGGCGCCGTAGCCGGGGGGCTGGCCGTAGCCGGGCGGCGGGGGCACGTAGCGGGGCGGCGTCGGCATGGGGCCGGGCTGCGGGCCGCTCTGGCCGGGCGGCTGCCGCCCGTAGTCGGGCTGGGAGCCCGGCTGCTGGCCGTAGCCGAGCCGGGGGCCCTGGTCGCGGGGTACGTCCGAGGGCGGGACGTCCGGGGAGTCGTCGGCGGGCGGCGGATCCTGGGTCATGATGCCTCCGTAACGAAGTCGATCAGTTCCTCGACCCGGCCGAGCAGCTCCGGCTCCAGGTCGGCGAAGGACGAGACGGCGCCCAGAATGCGCCGCCAGGCGTCCGCTGGCTCCATGCGCCAGCCCAGCGCGGCGAGCACGCCCTCCTTCCACGGCACCCCGCGCGGCACGTCGGGCCAGCCGGGGATGCGCAACACGGACGGCTTGACCGCCTGCCAGATGTCGATGAACGGATGGCCCACGACGAGCACGTGCGGCGAGGTGACCCGGGCCGCGATCCGGCTCTCCTTCGACCCCGGCACCAGGTGGTCGACCAGCACGCCCAGCCTGCGGCCCGGCTCGGGGGCGAACTCGGCCACGATGGCGGGCAGGTCGTCCACGCCCTCCAGGTACTCCACCACGACCCCTTCGACGCGCAGGTCGTGGCCCCAGATCTTCTCCACGAGCGCGGCGTCGTGCACGCCCTCGACGTAGATCCGGCTCTCCTTGGCGACCCGGGCCCGCAGCCCCTCCACGGCGATGGACCCGGACGCGCTGCGCCTGGGCCCGGCCGGGGCCGCGGCCACCGGGCGCACCAGCGTCACGGGCCTGCCCTCCAGGAGGAAGGCGGCCGGCGCCAGCGGGAACAGGCGGCGCTTGCCGAACCGGTCCTCAAGGGTGACGGCCTCCTTGTCGCAGGCCACCACGGCGCCGCAGAAGCCGCTGTCGGCGTCCTCCACGACCAGGTCGAGTTCGGCCGGCACCTTCGGGATCTTGCCCTTGCCCGGCCGCCGCCAATTGCCCGCCAGCACATCACCCTCGTACACACGGGGACCGTAGCAAATCACCCGCTGACCGCAAGGCGCTTACGCGCGCCGCTGCGCCGTACGAGGATGACGATCGTGCCGATGATGCCGATGAGCAGGCCGGCGCCGGGGATCAGGAACAGCGCGGCCACGCCGCCGAACACGCCGCCCGCGGCCGAGAGCACGTCACGGCCCACGCCGAAGCGGGCCGACGACTCCTCCTGCGTGGCGCAGGTCAGCTGGTAGTCGCCCTTGGCGGGGGCGTTGACGGCGAGGATCTCCTGCCAGGTCTTCCCGCCGGCGGTGAGCGTCTGGGTGCCGGAGACCTTGACGAGCCTGGCCTGGGCCGGGCCGCCGGAGATCTCGCACTGGTAGTTGACCCGCGTGTCGGTGGCGATGTACACGGCCGGGCGCTGGGCGGGGTCGATCGCCACCTTCACGCTTTCGCCCGACGCGAACGTGGTCGTCGGGGCCATGTCGGTCACGCTGCTCAGCACGCCGCCGGCGAACACGACCACGCCGACGACGCCCAGCACCACGGCCACGGCCCACACGACCGCGATCCACCACAGGCGTGGCTTGATCGCCTTGCCGTCGATCCTGGCCGGGAACTGGGGCTGCTGGCCGTACTGGTTGTACTGGCCGTACTGGGGCGGGGGGCCGAACTGGGGCTGCTGCTGCTGGTAAGGGGGCTGGCCGTACTGCGGGGGCTGGGGCTGGGCGTACTGGGGCTGCTGACCGTAGTAGGGACCCTGCCCCTGGGGCGGTCCGTACTGCGGGGGCTGGGAATTGTCGGTCATGCGGCAAGTGTGAGGCCTGTCGCTTGTAAGTCGCTAGCAACAGGATGGGACCCGGTGTTATCGCACCTTGTGGGCGAGAGCCGTACACTTGGCACTCGGGAACACGGAGTGCTAGACCTGTCGTTTCCCTGTAAGGCACAGGCAGGAGGTGAGCACGTGCTCGACGATCGGAAGCTGGCGGTGCTCCGCGCCATTGTCGAAGACTACGTGTCCACCAACGAACCGGTGGGCTCAAAGGCGCTGGCCGAGCGCCACAACCTGAAGGTCTCCCCGGCAACGGTCAGGAACGACATGGCCGCTCTGGAGGAGGACGGCTACATCACCCAGCCGCACACCAGCGCGGGCCGCGTGCCGACGGACAAGGGCTACCGCCTGTTCGTCGACCGGCTGTCGCAGGTCAAACCCCTGTCGGGGGCCGAGCGGCGGGCGATCGAGACCTTCCTCGCCGGCGCGGTCGACCTCGACGACGTGGTCTTCCGCACCGTGCGGCTGCTCGCGCAGCTCACCAGGCAGGTCGCGGTCGTACAGTACCCGACGCTGACCCGTTCCACGGTCAGGCACGTCGAGCTGGTCCCGCTCAACGACCGGCGGGTCATGCTCGTGCTGATCACCAACACCGGGCGCGTGGAGCAGCGCGTGATCGAGCTGCCCGAGGTGGTGGAGGACGACCGCATCGCCCACCTGCGCGCGGTGCTCAACTCCTGCCTCGACGGCTGCGGGCTGAGCAACGTCCCCGAGCTGGTCGCCGACCTGCCCGAGCGGCTCCCCGCCGAGGACCGGCCCGCCGTGGCCACGATCCTGTCGGTGCTGCTCGAAACCCTCGTCGAACGCCACGACGAGAAGATCGTGTTCGCCGGCGCGGCCAATCTCGCGGGCGCCGACTTCGCCACCGGCCTGCGCGACGTGCTGGAGGCGCTGGAGGAGCAGGTCGTGCTCATGCGGTTGCTCGGCGAGACATCCACAGACACCCCGTCCGCGCTCACCGTGCGCATCGGCTCGGAAAACCCCTACCTTCGCGGCACGTCCATCGTCGCAACCGGATACGGTTCTGGCGACAACCAACTGGCCCGGCTCGGCGTGCTGGGTCCCACGAGGATGGACTACCCCGTGACGATGGGCGCCGTACGCGCGGTGGCACGCTACGTCAGCCAGATCCTGGCTGCATCTTAAGAGGTCGATAAGTGGCAAACAGCGACTACTACGCCACCCTCGGGGTGCGCCGTGACGCCAGTCAGGACGAGATCAAGAAGGCATACCGCCGCCTCGCCCGCGAGCTGCACCCCGACGTGAACCCCGACCCTGAGACCCAGGAGCGGTTCAAGGAGATCACGCAGGCCTACGAGGTGCTGTCCGACCCGAACAAGCGCCAGATGTACGACCTGGGCGGCGACCCCTTCGGCGGCGGCGCGGGTGCGGGCGCGGGCGCCGGCGGCTTCGGGGCGGGTTTCCCCTTCAGCGACATCATGGACGCCTTCTTCGGCACCGCCGGCGGCACCCGCGGGCCGCGCTCGCGCGCCAGGAGGGGCCGCAACGCCACCATCCGGGTCGAGCTCGACCTGCGCGAGACCGCGTTCGGCACCACCCGCGAGCTGGTCGTGGACACCGCCGTGCTGTGCGAGGTGTGCCACGGCGCCGGCGCCGCCCCCGGCACCCACCCCGACGCCTGTGACATGTGCAACGGGCGCGGCGAGATCTCCCAGGTCACCCGCTCGTTCCTGGGCCAGGTCATGACCTCGCGGCCGTGCCCCCAGTGCGGCGGTTTCGGCAGCATCATCCGCCACCCCTGCCAGGAGTGCTCGGGCGACGGCCGGGTGCGCACCCGCCGCACGATCAAGGTCCGCATCCCCGCGGGCGTCGAGGACGGCACCCACATCCAGCTCGCCGGCGAGGGCGAGGTCGGCCCCGGCGGCGGCCCGCCCGGAGACCTCTTCCTGGAGATCGTCGAGCGCCCCCACGAGATCTTCGAGCGGCGCGGCGACGACCTCCACTGCACGGTCCAGATCCCGATGACGGCCGCCGCGCTCGGCACGATCCTCGCCGTGGAGACGCTCGACGGCTCCGAGGAGATCGACGTGCGCCCCGGCACCCAGTCCGGCCAGGTCATCACCATGTACGGGCGCGGCGTGCAGCGGCTCAACGAGTCCGGCAGGGGCGACCTGCTCATCCACGTCAACGTCGAGACCCCGATGCGGCTCGACCAGCCGCAGGAGGACCTGCTGCGCGAGCTGTCCAGGCTGCGCGGCGAGGAGCGGCCGCCGGGGAAGTTCGCCCCGGGGCAGCAGGGTTTTTTCTCCCGCCTGCGTGACGCCTTCAACGGCAGGTGACGATCACCCGTGACCGTCCCCGTGTTCCTCGCCGAGGACCTCAACGGCTCCGAGCTGACGCTCGACGGCCCTGAGGGGCGGCACGCGGCCTCCGTGCGGCGTCTGCGCGCCGGTGAGCGGGTCGACCTGACCAACGGCGCGGGCGACGTCGCCGAGTGCGTGGTGCGCGAGGTGTTCAAGGACGCGCTCGCGCTCGACGTGCTCGCCCGCTACACCGTCGAGCCGCCCGCGCGGCGGCTGGTCGTCGTCCAGGGGCTGCCCAAGGGCGACAGGGGTGAGCTGGCCGTCGAGATGATGACCGAGGTGGGGGTCGACGTGATCGTGCCCTGGGCCGCCTCGCGCAGCATCACGCAGTGGAAGGGCGACAAGGTCGCCAAGGCGCTGGGCCGGTGGCGTTCCACGGCCCGCGAGGCGGGCAAGCAGGCGCGCCGGTTCCACCTGCCCGAGGTGGCCGAGCAGGCCTCCACCGCGCAGGTCGAAGGGCTGCTGGCCGACGCGGCGCTGGGGCTCGTGCTGCACGAGGAGGCCGTAGAGCCGCTGTCGCAGGTGGCGCTGCCGCCCGGCGGCGACATCGTGGTGGTCGTGGGGCCCGAGGGCGGGGTCTCGGAGGAGGAACTGCGCAGGTTCGTCGCGGCCAAGGCGGTGCCCGTGCTGCTCGGGCCCACTGTGCTGCGCACCTCCACGGCGGGGGTGGCGGCGGCGGCCGTGCTGCTCGCGCGTACCGGGCGCTGGTAGGCCCGCGGCTCAGGGAGTCGTGTGCGGCACGCCCACGAGCGGGCTGCTCAGGTCGCTCGGGGCGGCCGTCGGCAGGTCGTCCGGCGGGCACTCGTCGGCGGTGCACGTCGTCGGCGTGCCGATCGACTCCGGCGACTCCGGCGAGGTCGGTGTGGGCGTCGGCGTGATCTCGGGGCAGTCCTGCTCGCCGGTGGGGTCGCCCGCGGGGTCGCCGGTCGGGCAGGGCGTCGAGGACGGTGTCGGCGACGGCGAGGGCTGCCGGGTCGACCTGGCCGTCTCCGAGGGCCTGTGGGTCTCGCTGTGGCTCGGCGGCACGACCACGACGGGCGGCGGCTCGGCGCTGTGGCTGTCGCGCCTGGGCGGCGTGGAGAGCCTGGTCGAGGAGTTGCCGGGGGTGGTGGTCGAGTTGTCCACCGGCTCGATGGGCGCCTCGAAGATCTGGGAGCGCAGCCCGGGAACGACCATCACGATCGTCCCCGCCACCAGCACGGCGCTGATCGCCGCCGCGCCCGCACGCCACCAGAACAGGTTACGGACGCCGCGCCGCTCGATGCGGGCGCGGATGATCTGCAGTCCCTCCGGCGAGGGCACGACCGCGTCCGCCTCCGCGCGGAGCGCACGGCGCAGGACGTCGCCGTACTCGTCGGGGGGCTGGGTCATGACATCTTCTCCAGAACGGATCGCAATGCGGCCATGCCACGTGCGGTGTGGCTCTTGACCGCGCCCTTGCTGATTCCCATGGCATGGGCGATCTCAGCTTCGGACAGATCTCCGTAATAACGCAGAACCAGTGCTTCTCTCTGTCGGGTCGGCAGGGCGCGTAACGCCTCGATGACGGCGGAGCGTTCCAGCTCGCCGATCGCGCCGTTCTCGGCGCTCGGGGCGTCGGGCAGGCCCTTGGGTGCGTACTTCTCGACGACCGCGCGGTGACGCAGCACGGAACGGGACCGGTTGACGACAGACTGACGCAGGTAAGCGAGTGCCTTGTCGGGATCACGCAGTCTGCGCCAGGCGCCGTGAATGGCGACGAACGCGTCCTGCACGACTTCCTCGGCGGTTGCCATGTCACGCACCAGCAACACCGCGAGACGCACCAATGACCGGAAATGCGCGCTGTAGAGCGCGGTCACGGCCATGTCGGCATCCCACCCGACCGGCACCGCCCCCAACGACCTGTCGGCCAGAAGGGTTTCGGTGGTCACATCAGTGGGACGCGCGGCCTTCCCAGAGGGTTTACTCTCTTCCGGTTCTGAAGGTTTCCCCGGTTCCTTAGGGTGCATTACCCAGTCGTGTTCCTCGCCAGGTGGCGCTCGCCCGACCCTGAATCAACTTTTTTGCTCCGAAGTGTCGCACACTCACCCTAACTGCGCGGATCTTCCGGCGCACGACACCACGGATTACCGATTCGCAACGGACTGCCGAACGGTCGCTCTCGATAGAGTACTGCTGTGAGCGACTGTCTCTTCTGCAAAATCGTGGCCAAGGAAATTCCGGCCGACGTCGTCTACGAGAACGCCAGGGCGCTGGCGTTCCGCGACATCAATCCGCAGGCCCCGACCCACGTGCTGGTCATCCCGCGGGCGCATCACCCCGACGCGGCGTCGCTGGCCGCCGCCGACGACGGGCTCGCCGACGACGTGCTGAAGGCCGCCCATGCGGTCGCCGTCCAGGAGGGGGTGGCCGAGCGCGGTTACCGGGTCGTCTTCAACACCGGCCCCGGCGCCGGCCAGACCGTCTTCCACGTGCACGCCCATGTTCTCGGAGGGCGTGACCTCACGTGGCCGCCCGGCTGATATTGACGCGAGCAATCAGCCTGGTGCCGGATACGATGGGCGGAGAAGAACACCGAACAGACCGGGAGGCATCAGGCCGCTGGCCTGCCCATGTCCGAACTACATGAATCCCGACGCACGGCACCTCCCTCGCGCACTCAAGCCAAGGTGCTGATTCCGGACGAATACCCGATGGTCAGCCTCCTCGGCTCCCGTGACGAGCTGCTTCGCGTGATCGAGGGCGCCTTCAGGGCCGACATCCACGTGCGGGGCAACGAGATCACCGTCACCGGCAGCCCCGACGAGAGCGGCGCGGTCGTGCGCCTGTTCGAGGAGCTGGTCGAAGTGCTGCGCAGCGGCGGCGAGCTCACGCCCGACGCCGTAGAGCGGAGCATCGCGATGCTGCGCATGACCTCCGACCGTCCGGCCGAGGTCCTCTCGCTCGACATCCTGTCCTCCCGAGGCCGCACGATCCGGCCGAAGACCGTCAACCAGAAGCGGTACGTCGACGCGATCGACCAGCACACGATCGTGTTCGGCATCGGGCCCGCGGGCACCGGCAAGACGTACCTGGCGATGGCCAAGGCCGTGCGCGCGCTGCAGGAGAAGCGGGTCAACCGCATCATCCTGACCAGGCCGGCGGTCGAGGCGGGCGAGCGGCTCGGCTTCCTGCCCGGCACCCTCTACGAGAAGATCGACCCCTACCTGCGGCCGCTCTACGACGCGCTGCACGACATGGTCGACCCCGACTCGATCCCGAAGCTGATGGCCGCGGGCACGATCGAGGTCGCGCCGCTGGCGTACATGCGGGGCCGTACCCTCAACGACGCCTTCATCATCCTCGACGAGGCCCAGAACTCCTCGGCCGAGCAGATGAAGATGTTCCTGACCCGGCTGGGGTTCAACTCCAAGATCGTGGTCACGGGCGACGTGACCCAGGTCGACCTGCCCTCGGGCACGGTGAGCGGGCTGCGGGTCGTCCAGGAGATCCTGGAGGGCATCCCCGACATCCATTTCGCCCGTCTGTCCAGCGCCGACGTGGTGCGCCACAAGCTGGTCAGCGAGATCGTCGACGCCTACGGGCGCTACGACGCCACCCAGGCCACGCAGGAGCCGAAGGCCATCCACCGGGGGAAGCGACGCCCGTGAGCATCGAGATCAACAACGAGTCCGGCGTCGGCGTCGACGAGGAGAACCTCGTCGCGCTGGCCACCCACGTGCTCGGCGAGATGGGCATCAACCCGCTCGCCGAGCTGTCCATCGTGGTGGTCGACGAAGACGCCATGGCCGAGCTGCACGAGAAGTGGATGGGCGAGCCGGGCCCGACCGACGTGCTGGCCTTCCCGATGGACGAGCTGCGTCCCGGCGGCGGTGCGCGCGGCGACGGCGAGAGCCCGGCCGACCCGGCGCTGCTCGGTGACGTGGTGCTCTGCCCGCAGGTCGCCGACCGGCAGGCCAAGGAGGCCGGCCACAGCGCCCAGGCCGAGCTGGAGCTGCTGTGCACCCACGGCATCCTGCACCTGCTCGGCTACGACCACGCCGAGCCCGAGGAGCACAAGGAGATGTTCGGGCTCCAGGCTCGGCTGCTCGAGTCCTGGCAGGAGGTGCGCGACTCGCGGTGAACGCCTGGTTGCTGTGGGCCATCGCCCTTGTGATCATCGGTGGCCTGATCGCCAGTGCGGAAACGGCACTGACGCGCATCTCCAGGGTGCGCGCGGAGGAGTTCGCGCGTGAGGGCCGGCGCGGGGCCGACCGGCTCCAGGCCATCGTCACCGACCCGCCCCGCTACCTCAACCTGCTCCTGTTGCTGCGCCTGAGCTGCGAGCTGGTGGCCACGGTCATCGCGACGCTGCTGTTCATCGACCTCATGCACGACCAGGGCTGGGCGTACGTGGCCGCCGCGGCGGTGATGATCGTGGTCAGCTACGTCGTCGTCGGCGTCATGCCCCGTACGCTGGGGCGTCAGCACGCCGAGCCGGTCGCGCTGGCCGGGGCGCCGATCGTCTACGGCCTGACCCGCATCTTCGGCCCGCTGCCCAAGCTGCTCATCCTGCTCGGCAACGCCCTGACCCCCGGCAAGGGCTTCCGCGACGGCCCGTTCACGTCGGAGGCCGAGCTGCGCGACCTGGTCGACCTGGCCGAGGAGCGCCGGGTGATCGAGCCGGACGAGCGCGAGATGATCCACTCGGTCTTCGAGCTGGGCGACACGCTGGTCCGCGAGGTCATGGTGCCGCGCACCGACATGGTCTACATCGAGCGCGGCAAGACGATCAGCCAGGCGCTGTCGCTCGCGTTGCGCAGCGGCTTCTCCCGCATCCCGGTCGTGGGCGAGAACGAGGACGACGTCATCGGCATCGCCTACCTCAAGGACATCGCCCGCAAGATCCACGAGTCGGGTGAGGGCGGCGGCAAGGAGACCGTCGAGTCGATCATGCGGCCGGCCGCGTACGTGCCGGAGAGCAAGCCCATCGACGAGCTCATGCGGGAGATGCAGGCCCGGCAGATCCACATGGCGATCGTCATCGACGAGTACGGCGGCACCGCCGGCCTGGTCACCATCGAAGACGTCCTGGAGGAGATCGTCGGCGAGATCACCGACGAGTACGACCAGGAGGCCCCGCGCGTGGAGACCATGCACGACGGCGCCATACGGGTGACCGCCCGCATGCCGGTCGACGAGCTCGGCGAGCTGTTCGACACCGAGCTCGAGGTCGACGACGTCGAGACCGTCGGCGGCCTGCTGGCCCACGCACTCGGCCGGGTGCCGATCGCCGGGTCGCAGGCCGAGGTGGCCGGGCTGGAGCTGACGGCCGAGAGCCTGGCCGGGCGGCGCAACCGCATCAGCACCGTCGTCGTCCGCAGGGTCGCGCCGTCCGAGGAGGACGACGTCCAGGGCGGAGCCGAACGGGAGTGACCGCTTTGCAGGGAGATGTCGCAAGCGTTCTACAAGTCTTCTGCAAGTGGGGTCCGGCAGTCTCAT
Source organism: Nonomuraea sp. NPDC049607 (assembly GCF_040675375.1). Classification (NCBI taxonomy): domain Bacteria; kingdom Bacillati; phylum Actinomycetota; class Actinomycetes; order Streptosporangiales; family Streptosporangiaceae; genus Nonomuraea; species Nonomuraea sp. NPDC049607. The sequence continues at coordinate 83,348 of NZ_JBFAOV010000004.1, forward strand.
CCCTGACACCCGGTGCGGTGGGTGTCACGAGGAAGCGTCCGAACGCCGGGTGGGGTTCGCGGCGGGAGGGCGCTCCTGGGGGGACGATGGCGTTCCGGCCGGCTGGCCGGCCAGGGCGTCGATCGGCGTAAAGGGTGTTCTCGTCTGAAAACCAGGCGGGGGCACCCTTTTTGCGTTTGGTGGAGACGCTGGGGAGATTGCCGCATTCGTCGCCTGGGGAGGCTGCGGTCCAGGGGGAATCATGAAACCGGGGATCATCGTGTACGGGCTGCTGGCCGCGACCCTGGCGGGCTGCGCGGGAGGCGGCGCGGAGACCGTCGTCGACGCCCACGCCATGGCCCAGCTCCGCGACGTGCTCAACAGGCGGCCGAGCCTGCCGGACGGCTTCGCGCAACGGCCCGATCAGGCGTGGCGGGTGCCGTTCGGCCGGGTGGACCAGAGGTGCAGGTCCGCACTCGACGCGGCGGCCGGGCACGCGCCGCAGGAGGGGCTCACCGGCCAGGCGGCGGTCAGCTACCAGGGGGACGGCCTGGGGGAGCGCGCGGCCGTCGGCCTGGCCCGGTACGCGGGCGAGGAGGCCGAGGCGCGCTTCGACGCGCTGAGCGACGCCCTGGAGTCGTGCCGGGAGATCCGCACGGCGGGCGGCACCGACCTGCGGGCCCGCAGGCTGGACCTGGGCGACGCCGCCCGCTCCGGGGACGAGGCCGCCGGGACGCGGCTGCGCGGACGGCTGAACGGCTACCCGTACGCCCTGGACGTCGTGCTGTCGCGGACCGGCGACACACTGGTGTCGGTCGTGCACGCGGGCATCACCGACGTGGACAGGGACCGGACGAGGAAGCTGGTCGCCGCCGTGCTTTCGATGTCCACGGCCTAACCTGGTCCTCGTGACTCTCGATCCTGAAGACAGCAAGATCATCACCTTGGCGCGGGCGGCCAGGGCGCGCAACGAGGCCGCCGAGGGCGCCGCCGTGCGCGACGAGACCGGCCGCACGTACTCGGCGACCGACGTCGCGCTGTCGTCGCTGAGGCTGTCGGCCGTGCAGGTCGCGGTGGCCATGGCGGTCTCCAGCGGCGCGCGGTCGCTGGAGGCGGTCGCGCTGGTGACGGCGGGCGAGCCGTCCCCGGCCGACGAGGCGGTCGCGTCGGAGCTGGGCGTCAAGGCCCTGCTCGTGGCCGGCCCCGACGGCACGCTGAGGTCCTGACGTGGGCATGACGCCGTTCCTGGCCCGGCTGCGGGCCAAGATCGGCAACGACCTGCTCATGCTGCCGTCGGTCAACGGGTGCGTGTTCGACCACGCCGGGCGGGTGCTGATGGCCAGGCACGGCGACGACGGCCTGTGGGCCACCCCCGGCGGCGGCGTCGACCCCGGCGAGCGGCCCGAGGAGGCGGTGGTCAGGGAGCTGCGCGAAGAGCTGGCCATCGAGGTCGAGGTGCGCGGGCTGGTCGGCGTCTTCGGCGGCCCCGAGTACCGCACGGTCTACCCCAACGGCCACGAGGTGGCGTACGTCATCGCCATGTACGCCTGCACCCTCGCCTCCGGCACGCCCGTCCCCGACGGGGACGAGATCACCGACTACCGATGGGTGGCCGAGCACGAGGTCGGCGGCCTGACGACGACGGCCTGGACGCCCCTGGCGCTGCCCGACGCGTTCGCCTGGTGGCGTGAACACGGCGGCTGATAAGCGACAATGCACAATGTGACTTCGCCAGACAACCATCGCGCCGGATTCGCCTGCTTCGTGGGAAGGCCGAACGTCGGCAAGTCCACGTTGATGAACGCCCTGGTCGGCGCCAAGGTGGCGATCACCTCGTCCAAGCCGCAGACGACCAGACGGGTCATCAGGGGCATCGTGCACCGCCCCGACGCCCAGATCGTCATCGTGGACACGCCGGGCCTGCACCGGCCGCGCACGCTCCTCGGCGAGCGGCTGGACAGCCTGGTGCTGTCCACGCTCACCGAGGTCGACGTGATCGGCTTCTGCGTGCCGGCCAACGAGCCCATCGGCAAGGGCGACCGGTTCATCGCCGACAAGCTGGCGGCGGTGAAGAAGACGCCCGTGGTCGCCGTGGTGACCAAGTGCGACCTGGCGAGCCGGCAGCAGATCGCCGAGCAGCTGCTCGCGGTGTCGCAGGTGGCCGAGTTCGCGGCGGTCGTGCCGGTGTCGGCGCAGTCGGGCGAGCAGCTCGACGTCCTGGGCGACGTGCTGATCGAGCACCTGCCCGAGTCGCCGCCGCTCTACGAGGGCGGGCAGCTCACCGACGAGCCCGAGCAGGTGATGGTGGGCGAGCTGATCAGGGAGGCGGCCCTGGAGGGCGTCCGCGACGAGCTGCCGCACTCGATCGCCGTGGTCGTCGACGAGATGTTGCCCCGCGAGGGGCGCGAGGACCTGCTCGACATCTACGCCCACATGTTCGTCGAGCGGCCCTCCCAGAAGGCCATCGTCATCGGGCACAAGGGCGAGCGGCTGCGCGACGTGGGCACCAAGGCCCGCAAGCAGATCGAGGCGCTGCTCGGCACGCGGGTCTACCTCGACCTGCGGATCAGCGTGGCCAAAGACTGGCAGCGCGACCCCAAGCAGCTTCGCCGGCTCGGCTTCTTCGACTGACCCGACAGCGCCCGTGACCCGACAGCGCCCGAGCGGGCCGGGTCAGCGCGCCCGGCGCACCAGGGTGAGCACGGACAGCACGACGATCGCGAGCGAGCAGGCCAGCGCGGCGAACCAGCCGAACCTGATGACCGGCTCGACCGACAGCAGCCGGCCCAGGTCGATGGAGAGCCGGTCGCCGATGCGGCCGGGGTCGGCGACGAACATCACCAGCAGCAGCGTGGCCAGCGCGCCCGGGATCACGGCGAGGGCCGCGACGCGTGGCCGGCCGCCGAGCAGGCCCGTGACGCCGAGCGCCAGCGCCGCCAGCCCGGCGAGCAGGGTGTACAGGCCCGTGCTGACGTCGATGCCGCGCACGTCGTCGGAGACGCCGCCGCCGAGCAGGTCGCTGCGGGCCTCGATCCCGGCCCAGGGCATGATCGCGGTGAGCACCAGGAGGGCGGCCGCGACGGCGACGGCCAGCGCGGCGCCGCGGCGGGCGGACGTCGTCCGGGCGGGCTTGAGGTCATCGGCCACACGATCACTGTAAGCCGGGCTCCCGCCCGTCACCACCCGGCGCGACGGAGTCGTCACCAAGCCGCGCGCCCGCCGCCGGGCGGGGGCGGCGGTCAGGGGGTGGCCAGGAAGGCGCGGGCGTTGGCGGCGGCCCGGCGGTCGCCGGTCTCGTCGAAGATCTCCAGGGCGGCCGTGGCCAGCTCGCGGGCTCGTCCGGCGGCGCCCTCCGCCCGGTTGACCCGGGCCAGGGCCAGCAGCGCGTACGCGTCGAGCAGGCGGTCGCCGAGCCGTACGGCGATGCCCCTGGCGCGTTCGGCGGCGGACCTGGCGTCGGGTTTGGCGCCCTGAGCCAGCCGTACGGCGGCCAGGTCGAGCAGGGTGTCGGCCTGCCGGTGCCGGTCGCCCAGCTCGGTCAGGTGGCCGACGGCCGCCAGCAGGCGGACGGCGGCCTCCTCCAGACGGCCCGCCCGGCGCAGCACCGCGCCCAGCACGCGTTCGGCGTCGGCGGCGTCCCGCTCGTTGTCGGCCGCCTCCAGGCAGGCCAGCAGCGCCCGCTCGGCCTCCTCCAGCCGGTCCCGCTCCAGGTGCACGCGGCCCAGGCGGCGCCGGGTGTGGTTGACGTCGCGGGTGCGGCCCTGGCGCAGGAACATGCCGAGCGCCAGCCGCAGCTTCTCGTGGGCCAGGTCCCAGTCGCGCTCGGCCAGGTGCAGGTCGCCCTGGTCGAGCAGGACGAGCGCCTCGCCCCGGTCGTCGCCGGACCGCCTGGCGCTCTCCAGCGCCCGGTCCGAGACCGCCCGCCAGTCGTCGAGGAACCGGTGACGCTCCAGGTACGGCCCCAGCAGGTGCGCCAGCCGCCAGCACGGCTCGTCGAGGCCGGCGGCGTGCAGGTCGGCCACCAGGCTCACCAGGAACGGCCGTTCGGCGTCCAGCCATTCGACCGACTCCCTGATGTCCCTGGTCGCCACGGCCGTGCCCGGGTCGCCCGACACCAGCGAGAAGCGCGAGGCCCGCACCCGGGCCAGCACGAGCTCCGACACCTCGGCCAGCACGCCCGGCAGCGGCTGCTCGCGGGCGAACAGCCGGGTCAGGTCGTGCATCCGGTAGCGGACCTGGCCGGCCGCGTCCACGCCGTGCGTCTCCAGCAGGCCCGCGTCCACCAGGGCCTCGGCGCCGCCGCCGAGCCGGTCGGTGAGCCAGTCGGCGAAGTCGGGGGCCGACAGCGCGCCGAGGCCGCGTAACGTGCGCCTGGCGGGCTCGGGCAGGCCCTCGTAGCCGATGGCGAACACGCTGCGGACCGCCTGGTCGCCCGCGTGCAGCCGGTCGAGCCGCTTGTGCTCGTCCTCAAGGAGGCCCACCAGGTAGTCCACCGTCCAGTTCGGGCGGGCCGCCAGCCTGGACGCGGCGATGCGCAGCGCGATCGGCAGGCCGCCGCAGAAGCGGGCCAGGCGGTACAGCGCCTCGTCCGCGGGCCGTCCGGAGCCGGTCGTGAGCAGGGCCAGGGCGTCCTCCTGGCCGAGCACGCCCACCGACAGCCGGGTCGCGCCGGTCAAGCCGCCCAGGGACGAGCGGCTGGTCACGACCGTCGGGCAGGACGTCAGCAGCGGGCGCACCTGGGCCTCGCCGGCGGCGTTGTCCAGCAGGACCAGCAGGCCGCGGTTGGCGGTGTAGGCGCGGAACAGGCGCTCGCGCTGCTCAAGTCCGGCCGGGATGGCCTGGGCCGGGCAGCCGAGCCAGCGCAGGAAGTCCTCCAGGACGGCCGAGGGGGCCGTGGTCTCGCGCAGGTCGGCGTACAGGATGCCGTCGGGGAAAGACTCGCGGGCCCGCCAGGCGGCGTGCACGGCCAGGGCCGACTTGCCCGCGCCGGCCTGGCCGTGCACGACGACGTGGCCGCCGACCACCCGGTCGAGCAGGTCGGCGCGGCCGGTGAAGCCCGCGATGTCGGGCGGCAGCAGCACCGGAGGGCCCGCCGACACGTGCAGCGACACGTCGTCGTGGAGCATGCGGTGGTAGAGGAGCTGGAGCTCGGGGTCCGGCTCGATCGCGTGGCCGCCGTCGAGCTGGTCGCGCAGCACCGCGTACGCGGCCAGCGCGTCGACCCGGCGGCCGCTGCGGTAGAGGGCCAGCATGTACTGGCCGCGGAAGCGCTGCCACAGCGGGTGCTGCTTGGTCAGCCGCTTCAGCTCGGCCAGCAGCTCGCGGTGGCGGCCGGCGTCCAGGTCGGCCTGGAGTCGGCGTTCCAGGGCGAGCAGGCGCAGCTCCTCCAGCTCCTCGCGCAGGCGCCGGGTCTCCTCCCACCGCTCGCCGTCGGGGTCCAGGTCCTCCAGCGCGGGGCCGCGCCACAGCGCCAGCGCCTCCTCGTACGAGCCGCGGTCCACCAGCAGCCGGAACCGGTCGACGTCGAGCTGGTGGCCGCCGATCGCCAGCGCGTACGAGCCGGACACGGTGGTGATCACGTCCTTGCCCAGGAGCTGGCGGAGCTGGCCCACGTACCCGCGTACCAGGGAGTCGGAGCGGTCGCCGCCCTCGCGCGGCCACAGCAGCCGGCGCAGCCGCTCCACGGTCAGCGGACGGCCCGCGTTCAGCAGGAACATCGCCAGCAGGTCGCGGTGCTTGGGGGTCGTGGGGGTGCGATCCCGGCCGCCGTCACGGACGTCGAGCGGCCCCATGATGCGAAATTCCACGCGACCTTCCTTTTGGGAGGGGATGTCGATCAGAATGGCACATCTGATGGCTCCTCTGATCTCGTCCGACCCTCACCGGTTGGGCCGCTACTGGCTGGCCGGACGGCTGGGCGCCGGCGGCCAGGGCGTGGTCTACGAGGCGTACGGCGAGGCCGGGGAGCGCGTCGCGGTCAAGGTGCCCAGGTTCGACAGCGCGCAGTCGCGGTCCAGGCTGGCCAAGGAGGCGGCGGCGGCCCAGCGGGTGGCCTCCTTCTGCACGGCCAGGGTGATCGAGGCGCAGGTGGACGACGCGCCGCTGTACATCGTCAGCGAGTACGTCCCGGGGCCGAGCCTGCGGGAGGTGGCCGCGGGGACGGGGGCGTACGAGGCGGACGCGCTGCGCCGCCTGGCGATCGGGGTCGCCACCGCGCTGACGGCCATCCACCGGGCCGGGATCGTGCACCGCGACCTCAAGCCGGACAACATCATCCTGGGCCCGGACGGCCCCCGCGTGATCGACTTCGGGGTGGCCAGGGAGGCCGGGCCGACCACCAGCGGGCCGGCCATGGGCACGCCGGGCTACATGGCGCCCGAGGTGCTCACCGGGCGCGCCGCCACCGAGGCGGCGGACGTGTGGGCGTGGGGGATGGTGGTGCTGTTCGCGGCGCGGGGGCGTGACGCGGTCGAGCCGGGCGAGCCGATGGCGGTCGTGGGCCGGGTGCTGGAGTTCGAGGCGGACGTCGCCGGGCTGCCGGAGGAGCTGGCGTCGCTGGTGTCGGCAGCCACCGCCCGCGACCCCGCCGCCCGTCCCGCCGCCGGGGACCTCCTGCTCCGCCTCCTGGGCGAGGGCCCCCGGCGGGACGACGGCGATCCCCTGGCCCGTGGCGGGATCGTGGCGGGGGAGTTGAAGGGGCAGGCGGGGCCGGACCTGGGGGCGATCGCCGAAGAGCTCTACGGCGAGCTGAGCGAGGACGAGCGGGCCGCCGTGCCCGAGGTCTTCCTGCGGCTGCTCGACGGCGACGGGCTGCGTCCCGTGGAGCGCGAGGAGCTGCCCGAGGCCAGGACGGTCGACTCGATGCTGGGCCTGTTCGTCTCGGCGGGCATCCTGAGGACGGGCGGCGGCGCGTACGAGCTGGTCGCCCCCGGCCTGGTGCAGGCGTGGCCGCGGCTGCGCGACTGGCTGGCGGGCAACCGCGAGGGGCTGCCCGTGCACCGCCGCCTGGCCGAGGCCGCCGCCGAGTGGGACGGCCACGGCCGCAAGCCCGCCGACCTGCTCCACGGCACCCACCTGGACCGCACGCTGCAATGGGCCGCCACCGAGCGCAAGGACCTCACCCTGGCCAGGCGCGAGCGCGAGTTCCTGGACGCCGCCGCCGGGCAGGCCCGCACCCGCACCAGGCGGCGCGGCCTGCTCGCGGCCGTGCTGGCGGTGCTGCTGGTGGCGGCGCTGGGCGGGCTCGGCACGGCGGAGTACCTGCGCAGGGAGTCGGCCCGGCAGCGGGACGAGGCGCTGGCCAGGGAGCTGGTGCTGCGCGCCGGCGGGCTGCGCGAGCTGGAGCCCGCGCTGGCCGGCCTGCTCTCCGTGGCGGCCTGGCGGCTGGCTCCTGAGCTGATCGAGACGGCGGGCGGGCTGTACGACGCGGCCTCCCAGCACGTCACCGACGTGTTCGTGGCGCCGAACGTGGCGGCGGGGAGCGTGCAGGCGCTCAGCTTGGACGGCCGCGTCCTGGCCTCCGCGACGGATGGCACCGCCCGCCTGTGGGACATCCCGACCGGCCGGGAGCTGCACGAGCTGGCCGGTCTGGGGCCAGGCTTGCAGAGCCTCGCCGTGAGCCTCGACGGCCGTCTTCTGGCCGCCCTGGACGACAAGGGCGTGCGGCTGTGGGACACCGCCACCGGCAGGCCGCTCGGCGGCCGGTTCGCGAACAACGCGAGCGGGTTCGGGGCGCTGGAGTTCGACCGCACCGGTCGCCGGCTCTCGGTCCCGTACAGCTCCGAGAGCGAGCGATGGTGGGACGTCGCCACCCGCACCCCCCTCACCGCCCCCGACGGCGCGATCCTGAACGGCGTCAGCCCCGACGGCCGCTACGGCTACGTCGCCGACGACGACGAGGAGCGGGCCGTGGTGTGGGACCTGCGCCGCCGCAGGCGCCTGGACCTGCCGACGCTGCCCGGCACCGGCACCTCCGTCGAGGCCAGGTTCAGCGAGGACAACGGCGCCCTCGTGGTCATCGAGGACGTCCCCCGCCACGACAAACCCAAGATCCACCTGTACGAGCTGACCGCCGGCACCGCCGAGAGCGAGTTCGAAGGCCAGAACGCCCAGGCCGCGGACCTGGTCTTCGGCGGCCGGTACATGGCCACGTGGCGGCCGGGGGACCTGCTCGTCCTGCGGCCGCGCGACAGCCTGGTGACCGCTCTGCGGCTGCCCCTGCCGGACGGCGTCACGCAGGTCCGCTACGACCTGGCGGGCAAGGCCGTACGCCTGCTGGACGCGGCCGGCGGCGTCACCACGGTCGACGTCTCCACGCTGTTCGACCCGCCGGTCGAAGGGGAGCTGCCGGACCTGCGGATGCGCGAGGACGGCCGGGTCCTGGCCGTCAAGCGGGACGACCGGCTCGAACTGCTCGACCCGGCGACTCGTCGCCGCCTGGCCGGCCCGATCGCCTGGAAGGGCGAGGGGTCGGCGATGGCGTTCAGCGGGGACGGCACGCGGCTGGCCTACGGCGACGGCCCCCGCGTCCGCGTGCTCGACGTCGCGGGCGGGCGGGAGACGCAGGCGTTCGAGCTGGCCGGGAAGGGTGCGGAGAAGGCCGACGCGCTCGCCTTCAGCCCCGACGGCCGCACCCTGGCCGTGCTGCCCTCCAGGTTCGAGGGGGCGCTGCCGCTGGAGCTGCGCGACCTCGCGACCTCGCGGACGCGGACCACGAAGGTGTCCGGCGTCGGGCCGATGAGCTTCGCGCCGGACGGCTCGCGGCTGCTCATGGGAGGCCCTGAGCTGCGGCTCTACGACCCGGTCGGCGGGACCGTGCTGCCGGTGGGGGGCGAGGCCAGGCGGATCGGCGGCGCCTTCGCCTACAGCCCCGACGGACGTCAGGTGGCCTTCTCCCATCCCGACCGGATCACGCTGTGGGACCGGGACCTGAGGACCCTGCTCGGCGCCTTCCCCACCGTGCCGGGCGCGGAGCAGTTCGAGCTGCCGGCCTGGTCGCCCGACGGGCGGCTGATCGCCACGTACGAGAAGGGCCCGCGGATCCGCCTGTGGGACGTGGCCTCGCGGCGGCACATCGGGGTCGTGTTCGACGGGCTGGCCGAGTCGACGGGCGACAACGTCTGGCTCGGCTTCTCGGCCGACGGGACCAAGTTGCGCACGCTGGACGACGACGGCGCCTTCCGTACACATGACCTCGACCGGCGGCACGTGGCCGCGACCGTGTGCGTCCGCGCCCGCCGTGCGCTCACGGCGGCGGAGTGGCGGGCGTACCTGCCGGGGGTCGAGCCGTTCGACGTGTGCCGCTAGGACGTCCAGGCGACCACCTGGAACCAGACCGCCTTGCCGGGCGGCTCGGGATGCCAGCCCCAGCCGTAGGACAGCCGGTGGACGATGGCCAGCCCCCGCCCGCGCCCCGCCAGCGGGTCCGCCTGGCCCATCCGGGGCAGGGCCGTGCACGAGTCGCGGACCTCCACGGTCAGCAGGGAACCCTCCCTGACCACCACGATCCGGACGGGTTCCACCGAAGGGTCGTGGGTGAGCGCGTTGGTGGCCAGTTCCGAGACGAGCAGCTGCGCCGTCTCGACGGCCTCCATCAACGCTTCGTGGTCGGTGGCGAGGTCGCCGACGAACCGCCGGACGGACGAGACGCATCCGGGATGCCGGGGCATCCACCGCTCGCCGAGGACCGTGTCCGGCAGGGGCCGCCGGTCGGCGAGCGTCACGGCGGGACTTTCGGGTTTCATGTGGCCAGCGTGACGCCACTTGACTACGGTCGGTAGTGGCTCGGTCGCAAGGAGTGGACTTTGAAGTCCGGGCCGTCGGCGTTGAACTCGGGCGAGGGGAGGGCGAGATGGTCGACTTCTACGCGCCCCAGGCGATCTGGGGCAGAGAGCTACGGCACTACCGGAAGGCGGCGGGCCTGACGCAGGGGCAACTCGCTGAGCGCATCCATTTCAGCGAGGGCCTGATCAGCGGCGTCGAGACCGGCCAGCTCCCGGCCAGCCCCGAGTTCGCCGAGTCCTGCGACAAGGCCCTGGCCACCGGCGGAGCGCTGCGCCGCCTGCTCGACTGGCGCAAGGGTCAGATCTTCCCCTCCTGGTTCGGCAAGTGGCACGAGAAGGAGCAGGCGGCCCTCACCCTGCGGACCTACGAGCCGCTGCTGGTGCCGGGGTTGTTGCAGACCGAGCAGTACGCCCGCGCCGTGCTGCGCGGCAACGAGGCCGCGGTGGCCGCCCGCTTGGAAAGACAGGCGATCCTCGCCCGCGACGACCCGCCGTCGTTGCGCTGCGTGCTCGACGAGGCGGTGCTGTTCCGGCCCATCGGCGGCCCGGAGCTGATGAAGGGGCAACTGCGACGGCTGCTCGACGTGGTCACCCCCCGGCTCAGCATCCAGGTCCTCCCGCACGGGTTGCACTCCGGCTTGACGGGTGGTTTCGTGATCGCGACCCTGGACGGAGGCTCCGAGGTGTTGTACGCGGAAACAGCGGTGCGCGGCATCACCACGAGCGATCATGAGGACGTCTCGGCGGCCGTGGAGCGGTTCGAGGCCATCCGTACCGAGGCGCTGCCCTTGAGCATGTCCCTTGAAACGATAAAGAAAGCCATGGTGGAACGATGGACCTGAGCTTCGCCCGGTGGCAGAAGTCCAGTTTTTCCGGTGACAACGGCGGCAATTGCGTCGAGATCGCCGAGCTCAAGAACGTTCACGGCGGCCCTGAGCACAAGGTCGGGCAGGACGAGCTGGTCGTCGTGCGTGACTCCAAGGACCCCGACGGGCCCAAGCTGTTCTTCACGCCCGCCGAGTGGGACGCGTTCCTGGCGGGCGTGAAGGCGAGAGAGTTCGACCGCGCGTGACGGCGGGGTTCAGCAGGTGGCCGGACCGGCGTCCCGCTGGACCTCGATGGAGGGCGTCTCGCCCTCGTGCGGCGGCATCGCGGACGCGGCCACGAGTGGATCGCCCGGGGTGCCGCCGACCTTCTCCAGGAAGTCGCTCCACTCGGTCGGCACGGCGAGCGCGGTGATCGAATACCACTCCCCGGCCATCGCGGGGTCGCCGCCTTCGAGCGAGACGGGCACGTCCCACTGGCCCGAGGCCCGTACGGTGTCGACGCGGTAGAAGCGGGTGCGTCTGGTGCGCGGGGTGCCGGTCGTCCGGCGCACCCCGACCAGCAGGGACGTGCCCTCGGGCAGCGTCGCGGTGCCTCTCACCAGCGGGCAGGGCGGCGCGGTGGCCCCGGGGCCGGTGACGGGCGCGGTGATGGCGAGCCGGGGCGTCTCCCGCTCGCTCTGCGCCTGGCTGTACTTCGCCACGACGCCGGGCAGGCCCACCAGCGTCGTGGCCATGCCGACGATGGCGGTCGCCCACTTCCTTCTGGCGCTCCATACGCGTGGAGCGGACCCGGCGCTGTGGCCGAGCTTTCGGTTCTTGGCCATGTGCGATATTTCCCCCGATCGTGCGCCGCGAGATGGATACGCGGAAACGCGACGTGTCCCATTTTTTCGGGATAAACGTCGAATTGGAGTGTTTTACTCAACGGGGTGGAAGGGTGTCGGCCTGCACCCGATTTCGGGTGATGCCGTTTCCCCTGCTCATACCCTTGATCGTCCGCGTAACCCCCGGCCGAGGGTGTTTTTGAGATCAACTTGACGGTCGTTCACCAAGCGTGAATCAGGGGTTATTGGCCCAAATGCGCGCTGACTGCACGATTTCCTCAAGGCTGTCGCTGTGCGCGCCCTTCCAATAGACCTGGCCGCAGTCGCCGCACCGGCCGTAGGCGTCATAGCTGCGCCGGGTGCCCGCCTCCAGCAGCGGTTCGACCTCCTCCTTCGGCACCGGCACGAGCACGCCGTTGCAGGCCGTGCAGCGCGTCCAGGGGGCCAGCGGCGGCGCGAACCGTTCGAGCACGTCGCGCAATTGGTCGGCGGGGCGCGAGCCGCGGACGTAGGCCCCCAGCCACAACGCGCGGCGGCGCAGCAGGCCGCGATCCTGGGTGAGCAGCACCCGCCGCTCCTCGTTGGCCTGGACCACCAGCGCCGGGTCGTCCATGTCGTTGTGGTAGGCGGTGTCCACGCCGAGCAGGCGCAGCCGCCGGGCCAGCGTGCCGAGGTGCACGTCGAGCAGGAACCGCGGCTCGGCGGGCAGCGGCTGCGGGCGGGGCATCGGCCGCACCTCGACCGCCTCGCCCGGCGTGAGCAGGTGGGAGGGGGGCACGCCGCGGCCGTCCGACACCATCGGGCCGACCTCGGTCAAGGGGATGCCGAGCGATTCCACGTGATGGCCGAGCGTCGAGGTGCCGTCGGTGGTCACCCGATGCCACTCGCGCCGGCGGCTCACGGGCAGGAACATCCTCAGCTCAGCGGCGATGCGCAGGCGTGCGTCCCGTTCGGTCACGCTGTCCATTCTGCGGGACCGGATACCGTGAAATCATGCCCATCTCCCGCCGAGCCTTCCTCGGGCTCGCCGCGCTCGCGGCCGGCTGCTCCACGGCCAGGCCCGCCGAGCTGAGGCTGGTCACCGGGCTGGCGGGCGGCCCGTACGGCGCGCTCGGGCAGCGGCTGGCGGGCGAGCTGCGGCACGACGGGCTGACCGTGCGGGTGGTGGAGACCGCGGCCAGCGTCCAGAACCTCACCATGATGGCCGGCGGCCGGGCCGACGTCGGGTTCGCGCTGGCCGACAGCGCCGACGACGCGGTCCGGGTGCGCCACCAGCCGGTCTCCGCGCTGGCCCGGATGTACATGAACTACGTGCATCTGGTCGTGCGCGAGGGCACGCGGATCACCGGCGTCACTGACCTGGCGGGGCGTCCGGTGTCGATCGGGGTCGAGGGGTCGGGCACGGCGGTGACCGCGACGCGCGTGTTGGCGGCCGCCGGGCTGCGCACCCCGCCGGAGATCACCAGGCTCGGGCTCGACGCCTCCGTCACCGAGCTGCGCGACGGCCGCATCGAGGCGTTCTTCTGGTCCGGCGGCGTGCCGACGCCCGCGCTCGCCGCGCTCGACGACATCGCGCTGGTCCCGCTGGAGTCGCTGGTGCCGGTGCTGCGCCGCCGCTACGGGCCGGTCTACGAGCACGCCGCCGTGCCCGCGGGCGCGTACGGGCTGGCCAGGCAGGTGCCGACCGTCGGCACGCCGAGCTACCTGATGTGCCGGACGACGCTCCCCGACGAGCTGGCCTACACCGTCACCGAGACGCTCTTCCGCGCCCGCGACCGCCTCCAGGCCCCGTCGGCCCCCGGCGGCCGCCTCGACCGGCGCTACGCCATCGGCACCGGCGTCGTGCCCCTGCACCCGGGGGCGGCCCGCTACTACCGCTCGGTCTACGGCTGACCCGGCGCCAGCTCGACCACCAGCCCGTGCGGCACGGCGGGCAGCAGCCGCAGCGTGGCCCCGCACGCCTTGGCCAGCTCGGCGGCGATGGCGAGCCCGAGCCCGCTGCCCGGGACGTTCGCGTGCGCCCCCGACCGCCAGAACCGCCCGAGCGCCTCGGCCCGCTCCTCCTCGCCCAGCCCCGGCCCGTCGTCGGCGACGCGCAGCACCCCGCCGTCGAGCGTGACCGTCACCGTGCCGCCCTCGGGGACGAACTTCTGGGCGTTGTCCAGGGCGATGTCGGCGATCCTGGCCGCCGCCTCCGGCACCAGCGCGCCCGCGGGGACGTCGGCCACCAGGCACACCCCCTTGGCCGCGTAGACCTCGCGCCACACCGCCAGCCGCCCGCCGAGCGCGACCTCCTTGCCCGCCAGGCCCGCGCCCGCCTCGACAGTGGCCAGCGCCAGCAGGTCCTCCACCAGCAGCGCCAGCCGGTCGAGCTCGGACATCGCCTCGGCGTACTCGGCCGTGCCCTCCTCGCGCAGGTGCGGCTCCAGGTTCTCCAGCCGCAGCCCGAGCACGGTGAGCGGGGTGCGCAGCTCGTGCGAGGCGTCGGCCACGAACGCCCGCTGCCGTTCCATCGCCGCCGAGACCGCGTCGGCCATCGCGTTGAAGCGCTCCTCCAGCCGCCGCAGCTCCGACGGGCCCACCCCGGGATGCGCCCGCGCGTCGAGCTGACCCTGCGCGATGGCCCGCGTGGTGCGGTCGAGCTCGGTCACCGGCCGCAGGATCCAGCGGGCCAGCCGCCGGGCCGCCAGCGCCGAATAGGCCAGCGCGACCAGCGCCCCCGCCGCCAGCGCGCCCCACACCAGCGACACGTCCAGCCGGGCCTGGCCGGTCGGGGCCTCCAGCAGCACCACGCCGGACAACTGCGCGTCGCGTCCGGCGGGCTCGGCCAGCAGCACCGTGGCCGGGCCGAACGGGCTGACCGTGGGCAGGTCCTCGGTCGTGCGGCCGGACAGCGCGAGCCGGGTCGCCTCCCGGTCGTCGGCCTCGAAGCGGCCGGCCGAGACCAGGATCGAGCCGTCGCGGTCGCGCACCCGGACGGCCGCGCCGTACAGGTCGGCGTACCGGGAGACCTCGGTGATCAGGCCCGTACGGTCGTCGTCGCGGGCCGCCGCGTCGGCCAGCTCGGCGAACCGGGTGGCGTCGGCGCGCCGGTCGAGCAGCAGGCGGTTGGTCCGATGGGAGGCGTAGGCCAGGCCGAGCGGCACCGCCAGCGCCGCGATCAGGAAGACGATCAACGTGGTGAACGTGACCACCAGCCGCGTGTTCATCCCGTCGAGCCCAGCCGGTAGCCGGTGCCGCGCAACGTCTCCACCAGCCCCGGACGCCCGGTCTTGGACCGCAGCCCCGCCACGTGCACGTCGAGCGACCGGGACGCCGACAGCAGCGGGTCGCCCCAGACCTCGTCGAGGATCTCCTCCCGGCTGCGCACCACGCCCGGCTCGCGGGCCAGCAGCGCCAGCACGTCGAACTCGCGCCTGGTCAGCGTCACCGGCTCCCCGGCCACCGTGACCTGCCGCGACTCCAGGTCGATGCGCACGTCGCCGACGCACACCACGTGGTCGCGCACCGGCATCGGACGCGTGCCGCGCCGCATCACCGCCTCCATGCGGGCCATCAGCTCGACCGTGCGGAACGGCTTGACCAGGTAGTCGTCGGCCCCCGAACGCAGGCCGCGCAGCACCTCGCGCTCCTGCGTGCGCGCGGTGACCACGATGAGCGGCACCGCCGAGACGCGGCGCAGCCGGCGCAGCACGTCGAGCCCGTCCATGTCGGGCAGGCCCAGGTCGAGCAGTACGAAGTCGACGCCCCCCGCCAGGCGGAGGGCGTCGACGGCCAGGCCGGCGCGGGTGACCGAGTGGCCGTGCCGGGCCAGCGCCGTGGTGAGCGCGGAGGCGAGACGATCGTCGTCCTCGACCAGGAGAACCCGCATATGGCCAGGTTAGACGCGGGCGGTGACCGGATCCGACGGCTCGGCGCCTTCGCTGCGGGACAGCGCCACGTCGCGCGTCTCGCGCATGGTCAGGTAGACGACCAGGGACACGGCGGCGCAGGCGGAGACGTACCAGAAGTAACCGGACTCGATGTCGTGGCGCTTGAACCACAGGGCGACGTACTCGGCGGTGCCGCCGAACAGGGCGTTCGCGATCGCGTACGGCAGCGCCACCCCCAGGGCGCGCACGTGCGTCGGGAACAGCTCGGCCTTCACCACGGCGTTGATCGAGGTGTAACCGGTGACGATGACCAGGCCGGCCAGCGACAGGACGAGCGCGCCCCCGAAGCCGCTCGCCCCGCCCAGCGCGCTCATCAACGGCACGGTCCCCAGCATCGACCCGATCCCGAACGTGATCAGCAGCGGCCTGCGCCCGATCCGGTCCGACAACGCCCCGGCCAGCGGCTGGATGCACATGAAGATGAACAGCGCGCAGAAGCTGACCAGCGTCGCGGTCTCCTTCGCCAGGCCCGCGCTGTTCCACAGGTACTTGGTGAGGTACGTCGTGTAGGTGTAGTACGCGACCGTCCCGCCCATGGTCAGGGCGATGACCAGCAGCGCCTCCTTCTTGTGCGCGAGGAGCTGCCTGATGGTGCCCTTGTCCCGGTGCTCCTCTTCCTCCTCGCCGTACACCTCCGTCTCCAGCAGGCTGCGGCGCAGGTAGAACACGACGGCGGCGGCCACGGCCCCGACCACGAACGGGATGCGCCAGCCGTAGGAGTTCAGGGCGTCGGTCGACATTGTGTTCTGCAGGATGATCTGCAGGCCGAGGCCGACGAGCTGGCCGGCGGTCATGGAGACGTACTGGAAGCTGGAGGCGAAGCCGCGCCGGCCGCGCGGGGTGGCCTCGGTCAGGTAGGTGGCGCTGGCGGCGTACTCGCCCCCCACCGACAGGCCCTGGAGCAGCCGGGCGACCACCAGGACCAGCGCGCCGGCGTAACCGGCCGACTCGTACGTCGGGGCGACGGCGATGAGCAGCGCGCTGGCCGACATCAGCGTGACGGTGAGCGTGAGCGCCGCCTTGCGGCCCCGGCGGTCGGCGTAGCGGCCGAGCAGCCAGCCGCCGAGCGGGCGCATGAAGAAGCCGACGGCGAAGATGGCCGCGGTGTTGAGCAGTTTGGCGGTGTCGTCCCCGTCAGGGAAGAACGAAGCGGCGAAGTACACGGCGAAGCTGCTGTAGACGAACCAGTCGTACCACTCGACCAGATTGCCGACGGAGCCGCCGATCACTGCCTTCCACGGCACGCGCGCTTTGTTCATGTAGGACCTCCTGGGGGAGTGGATGCAGGCCAGAGCCTCTCCCCAGAAGGTTGTTCGGACAAGGTCGGCGGCTCAGATCTAACGTGCGCTTAACATCGGGTTCTTCTCAGCGCAACGGAGGCTGCGCGTTCCTGGCGCGTTCGAGCGCCAGATCGGCCCACCACTCGCCGCTCTCCGGGGCCACCACGCCGCGCTCGGGGTCCTTGTCGCCGTTCGTGCCGCGCCGGCAGCGTCCGCCGGAGCTGCCCGCCCGGGTGATCCACAGGTAGGCGTCCGCGAGCTCCTCGCCGGTGTCGGTCGTGGGCCGTTCGCCGACGCCCCGGCCCGGCGGGTTGCACCAGACCTGCGGGTCGGCGTACTTCTTCGTCGGCGTCCACGAGCCCTGGCCGTTCCTGGCGGTGTCCACCACGAAGTGCGACAGGTCGCCGCCGGGGTCGGCGTCCTTCGGGCAGGTCGTGCCGCCCGTCCTGCGCATGACGGCGACGCAGGCCGACAGCGACTTGCCGTACTCGACGGCCTTCGGGGTGCGCTGGAAGGAGGCGGTGTTGACGAAGAACCCGTCGGCCTGGTCGATCCCCGCGCCGATCAGGCGCCGGGCCATGATCTCGGTGCCGGGATAGAGGTCCTGGCTGCCGTCGAGGTAGACGGCCGTGCCGGGGTGCCCGGTCCGCAGCGACCGCACGGCCTCGCGCAGGTCCCGGTAGCGCTGCTCGGCCGTGCCGGCCAGCTTGCAGTCCTTGGTGCCGGGGAGGTTGACCAGGCTGGAGGGCTCCAGGATGATCACGGCCTTGCGGTCGCCGATCTGGCGGGCGACGCCCTTGACCCACTCCTGGTAGACCCGCATCTCGCCCGCGCCGACGGCGGCGCAGTCGCCGCCGCCCGGCATGTAGTTGATCAGGAGCACGGGCACGCCGCCCGCGTCCTGGGCGGCGGTCACGGCGGTCTCGACCGTGGCCCTGACCTCGGGCTGGTTCAGGCGGACGGCGTGCGGGACGGCGGCCAGCCGGTCCATCAGGGCGGCGTCGGCCGGGCGGTCCTTCCGCCACACGGCGGCCTGGCGGGCGGCGGCCTTCTCCTTCTCGGAGTAGAAGGTGACGCCGTTCTCGCGGAGGGGGTTGCGGGGGGTCGTCGTTCGGGCGGGGGTTCCCTGGTCGGTGGTGGGCGTGGTCGTACGGGGGGTGGCGGTGTCGTGGCGGGTCCACAGGAGGGCCGTGGTGACGCCCGCGGCCAGCACGACGGCCGCGGAGGCCGCCAGCAGCCTCGTACGCCGCCTTCCCGCCGCCGTCCCGTCCGTCCCTTCGGGGGGAGCCGTCCCGTCCGTCCCTTCGGGGGGAGAAGGGGGAAGGGTGCCCTGTCCGTCGGTGGTGGGGCGGGGAGGGGGGTTCCGGGCCTCGGAGGGGGGTGGGGTGGGGAGGGCGGTTGAGGGGGTGGTGGTGCTGAGGTGGTCCATCAGTTGCTGGGCCGTGGGGCGGGTGGCGGGGTTCTTGGAGAGGGACGCCGTCACCAGCTCCAGCAGCGGCCCCGACAACCCGCGCAGTTCGGGAGCCTCGTTCACGATGCGTAACAGGATCGTCGGCACCGACCCCGCCCCGAACGGCGGCAGCCCCCCGGCGGCGAAGGCCACGGTGCAACCCCACGAGAAGACGTCCGAGGCCGGCCCGACCGGCGAGCCCGCCACCTGCTCGGGCGACATGTACGACGGCGTCCCCACGATCGCGCTGCTCATCTCCGCGTCCGCCAGCCGCGCGATGCCGAAGTCGATGACCTTGGGCCCCACCTGGGACAGCAGCACGTTCGACGGCTTGAGGTCCCGGTGCACGACCCCGGCCCCGTGGATGGCGCGCAACGCCATCGCCATGGCCGCCGCGAGCCCGTCCAGCGCCGAGCCCTTCAGCGGCCCGGACTCGCGCACGGCGTCGTCGAGGCTGGGCCCCTCGACGTACTCGGTGACCAGGTACGCCACGTCCGCCCGTACGTCGGCGTCGAGCACCGGGGCGGTGCAGAAACGGGCGACCCGCCGGGCGGCGGCCACCTCGCGGGCGAACCGCCGCCGGAAGTCGGGGTCGGAGGCCATCCTGGCGTGGATGAGCTTGACGGCCACCCGCGTGCCGCCGGGGTCCTCGCCCAGGTAGACGACGCCCATGCCGCCCTCGCCCAGCCGGCCCAGCAGGGCGTAGCGCCCCACCTGCCGCGGATCACCGTCCCTCAGCGCCTCCGACGTCATGACTCGTCAGGTTACTCGGCGAGGGGTCAGAGCGTCAGCCGCCATTCGTCCCACTCGTCGAGCAACTCGAAGCCCATGGCCTCGTTGATGGCCAGCATGTGGGCGTTGGACGTGGCGTTCCAGGTGATGATCCGCTCCAGGTGGGGCTCGCGCTCGCGCAGCCACAGCAGGTTGGAGATCTTGAGCAGCAGGCCCAGGCGATGGCCGCGGTGCTCGCGCAGGACGGTGGTGTCGGTCTGGTGGCCCCAGCCGTCGGAGCGGTCGGCGGCGAGGTAGATCCGCGTGTAACCGGCGGGCGCGCCGTCGGAGTCGCGCCTGGCGATCATCGTGTAACAGGTCTCGCCGCCGACCGTGACGCGCTCCTCGCGCAGGCGCAGGCGGTCGAGGCTGAAGGTCATGTCCTGGACGTCGGCGTCGCGCGGGGCGTCGTTCATGCCGCTCATCACCGTGGCGAGGTCGGGCAGCAGCTCCGGCCCGGCCGGACCGGCGAAGCGCTCGACGGTGTAGCCGGGGACCTCGGGCAGCATGCCGCGCAGCGCGTCCCAGTCGGCCGTGCGCAGGTCGAGCGTGCGGCGGGCCTCCTGGAGAGCGACCGTCATCCCGTGGGCGCGGGCGAAGCGGGCGCCGACGCCGGTGGTGGGGGTCTCGGTGAGCAGCAGGCTGCGGCCGTGGGCACGCATCCGGCCGAGCGCGTGCTCGAACAGCTGGGTCCCGAGGCCGCGGCCGCGCAGCTCGGGCCGGACCACGAGCGGGAAGATCCAGCCCATGTGCCGGTTGTCGTGCTGAGGGAGCGCCAGGCTGTAGCCGCCGGCGACCTCGCCGCCGTCGGTCAGGACCCAGGTCTCGACCCGGTCGCCGGGAGGGCCCAGGCGGGCGATGACGGACAGGCGGAGGAGTGACAACTTGGGGCCGGGCTCGTGCGCGTGGGCGGCCAGGTAGGCGTCGTACAGGCCCGTCATCAGCTCGCCCGGCCGGTCGAAGTCGATTGGCTGGATGTGCATCCGTCCAGCCAATCGCATCGGCGCCGCCTCCGGCCAGCCGTTTTACCGCCGGTGCCCCTACTGCCGGTAGTTCTCCACCTCGCCGGCCGGGCGGACGGCCGCGCCGTCGGGGTCGTCGCCCGCGCCGCGCCTGGCCCGGCGCTGCCGGAGCAGGTCCCAGCACTGGTCGAGCGCCACTTCCAGTTCCTTGACGCGCGCGTGCTCCTCGTCGGAGGTGACCTCGCCCGCCGACAGCCTGCCGCGCAGTTCGTGCTCTTCGGTGACCAGAGCGCTGATCCTGGTGAGAATCTCGTCGTCCCGCATGCCCAAGACTCTAACGACTGCGTGATAGAACACGCCCTATGTCTGGTATCGCGCTGGTAAGGAAGCCCGGCCCCCGGATCGCCGAGGGCATCGTCACGCACATCGAGCGCGAACCCGTGGACCACGAGCGTGCACGTCACCAGCATGACGCCTACGTCGCGGCGCTGGCCGCCGCCGGATGGCGGCCCGTCTACGCCGAGGACGCCGACCACCTGCCCGACGCGCCCTTCGTGGAGGACGCCGTGGTGGTGTCGGGACGGCTGGCCGTGCTCACCCGGCCGGGCGCGCCGGACCGGCGTCCCGAGGTCGAGTCGGTGGAGCGGGCCGTACGGGAGCTCGGCCTGAAGGCCGTCAGGATCGCCCGCCCCGGCACCCTGGACGGCGGCGACGTGCTCCAGGTCGGCCCCACCGTGTACGTCGGCAGGTCGGGCCGGACCAACGACGAGGGCGTCGGCCAGCTCGCCGCCCTGCTGCCCGAGCGCCGGATCGTGCCGGTGGGCCTGCGCGGCGTGCTGCACCTGAAGTCGGCGGTGACCGCCCTGCCCGACGGGACGCTCATCGGCGATCCCGGTCGCGTCGAGCTGCCGGGCCTGCTGGAACCGCCGGAGGAGCCGGGCGCGCACGTGGTGCCGCTGGGCGGCGACCGCGTCCTGCTGGCCGCCTCTGCGCCGGTGACGGCGGCGATGCTGGAGCGGCGCGGGCTCGCCGTGACGACGGTGGACATCTCGGAATTCGAGCGGCTGGAGGGCTGCGTCACCTGCCTGAGCGTGCTCATCCCGGACTAGAGGACAGGGCGAGCCGGAATTTCACGGCCCCCACCAGGCGTTTTCCCATTGGTTGACCGATCGGCTCTCATGATGTGAGATCAAGGGCGGCGTATCCCGAGACGTCTGGTAGCGTGCTTGGCATGCTGCGCGGGCTGCTTCTTAGCTGCCGCGGCGAGGGCCTGTAAGGCCGGCTCCCTCGTCGCGGAGCCAGTCATGCGCGTCGGCCGCTTTCACTCGACCGACGAGGAGCAGCAGACATGAACGCCCAGCAGCCCAGCCCCATGCCGGCCCATCGTTACGAGCCGTTCCAGCCGATCAGGCTGACCGATCGCACCTGGCCCGACCAGGTCATCACCAAGGCGCCCCGGTGGTGCGCGGTAGACCTGCGCGACGGCAACCAGGCCCTGATCGACCCGATGGACTCCCACCGCAAGCTCCAGATGTTCGAGCTGCTGGTGCGCCTGGGCTACAAGGAGATCGAGGTGGGCTTCCCGGCCGCCTCCCAGACCGACTTCGACTTCATCCGGCAGATCATCGACGAAGGCCGCGTCCCCGACGACGTCGCCATCCAGGTGCTGACCCAGGCCAGGCCCGAGCTGATCGAGCGCACCTTCGAGGCGATCGAGGGCGCCAAGCAGGCCATCGTCCACCTGTACAACTCGACCTCCACCCTCCAGCGCCGCGTCGTGTTCGGCCTGGACCGGGAGGGCATCACGGCCATCGCCGTCGAGGGCGCCAAGCTGGTCAAGAAGCTGGCCGACGCCACCGACGTCGACGTGCGCTTCCAGTACTCGCCCGAGTCGTTCACCGGCACCGAGCTGGAGTACGCCGTCGAGGTGTGCGACGCCGTCAACGAGGTGTGGCAGCCCACCCCCGACCGCAAGGTCATCATCAACCTGCCCGCCACGGTCGAGATGGCCACGCCCAACATCTACGCCGACCAGATCGAGTGGATGCACCGCAACCTCAAGCACCGCGACTCGATCGTGCTGTCCCTGCACCCGCACAACGACCGCGGCAGCGCCGTGGCCGCCGCCGAGCTGGGCTACATGGCGGGCGCCGACCGCATCGAGGGCTGCCTGTTCGGCAACGGCGAGCGCACCGGCAACGTCTGCCTGGTCACGCTGGGCATGAACCTGTTCTCCCAGGGCGTCGACCCCGAGATCGACTTCAGTGACATCGACGAGATCCGCCGCGTCACCGAATACTGCAACCAGCTGCCGGTGCACCCGCGTCACCCGTGGGGCGGCGAGCTGGTCTACACCGCCTTCTCCGGCTCCCACCAGGACGCCATCAAGAAGGGCTTCGAGCACCTGGAGCGCGACGCCGCGGCGGCCGGCACGCCGGTGGCCGAGTTCACCTGGGCGGTGCCCTACCTGCCCATCGACCCGAAGGACATCGGCCGCTCCTACGAGGCCGTCATCCGGGTCAACAGCCAGTCGGGCAAGGGCGGCGTGGCCTACATCATGAAGGCCGACCACCAGCTCGACCTGCCGCGCCGGCTGCAGATCGAGTTCTCCAAGGTCGTGCAGGCCCGTACCGACTCCGACGGCGGCGAGATCAGCCCCGCCGCCATGTACGAGATCTTCCGCGACGAATACCTGCCCAACCCCGCCAACCGCTGGGGCCGCCTGAGCCTCATGGCCCACCGCCACGAGTCGACCGTCGACGACAAAGACCGCATCGGCGCCGACGTGCGCCTCGACGGCGAGATCCGGGAGATCGCGGGCGTGGGCAACGGCCCGATCTCGGCGTTCATCGACGCCATCGCCGGGGTCGGCATCAAGGTGCGGGTCCTCGACTACGTCGAGCACGCGATGAGCGCGGGCAGCGACGCCAAGGCCGCCTCCTACCTGGAGTGCGAGGTCGACGGGCAGGTGCTGTGGGGTGTGGGCGTCGACGCCAACACCACGACGGCCTCGCTCAAGGCGATCATCTCGGCGGTCAACCGCGCCGCGCGCTGAACCGTCCGGTCGTGCGGAGAAGGGCAGGAGCACCGCGCTCCTGCCCTTCGCCGTGTCGTGGCGGCGTGCCGTTCACGTGGCGAGCCCGAACTCCCCGGCGGCCAGGCGCAGCGCGTGGTCGAAGGCCGCCCACCGGCGCTCGATCGTGTTGTTGAACTGGCCGAACACCTCGAAGTTGACCCAGCCGTAGAGCGTCGCCCAGGACGCCATCGCCCGCCACACCACGTCGTCGGGCACGCCGGACATCAGGGCGCGGATGTTCTCGGCGTCCGCGGCCACCTCGGCGGGCGGCTCGGGAGTGGCCGGCGGGTGCAGCGCGCCCGCGTTCCAGGCGTCGGCGACGATCGCGCCGAGCACGGTGACGTCGCGCAGGCGGGCCACGACGGTGTCCTGCGGCGCCTGGTAGCCGGGCACGGGCGAGCCGTAGATCAGCGCGTACTCGTGGGGGTGGGCCACCGCCCAGTCGCGTACGGCGTGGCCGGCGGCCAGCCAGCGGTCCAGGTGGGCCGTCCGCGGGCAGGCGGCCTCGGCCTGCTCGACGGCCTCGCCCAGCGCGTTGTAGCCGTCGATGATCAG
Organism: Nonomuraea sp. NPDC049607; assembly: GCF_040675375.1. NCBI lineage: Bacteria > Bacillati > Actinomycetota > Actinomycetes > Streptosporangiales > Streptosporangiaceae > Nonomuraea > Nonomuraea sp. NPDC049607. Next base: position 106,786 of record NZ_JBFAOV010000004.1, read on the forward strand.
GGCGGTCAGCAGGTCGTCGCGGCTCGGGAAGTAGCGGTAGATGGCCGAGGAGACCATGCCCATCTCCCGCGCCACGGCCCGCAGCGACAGGCCGCCGGCGCCGTCGGTGGCCAGTTGGCGGCGGGCGATGTCGGTGATCTCCCTGGTGAGCTCGGCTCTCACGCGTTCTCGCGCGGTACGGCTGGCTGTCATGGACAGCAGATTATCAGAGCACTAGCAAAAAACGAGAGCACTGCTCTTGACGATTGCCGCTCTCTTGAGAGAGCATTGCTCTCGTAAGCGAACAGCGCACCCCCACAGGAGACCCCCATGCTCGCCCTCGCCAAGAACGCCAACGCCGTCCTGATGTTCTTCCTGGAGCTCGGCGTGCTGGGCGCGGTGGCGTACTGGGGGTTCACGCTCAGCCCCAACTGGCCGATCAAGCTCCTCGCCGGGCTGGGCGGGCCGGCGCTGTTCATCGCCGCGTGGGCGCTGTTCGGCGCGGGGGGCGGCGCCAACGCCACGATCCCGCTGACCGGTCTGGCCCGCGCCGTGCTGGAGATCCTCTGGTTCGGCGGCGGCGCGCTCGCGCTCTACGCCGCCGGCCGGGTCACCCCGGCGATCGTCTTCGCCGCCGTCTTCGTCGTCAACGCGGTGCTCCGCGTCATCTGGAAGCAGGTCTGATCATGGGTAAGCACGTCGTCGTGGGGTCCGGCCAGGTCGGCACGCACCTGGCCACCAAGCTCGCCGCTCAGGGACACGAGGTCGTCGTCGTGACCCGCTCGGGCCGCGGTCCCGAGGGGACGGTCAGGGTGGCCGCCGACGTCGCCGACAAGGCCCGGCTGTCCGAGCTGAGCAAGGGGGCCGACGTCCTGTACAACTGCGTCAACCCGGCCTACCACCGCTGGCTCACCGACTGGCCGCCGATGGCCGAGTCGTTCCTCGCCGCCGCGGAGTCGAGCGGGGCCGTGCTCGCCATCCTGGGCAACCTCTACCCGTACGGGCCCGTCACCGGCCCGATGACCGAGGACCTGCCGCTCGCCTCCACCACCCCGAAGGCCCAGGTGCGGGCGAAGATCTGGCACGACGCGCTGGCCGCCCACCGGGCCGGGCGCATCAGGGCGACCGAGGTGCGCGGCTCGGACTTCTTCGGCCCGGGCGCCACCGACCAGTCCCACCTGGGCACCCGCTTCATCCCGGCGCTCAGGGCGGGCAAGACCGTCCGGCTCGTCTTCCCGGCCGACGTCCCGCACAGCTGGACCTACCTGCCGGACGTGGCCGACGCCCTGATCACGGCGGGCGCCGACGAGCGGGCCTGGGGCCGCCCCTGGCACGTGCCCACCGACGACCCGATGACCTTCCGCGAGGTCGGCGCGCGGATGGCCGCCCTGCTGGACCTGCCGGCGCCGAAGATGAGCACGCTGCCGTGGCCGCTGCTGCGGGTGTCCGGGCTGTTCTCGCCCATGATCGGCGAGCTGCGGCACGTGCGCTACCAGTTCACCGCGCCCTTCGTGCTCGATTCCTCGGCGTTTCAGCAGGTCTTCGGCGTCGCGCCTACGCCGATGGAGGCCGCGCTGAGGGCTACGCTCGACGGATGAAGATAGCCATGATCGGCCTGGGCGACATCGCGGAGAAGGCGTACCTTCCCGTGCTCGCCGCCCAGTCCCTCGACCTCCACCTCTGCACCCGCAACACCGCGCGGCTCGACCGGCTCGGGGACGCCTACCGCGTCGCCGACCGGTCCACCAGCGTCGACGAGGTGATCAAGGCAGGGGTCGACGCCGCGTTCGTGCACGCCGCGACCGAGGCGCACGCGGAGATCGTCGAGCCGCTGCTCAGCGCCGGGATCCACGTCTACGTCGACAAGCCGATTGCCTACAGCCTCGCCGAGTCCGAGCGCCTGGTGCGCCTGGCCGAGTCCGAGGGCCGGTCGCTCATGGTCGGGTTCAACCGTCGCTTCGCCCCCGGCTACGCCGGGCTCCTCGCCCTTCCCCGCCACCTCGTGCTGATGGAGAAGAACCGCGACAACTACCCCGACGCGCCCCGGCGGGCCATCTTCGAGGACTTCATCCACGTCGTGGACACGCTCAGGTTCCTCGCCCCCGGCCCGGTCACCGAGACCAGGATCCGCACCCGCGTCCGCCGCGACCTGCTCGAACACATCGTCCTGGAGCTGTCGGGCGCCGAGTTCACCGCGATCGGCGTCATGAACCGGGTCAGCGGCGCCGGCGAGGAGACCTGCGAGGTCATGGGCGACGGCATCAAGCGGCGCGTGGTCAACCTCGGCGACGTCCTCGACTACGAGGGCGGCGAGACGCTCACCCGGCGGCCCGACTGGGTGCCGGTCGCCCGGCAGCGCGGCATCGAGCAGATCTGCCAGGAGTTCCTGCTCGCGGTCCGCGAGGGCCGGGTGATCGGCGCCGACGACGCCCTGATCACCCACGCGATCTGCGAGGAGGCCGTCAGCCTGGCTTCCTGACCCGCATCGACTCGTCGGCCCTGGCGAACATGCGGTCGAACGTCGTCCCGCCCAGCCGGGCGAGCACCGTGTAGCCGTCGGTGTCGCTCAACGGGCTGGAGGAGGAGACCACCCCCGCCACCGAGTCGCCGTACAGGACCGGGCCGCCGCTCCCCCCGGCGGCGGCGTGGCAGTTGCGGGTGACCATCACCCCGGGGCCCACCGTCGAGCCCTCCACCGCGTCGCCCAGGCATCGGTACATCTGCGTGCCCGGGTAGCGCTTGCCCGCCGGATAGCCGAGCAGTTCGAGCCCGCGCAGCCCGGCGCCCCGGCCCGTGCGCAGCGGCGGCAGGCCCTGGCCGACCACCGCCTCCAGCGGGCGCTTGCCCTTGACGACCCCGACCAGGCCGACGTCGTACGGGAGCACGTCGGGGGAGTCGGGGTCGGCCTTCCAGCGGTCGGGCACCCAGGTCCGCACCGCGGACCAGACGCCGAGCCGCGGGTTCCCCCGGTCGAAGCCGGGCATGAAGGCCAGCCGCCTGAGCGGCCGGCCGTCGTGGTAGAGACAGTGCGCGGCCGTCAGCACCAGGCTGCGGCTGCGCGAGCCGATGACCGCGCCCCCGCACCACACGTCGGTGCGGGTGACGGGATCATGGCCGAGCAGCACTCCGGTCAGCCGCCGCGCCCCCGTGTAGGGGCGCGGGACCGGCGCGTAGCCCAGGCGGTCGCCGTCCGGGGTCAGCACCTGGGGGACGGGGACGCTGCGCTGTGAGACATCGGTGACGCCAGCCGGATCGAGCAGGACCAGAGACAGTACCAACCTGAGCACCTTCCCACTCTACGGGGAAGATGATCAATGCTCTGACCTGCGACACCAAGGTTTACCTAAGTGGGGGATTGTCATGCGTCGTACTGGGCGCCCAGGGCCCGCAGGCGGGCGTGGACGTCCTCGTACACCGAAGGGGCTCCCAGGTAGGTCTTGGGCAGCTTGGCGACCATGGTGTAGTTGGTGTCGCACACGTTCCCGACCGGCGCCTGGCCCGCCTGGCTGACGAGCTGGTACGCGTCCAGCGTGTCGAGGCCGGTCAGCTTCGACGTCCAGGTCACCAGGTCGTGCTGGCTGATGCGGTAGGCGTCCTCCAGGGGCCTGGCCGAGCCGGTGGACATCAGGTGCAGGTCGTCCTCCAGTCGGGGCCACGGCGTGGCCACGCCCTTGATCAGCTCGACCGCGACCACGGTGTTCATGGCCGACTCCACGGCCGTGCCGCAGACCTCGCCGTGCCCCTGCAGACCATGGCCGTCACCGATCGAGAACATGCCGCCCTCGACGTTGACGCCCAGGTAGACGGTGACGCCCGCGCGCAGCTCCGGGGTGTCCATGTTGCCGCCGTGCGCGTCGGGGGTGATGGTCATGCGGGCCTCGTTCGCGCCCGGGGCCACGCCCACCGTGCCGTGCATCGGGTCGAGCGGCAGCGCGACGCTGAAGTCGCTGTTGCGCGCGTGGTAGACCGCCACGCCCTTGTCCACGTCGATGTCGTAGCGCCACACCCGCTCCTCCAGCGGCGGCTGGAGCGTCGCCGTGGTGTGGGTGCCGGTCAGCGCGCCGAAGTGCGGGAACGTGGTCGAGACCGCCCAGTCGCGGGCGGGCGTGATCTTGACGAAGTGCAGCGCCAGCGTGTCGCCGGGCTCGGCCCCCTCCACGTGGAAGGGGCCGGTCACCGGGTTCAGGTACGGGAACTCGCAGACCCGCGACGGCAGGTCGTCCACGGTCCGCACCCGGCCGCCGAAGCAGTCCTCGGTGTACAGCTCCATCACCGTCCCGGGCCGCACCCTGCCCAGGGCGGCACGGCCGCCGAAGGTGTAGCTGAGCTCCTCCGGCGAGGGGTGGTAGGAGACGACGTTCACTTGACCTCCGAGGGAAGAACGGGCCTGCGGCCCATGCGGTAGGCGATGCCGAGGCCGAAGATACCGAGCAGCAGCCAGATGCCGCCTACCCACTGGGCGGCCACGTTCTGGTTGTACACGACGGCCACCAGGACGACGAACCCGACGACGGGCACCACGAGGTGCATCAGCAGGTTACGGCTGCGCCTGCGGAAGACGTAGTGCACGACCACGGCGATGTGCAGCAGCAGGAAGGCGGTCATGGCGCCGAAGTTGACCAGCGAGGCCAGCTCGCCGATGCCGTTCTTCCGCGTGCTCATCCAGATGCCGAGGGCCAGGGAGATCGCGGCCACCAGCAGGGTCGCGTTGACCGGGACCTTGTGCCGCGGGTCGACCTTGGACAGGAATGAGGGCAGCATGCGGTCGCGGGCCATCGCGAACAGCAGCCGGGAGGTGGCCGCCTGGGCGACCAGCGAGTTGGCGAAGCCCCACGCGACGGCGGTGGCCACGGCCGTGAGCACGGACAGCCAGTGGCCGCCGGCGAACTCCGCGGTGTCGTAGAACGCGTTGCCCGTCGTGTCGCCCGCGGAGATCAGGGTCTCCCGGTTGGGCGTGAGCAGCGCGGCCACCCAGGTCTGGACCACGAACAGGACGGCGGCCAGGCCGAGCGCGGCCAGCATGGACCGGCCGAGCCGGGCGCCGCCCTCGCGGTTCTCCTCGGCCAGCGTGGAAATGCCGTCGAAGCCCAGGAACGACAGCACCGCCACCGACGCGGCGCCGAAGACCACCGTCCAGGTGAACGAGGAGGACTCGAAGATCGGGGTGAACGCGCTGGTCTGGGCCTTGCCCTGGGCCAGGGCGATGACGCCGACCACCAGGAAGATCGCCAGCACGATCAGCTCGGCCACCAGCATGACCCTGGTGATCCTGGCCGTCATCTGGATGCCCAGGTAGTTCACCACCGTGTTGAGCAGCACGAACACGACCAGCCAGCCCCAGATGGGGATGCCGGGCACGAACGAGGTCATGGCCGTGCTGGCCACCAGGTAGAGCAGCGCGGGCACGAGGATGTAGTCGAGCAGGATCGCCCAGCCGGCGATGAACCCGACCGGCGCGGCGATGCCCCGCCCGGCGTAGGTGTAGACCGAGCCGGCCATCGGGAACGCGCGGGCCATCTGCGCGTACGACAGCGCGGTGAACCCCATCGCCACCAGGCCGATGATGTAGGCGAGCGCGACCATGCCGTGGGAGACGGCGAAGACGTTGCCGAAGATGCCGAACGGCGCGATCGGCACCATGAAGATCAGGCCGTAGATCATCAGGTCGGAGAAACCCAAGGATCTCTGGAGTTCCTGGCGGTAGCCGAACTGCTCGATAGTGCTCATCTGGGGCTCCTCGAAGCGTGGGGGGCGATTGGCACCTTAGAGCCAAAGCTTTCTAGTGAAAAGGTTTCTCAAGCAAGAAATCCAGGCCGTCCGCCCTGCCGAGGTGCACCGTGCGCCGCACCTGGCGGTTCAGCAGCGTGAGCGGGCCGCGCGCGCTCACGATCGTGGTGCCGTCGGCGACCGCGTCGAGGGCGGGGACGGCCAGGCTGCCGGCCCGTCCGGACAGGGCGGCGAGCATCGCGACGGCCTCGTAACAGCCCTGGCCGTGGGCGTTGAGCATGGGGGCGTGCGGGCCGAAGCGTTTGGCGTACCGCTCGGCGAAGTGCAGGCTGGCCTCGGTCGGCAGGTCACGGAAGTAGCCCATCGAGGTGTAGAGCTCGCCGGTGCCGTCGCCGCCGATGCCGAGCAGGCCGTGCTCCTCCAGCGCCCCGCACAGCCGGGCCGCGCCGAGCCCGCTCGCCGCGTAGGCCCGGTTGAAGGCCACCAGGTCGCTGCCGATCAGCGTGAGCAGGATCGCGTCGGGGCGGGCGTCGGCGATCCGGTCGAGCCAGGAGGCCGCCTCGCCGTACCGGACGAACGTCTCGCCGACGACGGTCGCGCCGCGCGCGCGCAGCCGGCGCCGGGCGCCCGCGTGCACCAGGCGCGGCCAGACGTAGTCGTTGCCCAGCAGGTACCAGCGGCGTGCCCGGTGGGCGCGGACCAGCCATTCGATGCCGGGTTCGAGCTGCCTGCCGGGGGTCTCGCCGAGGAAGTAGACGCCCGGCGCGTGCCCCCCGCCCTCGTACGGCGGCGCGTACACGAACGGGACCCGCCCGCCGATCGCGGCGACCACGTCGACCCGGACGTCGCTCGCGTGCGTGCCCACCACGGCCTCGACCGTGCCGGACGCCACCAGGCCGGCCACCTCGGCGGCCACCTCGCGCCCCGGCCGCCCGCCGTCGACGAGCACCAGCTCGACCTGCCTGCCCAGGACGCCGCCCCGGGCGTTGACCTCTTCGGCGGCCAGCACCGCGCAGTTGATCGCGCACGGTCCCACCAGCCCGAGCACCCCGGACACGGGCACGACGAGGCCGATCCTGACCGCGTCTGAGGGGAGGAGCCGGGCCTCGAAAGGATCGACGATCGCCGCCACGCCGACGAGTATCCTCCGAACTAGCTCTCCGGTGAAAGGACCTGATCTTCCATGGCTAAATCCGGGCTGGGGTCCTCACTCGCGTACGTGCTCAGCCGCGCCGAACGCGAGGTCACGCGCGGCCTGGCGGCGACCCTGGCCGGTGAGGACGTCACCGTCGAGCAGTGGCGCATCCTGCGTGCGCTGGCCGACGGGCGCGGCCACTCGATGGGGGAGCTGGCCGAGGCGGTGCTCATGCCGCACCCGACGCTCACCAAGGCGGTCGACCGGCTGATCGACCGGGCGCTGGTCCACCGGGGCGCGTCGGCGGGCGACCGGCGGCGGGTGGCGGTGTTCCTGGCCGACCGGGGGCGCGACCTGCTGGCCCGCGTGGACGGCGCGGTGGCCGAGCACCACCGGGCCGTCGCCGCCGCCTTCGGCCAGGAGCGCACCGAGCGGCTGATGCGCGAGCTGGAGGACCTGGCGGCGGCCCTCGACCACGCCTCGGCCGAAGCCGTGGCCCCCGCTAGCCCAGCCAGTACGTGTCGTGGCGGATGAAGAACTCGGCCTTCTCCTCCTCGCTCTTGCCCGCCAGCTCGGGCAGCCCCTCGAAGTAGCCCTCGCGAGGGGCGCCGGGGGCGAAGTGCAGCAGCATGGTCGCGGGCTCGCCCGACTCGTTGCGGAAGGCGTGCACGCCGCCCTCGGGCACGTGGACCCAGTCGCCGGGCCGCGTGTCGATCCAGCGGCTGCCGTCGTAGATCCGCACCGAGCCTTCGAGGATGTAGAACGACTCGGAGATCGACTTGTGGAAGTGGGGGCTCGGCCCGGACGGCTCGGGCCCCATGACCCAGCGGTAGAGCCCGAACTGGCCGTTGGTGGTGGCTCCGGTGGCCAGGTAGTGGACGGTGTTGCCGTTCTGGTAGGTCAGCTCGGGGCCGTGGGCGTAGGGGCGGTACGTGGCCGACAGCTCGCCGGTGTCGCCCGAATAGCGCGGTTCCGGATAGGTCATGAGGCCATCCTGCCCGAACCGCCGGCGGTCAGCTCTCGCGGTTCCTCCTGTCGTGGTCGCCCCACACCAGAAGGGCCACGCCGATGGCCGCGAGCCCCAGATACGCCGCGAGGGGCAGCTCCACGAGCCGCCCCACGAACCCCCACTCCGTGTCGAACCAGACGCGCCCGACGAACCCGCCGAGCCCCTGGAGCACGGCCATGATCCCGAAGAAACCCCTCATGGCCTCGACAGTGGCAGAACGGGACCCGCCCCGGCATCCGACCTTGGGCGGGTCACGTGCGACCAAAGTCGGTCAGGGGTAGAGCCCGCGCATGCTGTGCGCCTCGGCGACCCGGCCCACGCCGATCACGTGCGCCGCCTCCCGCAGCGTCAGCCCGCGTTCGGCGGACATCGACCTGACCTCGGCGAAGGCGCTCTCCATCAGGTCGCGCAGCTTCACCTCGACCTCACGCGAGCTCCAGGAGAAGGCCTGCATGTTCTGCACCCACTCCAGGTAGGACACGATCACCCCGCCCGCGTTGGCCAGGATGTCCGGCACGACGGTGGTGCCGTTGGCGGCCAGGATCTCGTCGGCCTCCGGCGTGGTGGGGCCGTTGGCGCCCTCCACGATCAGCCGGGCGCGCACGCGGGGCGCGTTCGCCTCGGTGATCACGCCTTCGAGCGCGGCCGGGACGAGCACGTCCACGTCCAGCTCGAAGAGGTCGTCGTGGGCCATCGCGTCGGCGTGCGGGTAGCCGGACACGCCACCGGTCTCGGCCACCCAGGCGCGCACGCGGGCGACGTCGAGGCCGCCGGGCGCGTAGAGCGCGCCGGTCACGTCCGAGACGGCGACCACCTTGCAGCCCTCGTCGGACAGGTACTGCGCGGCCAGCGCGCCCACCTTGCCGAAGCCCTGCACGGCCACCGTGACGCCCTCGGGTGAGCGCCCGAGCGCGGCCAGCGCCGCGATCTGCACGCCGCGCGAGGTCGAGCCGGTGCGGCCGAGCGAGCCGCCGAGCGTCATCGGCTTGCCGGTGACCACGCCGGGCACCGAGTAGCCGGCGTTGACGCTGTAGGTGTCCATGATCCAGGCCATGGTCTGCTCGTCGGTGCCGACGTCGGGGGCCGGGATGTCCTTCTCCGGGCCGATCAGCGGCAGGATCTCGTTGACGTAGCGGCGGGTGAGCCGTTCGAGCTCGATCGTGGTCAGCGCGCCCGGGTCCACGGCCACGCCGCCCTTGGCGCCGCCGTACGGGATGCCGACCAGTGCGCACTTCCACGTCATCCACATCGCCAGGGCGGTGACCTCGTGGATGTCGGTGCCGGGATGAAAGCGGATACCGCCCTTGGCGGGGCCGCGCGAGACGTTGTGCTGGACGCGGAAGCCCTGGACGACGTCCATGCGCCCGTCCTCGCGGCGCACCGGGACCGAGACGGTCAGCGAGCGGCGCGGCGTGGCCAGCATCGTGCGGAGGCCGTCGTCGAGCCCGAGGTGGGCGGCGGCCTGATGGAGTTGGTGGAGAGCGGAGTCGAGCGCCTGTTGACCAGGTGTGATCAGCGCCGGCGTCTTTGACGGCACCATGATGCTCATGGTCGAGTTTCCTCCTGTATGCGCGCCCAGTTTGCGGGAGAAGGCGCCATTGCCTTCCCTCTTGGGCGTGTTGTCTCGATCATCCTAGGCCGGGCTGTTTGACCTTGCCTAGGTTATGAAGGGATATCCAAGCCGTTGATCAACGTGCTGGGAACGTGCCACTCTGGCAGGCTGTCGATCGAGAGTTTGCCGAATCGTCGAAAACCGGAGGGTTGGATGCCCGCACTCGTGGTTGGGCCGATGTTGCGTCACGTCGACTCGGTCAGCGCCTCGATCTGGGTGGAGACCAGCGAGCCCTGCACGGTCACCGTCGAGACGGCAGGCGGGGCTTATCGGTCGCCCACCTTCACCGTGCACGGTCACCACTACGCGATCGTGGATCTCGTCGGCCTGTCCCAGGATATCGCCTCCTATTCCGTCAGCCTCGACGGGGACCAGGTCTGGCCCCTGGCGGGTCGCCCGGCCAGCCGGGTCCGGCTGCTGCCCGCAGAAGGGCCGCGCAGGCTGGCGTTCGGGTCGTGCCGGACGAGCGTGCCGCACGACTCCGCCCACGTCCGCACCCACGGCGACGACGTGCTGCGCGCGTACGGCGTGAGCCTCATGCGCGCCGACGAGCAGGAGTGGCCCGACCTGCTGCTGCTCCTCGGCGACCAGGTCTACGCCGACAGCCCCTCGCCCCAGATGCTCGACTACATCCACGCCCGCCGCACCACCGAGCCGCAGGGCGAGATCGCCGACTTCGAGGAGTACGCCGAGCTCTACCGCCAGGCGTGGACCGACCCCGAGATCCGCTGGCTGCTGTCCACCGTGCCCACCGCCATGATCTTCGACGACCACGACCTGCGCGACGACTGGAACACCTCGCAGTCCTGGCGGGAGAAGATGGCCCTGACGAGCTGGTGGCCGCGGCGGGTGGTCGCGGGGCTGGGGGCGTACTTCGTCTACCAGCACCTCGGCAACCTGACGCCGGCCGAGCGCGCGGCCGACCCGCTGGTGCGCGAGCTCACCGAGGGCGGCGGCGACGGCGGCCCGGCCCTCGACGCGTTCGCCGCCAAGGCCGACGCCGAGCCGAGCAGCAACCGCTGGAGCTACACCCGCGACCTCGGGCACACCCGGCTCATCATGATCGACACCAGGTGCGCCAGGCAGCTCACCCCCGGCGACCGGCGCATGCTCGACCCCGACGAGTGGGCCTGGCTCCAGGAGCAGGCCGCCACGCCGGCCGAGCGGCTGGTCATCGGCTCCTCGATCCCGTTCCTGCTGCCCGAGGGCGTCCACGGCGTCCAGAACTGGAACGAGGCGCTGTGCGACGGCAAGTGGGGCCGTACGGCCCAGCGGCTGTCGGAGCAGCTGCGCCAGGCCGTCGACCTGGAGCACTGGGCGGCCTTCCGGCGCTCGTTCGAGGACCTGGGCAGGATGCTGGTCAAGCTCGGCAAACCGGCCGTGATCCTGTCCGGCGACGTCCACTACTCCTACCTGGCCAAGGCGTCGGCCGGGCAGATCTACCAGGTCGTCTGCTCGCCGATCCGCAACCCGCTCAGCCGGCTGCTGCGCTGGGCCAACGTGCTCACCCAGTTCGGGCTGGCGACGCTGGTGGGCAGCCTGCTGGCGCGGCTGGCCGGCATCCCGCGGCCGCCGTTCCGCTGGCGGGTGACCAAGGGGCCGCTGTTCCAGAACGCGCTGGCCACGCTGACCTTCCCCGACACGATCACCTGGTACGAGTCGGTGGGCGACGGCGTCCGGCCGATCGACTCGGCCCGGCTGGCGTAGAAAGGACCCATGAACGACGACCAGTACTCCAGGGCGGTGCCCTTCTACGACCTGTGGCACGAGGACGGGCACGTCCCCGAGATCCGCGAGTCGCTGCCGCCCCTGCTGAAGGGGGTGCGGGGCGGCGTCATGGAGATCGGCGCGGGCACCGGCCTGATCACCGAGCTGATCGTGCGCGAGACGCGCGGCGAGGTGTTCGCCGTCGAGCCGGCGCTCGCCATGCGGTCGGTGCTGCTGTCGCGGCTGGCCGGTGACGCGGAGGCGCGCCGCCGCGTCACCGTGCTGGCCTGCGGGGCGCTCGACGTCGACGTCGACGTACCGGTCGAGGCGGTCGTGATGATCTCGGTGCTCCAGGCGTTCCCGGCCGGGCGGCGGGAGGAGCTGTGGCGGGTGCTGGCCAGGCAGCTCGAACCGGGCGGGCTGCTGCTGTTCAACTGGCGCGAGCGGCCCGCGCCCACGCCGGGTGAGCTGGAGCTCATGGGGTCGTACCAGGTCGGGCGGCACGCCTACGAGGTCTGGGGCCAGGTGCTCGGCGTCTCCGGCGAGACCGTGCGCTCCCGCTTCCTCTACCGGGTCAGGCAGCGCGGCGTGGTGATCGGCGAGGACGAGGTGACCAGCGAGGCCCACCGGCCGGGCGGCGAGCGGCTGGCCGCGGAGCTGACGGCGGCCGGGTTCGTCAAGGACGAGGCCCCCGACGGCCTGGCGGCCTGGCGGAAGGCGGCGTAACCCGAAAAAAGGTGGAACCGGGCTTCCGGGTGCGGCCAACAACAGGGTGACCGCATGAGAGAGGACCGGATGTGGTGAGTGTCGAGGACACAACCGAAACGCTGGATGACTCGACCCTGATCGGGCATTCCATGGGCGACCCTGAGCGTTTCGCCGCACTGTTCGACCGGCACGCCGACGAGATCCACCGGTACGCCGCCCGCCGCCTGGGCGCGGAGCTGGCCGACGACGTGACGGGGGAGGTGTTCCTCGTCGCCTTCCGCGGGCGCGGCCGCTACGACCGCACCCTGCCCGACGCACGGCCCTGGCTGTACGGCATCGCCACCAAGGTCGTGTCCCAGCACCGCAGGGCCGAACGGCGGCGCACCGCGGCCATGGCCAGGGTCGGCGCCGACCGTCCCGGCACGTTCGACGAGCGCAGCGCCGACCGGGTCACCGCAGAGCAGCTCCAGCCGCGCCTGGCCAGGGCGCTGACCAGGCTCAGCGCGAGCGAGCGCGACCTGCTGCTGCTCGTGGCGTGGGCCGACCTGACCTACGAGGACGCCGCCCGCGCCCTCGGGGTGCCGGTCGGCACCGTCCGGTCCAGGCTGCACCGGCTCCGCGTCAAGGTACGCAGGGCGCTCGGCGGCATCGACCCCTTCGCAGCAGAGGAGCCCCAGCATGGATGACGAGATCCGGACGTTCGCCGACGGCAGGCCGTCCGCGCCGCCGTACGAGCCGCAGGCCCGCGCGCGGGCACGGGAACGGCTGCTGGCCGAGGCGCGCGGCGGGCGACGCCTGCGGCTGCCGAGGCTCGGCTGGCAGACGGCCGCCGCGTTCGGCGTCACGGTCGTCCTGGTCGGCGGCGTGGCGGTGGCGCTGTCCGGCCAGGGCGGGACGGAGATCCGCCCGGCCACCTCCGTGGTCCTCTCGGGCGGAGAGCTGAACCCCAGGCCGGACCAGTTCATCCTGGTCGAGTCCGACACCATGTACGGCTCGCACTCGGTCGACGCGTCCGGAGGACAGACCCGCTACCTCTACCGCCAGCACCGCAAGATCTGGAAGTCGGTGGACGGCAGCAAGGACGGCCTGCTGCTGACCGAGGGGCAGGAGCCGCGCCCCTGGCCGGGCGAGCCGCTGCCGGCGGACGCCAAGAGCTGGCGAGGCAGCGAGTGGAACCAGCTCGCCTCCTGCCCCGACCTGCGCGGCCCCTACCGCGACGACTACGCCTTCCTGAGCACGCTCCCGACCGACGCCACGGCCATGCGCGACCGCCTCTACCAGCCGGTCCCCAAGGGCAAGGACGTCAACGCCGACGCCGCCGCCTTCACCCGCGCAGGCGACCTCGTCAGGGAGAACTACCTGCCCAAGCCGCAGCGGGACGCCCTGTTCGAGGCGGTCAAGACGATCCCCGGCGTCGAGGCGGCCGAGGGCGTGGCCGACTCCTCGGGACGCGTGGGCGTGGCGCTGGGCCGGGTCGCCGACTGGGGCGTGCGTGAAGAGCTGATCTTCGACCCGGCAGCGCACACGTTCCTGGGCGAGCGGCAGGTCGCGGTGGACGCCAAGGCCGGGGCGCCGAAGGACAGCGTCCTGGCGCTGACGGCCCAGCTCGACGTCTCCGTGGTGGACGCCCTGCCGGACGCCCCCGACGCCGGTGCCGACGCGAGCTGCACGCCGGAGACCCAGGCCCCCACGCCCATTCCCTCGGAGTCCGGCTCGACGACGGCGGAGCTGCCGGCGGCCGAGGCGACGATCACGTTCACCCCGGAGCCGACCAGCGCGTTCGCGGTCGAGTCGACCAGCGAGCCGGAGACCGGGCCGACCGGCACCCCGGAGCCGACGGTGACGCGTACCGTCACCCCTACCCCGGGTTCGTGACCTCCACCGGCGGCCGGCGGCCGGCCACCCGGTAGACCCACCCAGCAGGCCCACAGGGCGCGCCGCCACGGCGGCGCGCCTGTGCAGGGTCGGCGGCCGTTTCCCGGAGGGCCGCCGGCCGAAGTACGGCGGGTGGCGTGACCAGGCGAAGCCGTGAAGACCTAGAGGTCTTCGAGGACGGCGGCGAGCTGGTCGACCGCCCAGACCAGGTCCTCCTCGGAGATCACGATCGGCGGCGCGAGCCGGATCGTGGACCCGTGGGTGTCCTTGGCGAGCACGCCGCGCGCCATCAGCGCCTTGGAGACCTCGCGCCCGGTGCCGAGGGCCGGGTCGATGTCCACGCCCGCCCACAGCCCGCGCCCGCGCACCGCCACCACGCCCTTGCCGGCCAGCTCGCGCAGCCGCGCGTGCAGCACCTCGCCGAGCCGGGCGGCCCTGGCCTGGAACTCGCCGGTGTTCAGGATGTCGATGACGGCGATGCCGACCGCGCAGGCCAGCGGGTTGCCGCCGAACGTGGACCCGTGCTGGCCCGGCTTGATCACCCCGAGGACGTCCTCGTCCGCGGCGATGGCCGAGACCGGCACCACGCCGCCGCCGAGCGCCTTGCCCAGGATGTAGATGTCGGGGACGACGTTCTCGTGGTCACAGGCGAACGTGCGGCCGGTGCGGCCGAGCCCCGACTGGATCTCGTCGGCGATCATCAGCACGTTGTTCTCGGTGCAGATGCGCCTGACCTCGGTGAGGTAGCCGTCCGGCGGCACCAGCACGCCCGCCTCGCCCTGGATCGGCTCGACGAGGACGGCGACGGTGTTGTCGTCGATCGCCTCCCTGATCGCCTCGGCGGACCCGTAACGGACGATCGTGAAGCCGGGCGTGTACGGGCCGAACCCGTCGTGCGCGTCGGGGTCGGTCGAGAAGCTGATGATCGTGGTGGTGCGGCCGTGGAAGTTGTCCTCCATCACGATGATGTTGGCCTGCTCCGGCGCGACGCCCTTGACCTCGTAGCCCCACTTGCGGGCCACCTTGATCGCGGTCTCGACGGCCTCGGCGCCGGTGTTCATCGGCAGGATCATGTCCTTGCCGGTGAGGTCGCCGAGCCCGGCGCAGAACCGGGCGAACTGGTCGTGGTAGAAGGCCCGGCTGGTCAGCGTGAGGTTCTTCAGCTGCTCCTGGGCGGCCTCGATGATCTTCGGGTTGCCGTGGCCGAAGTTCAGTGACGAGTAGCCCGACAGGCAGTCGAGATAGCGCTTGCCCTCGACGTCGGTGACCCACGCGCCGTGCGCCTCGTGGATGACCACGGGCAGCGGATGGTAGTTGTGCGCGCTGCGGCGCTCGCTTACTTCGATCAGCTCTGCGCTGGTGCTCATGTTACTTCTCCCCCCTGATCTCCAGTGTGCAGCACTTGGGACCGCCGCCCGCCTTGCGCAGCTCCGACAGCTCGACCGGGATGACCTCGTAGCCGTGCCGCTTGAGCTCCAGCTGGAGCCCGGACGCCTCGGAGTTGATCACCACGTTCCTGCCGTCGCTGACCGCGTTGAGGCCGAGCACCTCGGCGTCCTCGGCGGTCGCGATCACCGCGTCGGGGAACATCGAGCGCAGCACCTCCTGGCTGCCCTTGGAGAAGGCGCCGGGGTAGTAGGCGACGTTGCGGCCGTCGAGCGGGAACAGCGCGGTGTCGAGGTGGTAGAAGCGCGGGTCCACCAGCTTCAGCGAGACGACCGGGCGGCCCAGGTACTCCTGCGCCTCCTGGTGGGCGACCACGTCGGTGCGGAAGCCGGTGCCGGCGAGGATGACCTCGTCGAGGGTGAGGAAGTCGCCCTCGCCCTCGTTGACGTACGTGGGCTCCAGGGTCGGGTAGCCGCGCTCGACGAACCAGCGCAGGTAGGCGGGGCCCTCGGGGCCGCGCTCGGGGAAGGTGAAGCGGGCGCCGTAGACCCGGCCGCCGACGACCAGCGCGCCGTTGGCGGCGAACACCATGTCGGGCAGGCCCTCGATCGGGTCGATGAGGCTGACCTTGTGCCCGAGCTCCTCGTACGCCGACTTCAGCCCTTCCCACTGCCGGATCGCCACCTCACGGTCGGCGCCGGCCTCGGGGTCCATCCACGGGTTGATCGCGTACTCGACCGCGAAGTGGTCCGGGCGGCACATGAGGAAGTGTTTGGGCATGCAGGGCTCCGTCGTCATTGCAGGGGAAGTTCCCGTGTCGGGGGAGACGAGCACAGCCTAAGAATTGACGTTTGCGCAGGCCAAGCGGTGCGCATTGCGCGTTGGCGCAGGTCTGTTGCGTCTATCGGGTGACGACGTGCGATCCGTTGCGCGCGTCCGAGAGAGCGGCTCCCGGAGGCGTGTCGACCAGCCGTGACAGCACGATCGAGCTCTTCGTCCGGACCACGAAAGCCTCGGCCGCGATGCGCTCGATGACCCGCTCGACGTGCCGCACGTCGGTGGCCCTGATGTGCAGCAGCGCGTCGGCCTCGCCGGTGATCGTGGCCGCCGCCACCACCTCGGGGAACTTGGCCACCGCCAGCGCGATGTCCGACGGCTTGGTCTTGCCCTGGCAGAACAGCTCGACGTACGCCTCGGTGGTCCAGCCGAGCGCCTGCGGCGCGACCCGCGCGCTGAAACCGGTGATCGCCCCGCTCTTCTGCAGCCGGTCGACCCGCCGCTTGACGGCCGACGCGCTCAGCCCCACCTGATGGCCGATGTCCGCGTAGGTCGCGCGGGCGTCGTCGACGAGCGCCGCGATGATGTCACGATCGAGCCGGTCCAGTTCCACGCGCTCTGTATACCGCCTGGCCAGGCTGGCGCGCGACGAGCGCCGCGCGGGAGACTGGGCGCTCGGTCCACTGCCGGAGGATTGACGCCACATGAATATCGCACGCTTTCCCGAGGGTTTCGTCTGGGGGGTCTCGACGTCGGCCTTCCAGATCGAGGGCGGCACGGCCGCCGACGGCCGCGGGCCGTCCATTTGGGACGCCTTCGCCGGCGGCCCGGCCGACGCCTGCGACCATTACCACCGATATCGCGACGACGTACGGCTGATGAAAGACCTGGGAATGGCGGCGTACCGATTCTCGGTGAGCTGGCCGCGCATTCTTCCCGAGGGCGCGGGAAAGGTGAACGCGGCCGGTCTCGACTTTTACCAGCGGCTGGTCGACGCGCTGCTGGAGGCGGGCATCACGCCGTACGCCACGCTTTATCACTGGGACCTGCCGCAGGCGCTGGAGGAGCGCGGCGGCTGGCCGTCCCGCGACACCGCCCGCTGCTTCGCGGACTACGCGGCGATCGTCGCCGACCGGCTGGGCGACCGGGTCGGCACCTGGTTCACCGTCAACGAGCCGTGGGTGGCGGCCTTCGTCGGCCACGGCTCGGGGGTGCACGCGCCGGGCCGCCGGTCGGCCGCCGACGCGTTCCGGGCCGCCCACCACCTGCTGCTCGCCCACGGCCTGGGCGCCCAGGCCCTGCGCGCCGCCGGGGCCGCCGAGGTGGGGGCCGTGCTCAACTTCTCGCCCGTCCTGACGCCCGCCCAGGTCGGCGACTTCGACCGGCCGCTGTCGGAGGAGGACGCCGAGGCCGTGGCCAGGATCGACGCCCTGGTCCACCGGCAGTTCCTGGACCCGATGCTGCGTGGCGCCTACCCCGCCGACCTGCTGCCGGTCATCGAGGAGCACGCCGGGCTCGGGCACGTCCACGACGGCGACCTGGCCGACATCGCCCAGCCGCTCGACCTGCTCGGCGTCAATTACTACGCGCCCGCCGTCGTCCAGGCGCAGCCCGGCGAACCGGCCGACCCGGCCTATCCGGGAAGCGCGGGCGTGCTTTTCAGCACCATTCCCACGGCGGTCACCGCGATGGGCTGGCCGATTGTCCCGAACGCCCTCTCCCTGTTACTGCGGCGGCTCTCCAGGGAATATCCCGGCCTCGAACTCATGGTCACCGAGAACGGCGCCGACTTCGTCGACACGGTCACTCCCGACGGCATTCACGACGTCGACCGCGTGCATTTCGTCGAGGAACACCTGAGGGCTCTGCGTTCCTCGGTCGAGGAGGGCGCGAACGTCCGCGGATATCTCGTCTGGACGCTGCTGGACAATCTCGAATGGGCCGACGGCTACCGGCGCAAGTTCGGCCTCGTGCACGTCGACTTCGACACCCAGCGCAGGCGGCCCAAGGACAGCGCGCTGTGGTACCGCGACGTGATCAGGCGCAACGGCCTGACCGAGGCCCCGCCCAGGCGGCCCACGCTGGAGACCGTGGCCGCCCGCGCCCGCGTCTCCCGGGCCACGGTCTCCCGCGTGGTCAACGGCGAGGCGTCGGTCAGCCCCGAGGTGCGCTCCACGGTCCTCCAGGCCGTCAAGGAGCTCGGCTACGTGCCCAACGCCGCCGCCCGCAGCCTGGTGACCCGGCGCACCGACACCGTCGCGCTCGTGCTGTCGGTGCCCAGGCACGCCGCCGACCCGATGGTCCCGGCCGTCGTCCAGTACGTGACGAGCCTGCTGGAGGGCGCGGGCAAGCAGATCACCCTCATGCTCGCCGACACCGCCGAGAGCCACCGCCGCATCGTCCGGCACGCCGAGGCCCGCCTGGTGGACGGCGTCGTCCTGCTGCCGCCCGAGCGGGGCGACACACTGGCCGAACGCCTCTCGCGCACCGGCGTGCCCCTCGTGCTGCTGGGCCGGCCGCCGGTCAGCTCGCTGGTGCCGTACGTGGACGCCGACAACGCCGCGGGCGCGGCGGCGGCCACCGAGCACCTGCTGGCCACCGGCCGCCGCCGCATCGGCGTGATCTGCGGCCCGATGGACCTGGTCGCCACCCAGGACCGGCTCGCCGGCCACCGTGCGGCCATGGAACGCGCCGGGCTGCGGGTCCGCCCGGCGATCGGCGACCTGACCCGCGCCTCCGGCACGGCGGCCGCCGGGCAGCTCCTCGGCGACGCCCCCGACCTGGACGCGATCTTCGCGGCTGACGACCGGATGGCGATCGGCGCGCTGCTGGCCGCCCGCGCCGCGGGCCGGCGGGTGCCCGACGACCTGGCGATCGTCGGCTTCGACGACATCGACGCCGCCTCGGCCACCACCCCCGCGCTCACCACCGTGCGGGTGCCGGTCACCGAGCAGGCGCTGGCGCTCGCGCGGCTGCTGCTGTCGCGGCTGGAGGGCAGGAGCACCACGCCGGTCGTGCTGCCCACCCGGCTGGTGGTGCGGGAGTCGGCCTAGATCTGCCGCTCGAACAGGCGCGGGAAGACCTTGGACACCTTCGACAGCAGGTACTGGCCGTAGGTTCCGGTGAAGTCGACCTGCCCGTCCCAGCGCTCGCCGGCGGCGTAGGGGAGGGGCGGGACCTCGCTGTCCCAGCCGGGGTCGAAGAAGAACGGGTAGCTCAGGCGCTCGTTGCCGCTGCGGTTGCGTACGCGGTGCGGGGTCGAGCGGTAGCGGCCGCCGGTGAGCTTGTCGAGCATGTCGCCGATGTTGCAGACGAACGTGCCCGCCAGCGGCGGCGCCTCGATCCAGCCGTCCGCGGTGCGGACCTGGAGGCCGCCGTTGGAGTCCTGGAGGAGGAGGGTGAGCAGGCCGTAGTCGGTGTGCTCGCCCACGCCCCAGGTCTCGTCGTCGTCCGGCGGCGCGGGCGGGTAGTGGAAGATCCGGAACAGGACGGTGGGGTCGGCGGTGTAGCCGGTGCGGAAGTAGCCCTCGTCCAGGCCCAGGCTGAGCGCCACGCCGGACATGACCGCCTGCGCGACCCCCGTCATCGTGTCCAGGTAGGCGAGCACGGCCTCCCGCAGCTCGGGCACCTGGACGGGGAACTGGTTGGGGCCGTGCAGCGGGAGCGGGCCGGGCGGCTGCTCGGCGCCGAAATAGACGCCCTCCTTCAGGTCGGGCCTGCCCGAGGTGAGCTCGCCGCCCACCGGGAAGAAGCCGCGCCAGGCCGGGCCGCCCCGGTCCATGGAGATCTCGTTCTTGACCTCCTCGGGCAGCGCGAAGAAACGCCTGGCGGCCGCGTCGAGCCGGTCGAGGAGCTCCTGCGGCACGCCGTGCCCGGAGACGTAGAAGAACCCGTTGTCCCGGCAGGCCGCGCCGATCGCCGCGCCGGCGGCCTGCCTGTCACCGCCCGTGGCACCGTCGAGCAGCGGGGAGATGTCGATCACCGGCAATTCGCGCACCGTCCCATTGTTCCCCGGCCCGGCCGCGGCGTACCGGAGGCGCCGAGCCGGGCCTGAGGGGAACCCTGAGGGAGGTCAGGCCGTCGAGAAGGTGAACCAGTTGACGTTGACGAAGTCGGCGGGCTGGCCGCTGCTGAAGGTCAGGTAGACGGTGTGCGTGCCGGTCACCCCGCCGATGTTGGCCGGTACCGTGCGCCAGCTCTGCCAGCCGCCCGTGTTCGCCAGCGCGAAGTCGCCGATCGGCGGCGCGGACGGGCTGTCCAGCCGCACCTGCACCAGCCCGCTCACACCGGCCGCCGCCCCCGACGCCACCCTGGCCTTGAACTGGAGGGCGGGCTCGGAGCCGAAGTTCACCCCGTCGTAGCGCAGCCAGTCGCCGTTGGCGATCGCGCCGACGTTCTGGCCGCCGCCGGTGTCGGTGGTGGTCTCGACGATGGTGCCCGACTGGCCCTGGTAGCGCTCGGCCTGGATGGTGGAGCGCGCGTCCACGCCGCCCGGGACGGTGGGGGTCACGGTCGGGGTCGCGGTCGGGGTGGAGACCGTGCCGCTCTGCCAGACGGCCACGTAGTCCACCAGCATCGGATGCCCCGGGACGGTCGCCGCCGTCGGCGTGCCCGTGCCGGCCAGGGCGTTGGGGAACGCGCCGCCCATCGCCAGGTTGAGCAGCAGGAAGTAGCCGCCGTGCCCGGTCATGTTGTTCCAGGTGGTGGCGTCGAGCTGGTTCTGGCTCACGCTGTGGAACTGCTGGCCGTCGACGTACCAGCGCAGCTGGTTCGGGCTGGCGGCGCGGTCCCACTCGAAGCGGTAGGTGTGGAAGGCCGACTGGCAGGTGGAGCCCGGGCAGGCCCGGCTCGCGCCGAGGCCGGTCGTCTCGTTGCAGGGCCCGCCGGGGTTGACGCCGCAGTGGAGCACGCCCCACACGGAGTTGAGGCCGTTGACGTTCTCCATGATGTCGAACTCGCCGATGCCCGGCCAGTTCCAGTAGTTCCCCCGGTACGGCGCCCCGAGCGCCCAGAACGCCGGCCAGTAGCCGAGCGCCGCCTGACCGGTCACGTTCGGCATCTGGATCCTGCCCTCGATCCGCAGGACGCGTCCGGCGGCCGGCTTGAAGTCGGCCCGCCTGGTCTCGATGCGGGCCGAGGTCCACTCGCCCGAGCCGCTGCGCAGGGGCGTGATGCGCAGGTTGCCGGAGCCGTCGAGGCCGATGTTGGACGTGCCGGCGGTGTAGTTCTGGACCTCGCCGGTGCCCCAGTTGCCCGGCCCGCCGGGGTAGCCGTGCCCGGTGTCGACGATCCACTCGGCGGACGAGGGCGGCGTGCCCGCCGAGCCGTTGAAGTCGTCGGACCAGACCAGCGACCAGCCGGACGGCGTGGACGGCACGGACGCCGAGGCGCTGACGGCCACTTTGACGAGCAGGCCGGTGAGTGCCACGAGCACCACCGCCACGGCCACCAGGCGGCGCCGGTGCCGGATCTCTGTTGTCATCCCAGCTCCATGGGGGGTGTGGAGTCGAGCGAGAGAGCGCTCTCTTGACGCGACGTAAACATGCCTTTGACCGCGTGTCAATACGGGAGAGCGCTCCAGGATCGGGCGTCGCGGCCGGTTCCGGGCGCGGACGCGAAACGGCGGCCACCGGCGCCCTGGTCGGGAGCCCGTGACCGCCGTCGTGCCCGGCGTCGTGTCCGGAGGGGGAGGTGGCCGCTCAGCCCTTCTCCGCCTCGCCGGTGGCCTGTTCGAGCGCGTCCTCGGGCGAGGCCTCAAGGTCCTGCTCGGCGTCGGCGCCGGCCTGCGCAGAGGCCTTGTCCAGACGCACCCAGCTCGTCACGCTCTCCACCGCGAACAGCACGAACAGGTACGCCGTCAGCACCGCGAGCACCGGCGTCAGCCAGCCCAGCGCCGCGCCCGCACCGATGATCAGCAGGCGCAGCTCCCAGCCGAGCCCCGCGTGGAACACCCACGCGGGCGGCCAGATGCTCTGCCGGGTGCGGTAGACGGTGTCGTAGGTGTGGTAGCCCACCACGTAGACCAGCACGAACAGCAGCCACTTCGGCGCGCCGGCGGCCAGGCCGATCGCGATCATGGCGAGGAACTCGGTGCCGCGCAGCAGCGGCGGGGTGAGCCAGTCGAAGCGGCCCAGGTGGTCGCGCGGCGCGGTCGGCAGCACGAGCAGCAGCGTGATGGCCACCGGCACGAGCAGCAGCGGCCCCTTGTCGGGCAGCCCGACGACGGTGACGGCGACGACGGCGAGCAGCGCCACGAGCGTGGCGGGCACGGGCGGCAGGCCCTTGCCCAGCTTGCCCGCCAGGGCGTGCACGAGCGGGCCGTCGTCGCGGTAGGCGAGCAGGCGGGCGGTCTGGATGCGGCGGCGTTCCTCGTCGGGGTCCGGCGTGGGGGTGGCCATGGCCTGCGGTTGAGTGATCATACGAGCGACCTCATGAGGCGTCCGGTGAGGGTGTAGGCGGCGGCGACGGAGCCCCAGATCACGAGGGTGAGGAAAGTGATCCGGGCGTCGAAGAGGGCGGCGGTGATCGCGATGGCCGCGAACCGCTCGCCGATGGGGAACACGATCATCTTCCGCGCCCAGTGGACCGCGCGGAACTTGCCCGCCCTGGTCCACATCTTGAGCACACCGCGCAGGCCCTGGCTGCGCTCTGCCTTGCGCCGCTCCAGCGCCTTGCGCAGGTCGCGGTCGTCGGGGGCGTCGAGCGGGAGGGTGGGGAGCTGCCCGGGCGGCTTGCGCCGGTTGGAGATGCCGAAGGAGAAGTCGAGCAGGTGGCGTACGGACTGGAGCCCGATGGCGGCCAGCGCCAGGATCCAGATGTCGTCGCCGTTGCCCGAGACGACCCAGCCGACGGCCAGACCGGCGAAGACCACGTATTCCTTGAAGCGGTCGAAGGTGGCGTCGAGCCAGGCCCCCAGCACGCCGAACTTGCGGGCGTAGCGGGCCACCTGGCCGTCGACGCAGTCGAAGACGAAGGCGAAGTAGATCAGCAGGCCGCCGGCGACCATCCACGGACGGTCGCCGGTGGCGAAGCAGGCGGCCGCGGCCACGCCGAGCGTGATCGAGATCAGCGTCACCTGGTTGGGCGTCAGCCCGCGCCGCGCCGCCCAGCGGGCGATGAAGCGCGAGTAGGTGGAGACGAAGTAGGTGGTGAAGAAGCCGTCGGCGCCCTTGACCGCGTTGTTGAGCCGGGCGCGGTCCTCGTTCATGCCGGCCATCTCGGAGCCGGCCTCGTTGACCTCCTCCTGCGTGCTCACCCGGCGGTAGAACAGGTCGCGGCGGCCGCGCACGCCGACCGACACGCCGTTGCGCACCAGGCCGAACACGAGGAGCTGGACGAGGTCGTCGTCCTTGCCGAAGCGGCCGGCCATCTGGGCCAGCTCGCGGCAGGTCTGCGCGAGCACGGGGGCGTTGCGGGCGCTGATGTGCAGTGGGCCGAGCACCACCGCGTTGGGCCTGGTCACCGCGTGGTTGGCGGTGCCGACCGACACGACGCGGGACTTGCCGACGCGGGCGCGCACGGGCAGCCCTTCGAGGCGGCCGTAGCCGATCTCCGGATCGGCCTCGTCGATCGGTACGGTGTCCTCCTGCGCCTCCTCGGTCACCTCCAGCCGCGGCTCCTTGGCCACGAGCGCCAGCGCGCCGCGCTTGGCCTTGCTGATCTGGTAGATCAGCTCGTCGTGGACGACCGAGTTCTGGGGGATGATGAAGAGGTTCTCCGTTGCCGAATCTGCGACGTCGGCCAGGGCACGCAGGGCGGCGGCCACGTCGCCGGTCTCGATCGTGGCCGGCCGCGGGTCATAGGAAGCGAGCTGGCTTCGCAGCCGCTCGGCCACGGTGGGATTGCCGGGCAGCGCGGCCAGCCTCAGGCCGGTCGGAGAGGTGTCGGGGCCGGGCGAAGAGCCCAGCAGGACCACGCGGGTCATGACTCCCTTTCGAGGCAGTAGCGGGGGGTTGAACAACGGGTGATGCGGGGACAGACGTCAAAGTCTAGTGACGGCAGGGCAAAGTCGCGTCACAAGAGCATGCCCGGAACATGCCTCGCGTGCGGCCGTAAGATGGGCAAGTGAGTCTCTACCGCGACGAAGGCGTCGTCCTGCGGACGCAGAAACTCGGTGAGGCCGATCGCATCGTCACCGTTCTGGCCAAGCGCACCGGCAAGATCCGGGCGGTGGCGAGGGGCGTGCGCCGCACCAAGTCCCGCTTCGGCGCGCGGCTGGAGCCGTTCACGCACGTCGACCTCCAGCTCCACACCGGCCGCACGCTCGACGTGGTCACGCAGGCGGAGACCATCAGGCCCTACGGCGAGGCGCTGGCCGTCGACTATCCCCGCTACACCGCGGGCAGCGCCATGCTGGAGACGGCCGACCGGCTGACCCACGGCGAGAAGGAGCCGGCGCTGCGGCAGTTCCTGCTGCTGGTCGGCGGGCTGCGCACGCTGTCCGAGCGCGTCCACGAGGCCAGGCTGGTGCTCGACGCGTACTTCCTGCGCTCGCTGGCGGTGGCCGGCTACGCGCCCGCGCTGGAGGCGTGCGCCAAGTGCCAGGCCCCGGCGGTCAGGGCCTTCGCCATCGTCGCGGGCGGCGTGGTGTGCGGGGCGTGCCGCCCGGCGGGCTCGGCGGTGCCGGCGGGGGAGACGATCGGGCTCATGACGGCGCTGCTGCGCGGCGACTGGGCCACCGCCGACGCCTCGGAGTCGCGTCACCGCAGCGAGTGCAGCGGTCTGGTCGCCGCATATCTGCAATGGCATCTCGAACACGGAATACGCTCTCTGCGACACGTCGAAAGGGAGCATGCGTGAACGTCCGGCCTCCGACCCCTCATCCGTCAGGCGCGACCCCGCCGCCGATCCCGCGTGACCTCGTGCCCCGGCACGTCGCCGTCGTGATGGACGGCAACGGCCGCTGGGCCAAGGCGCGCGGCCTGCCCCGCACCGAGGGCCACAAGGCGGGCGAGTCCTCGCTGTTCGACGTCATCGAGGGGGCTCTTGAGCTGGGCGTGCCCTACCTGAGCGCCTACGCCTTCTCCACGGAGAACTGGAAGCGCTCGCCCGACGAGGTGCGCTTCCTCATGGGCTTCAACCGCGACGTGATCAGGCGGCGGCGCGACGAGCTCAACGCCATGGGCGTGCGGGTGCGCTGGGCGGGCCGTCCGGGGCGGTTGTGGAAGAGCGTGATCTCCGAGTTGCAGACCGCCGAGCAGATGACCGTCGGCAACAGCAAGCTGACGTTGCAGTTCTGCGTCAACTACGGCGGCCAGGCCGAGATCGTCGACGCGGCGGTCAAGCTGGCGGCCGACATCGCGGCGGGGCGGGTCAAGCCGTCCAAGGTGAACGAGAAGGTGTTCGCCCGCTACCTCGACGAGCCGGAGATCCCGCCGGTCGACCTGTTCCTGCGCTCCTCCGGCGAGCAGCGCTTCTCCAACTTCCTGCTGTGGCAGTCGGCCTACGCCGAGATGGTCTTCCTCGACCGGCTCTGGCCCGACTTCGACCGCCGCGACCTGTGGGAGGCGTGCGAGACGTACGCCAAGCGCGACCGCCGCTACGGCGGCGCGATCCCCAACCAGGTCCCCGGCGCCTAGGGAAACCCCGAGTGCACCTCCGCTGAGCTGCCGCACTGGACGGCGACTATACGCTGATATAGCGTCCTACTCGTTCGGGTAGTCAACTGTACGAGCGAATAGTCATGAGGCAGATCATGAGCGACGCCATCTCGGTGGCCGGACTCGTCAAGGCGTACGGCCGGACCAGGGCCCTCGACGGCCTCGACCTGACCGTGCGCACCGGCGAGGTGCACGGTTTCCTGGGCCCCAACGGCGCGGGCAAGAGCACCACGATCCGCATCCTGCTCGGCCTCGCGCGGGCCGACGCGGGCAGTGTCCGCCTGCTCGGCGGCGACCCCTGGCGCGAGGCCGCCGAGCTGCACCGCCGCCTGGCGTACGTGCCGGGCGACGTCACGCTCTGGCCCGACCTGTCCGGCGGCGAGGTCATCGACCTGCTGGGCCGGCTGCGCGGCGGCCTCGACCGCGGGCGCAGGAACGACCTGCTCGACCGGTTCGGCCTCGACCCGCGCAAGAAGGGCCGGGCCTACTCCAAGGGCAACCGGCAGAAGGTCGCGCTGGTCGCGGCGCTCGCCTCCGACGCCGAGCTGCTGCTGCTCGACGAGCCGACCTCCGGGCTCGACCCGCTCATGGAGGAGACGTTCCGGGAGATCGTCAGGGAGGAGCGGCGGCGCGGCGACCGTACCGTGCTGCTGTCCAGCCACGTCCTGTCCGAGGTCGAGGCCCTGTGCGACCGGGTCACGATCATCCGCGACGGGCGCGCGGTCGAGAGCGGCACCCTGGCCGGCCTGCGCCACCTGACCCGTACCACCGTCCACGCCGAGCTCGACCGGCCCGCCGAAGGGCTGGCCGGGCTGCCCGGCGTGCACGACCTGCGCGCGGAGGACGGCCGGGTGCGGTTCGACGTGGACGCGGACGCGCTCGGCGCGGCGCTGCGCAGCCTGACCGCGGCGGGCGTGCGCACCCTGGACAGCCGCCCGCCCACGCTGGAGGAGCTGTTCCTGCGCCACTACGAGGGCGGTCGGCGGGCGGAGGCCGTGCGATGAGCGGCACCGGGACGCTCGTCCGCCTGGCGCTGCGCCGCGAGCGTGCCGTCGCCCCCTGGTGGTTCCTGCTGCTCGTGGCCCTGAGCCTGGCGATGGTCGGCTACATCAACCGGAACATGGGCACCTACGAGCTGAAGCTCGCCTACACCGACGTCGTCCGCCGTTACGCCTTCTTCCGGGCGCTCGGCGGTGGGGTCGTCGAACCGCGCCTGGAGGTGCTGGCGACCTGGCGCAGCGGCGGCTTTCTCTACGTGATCAACGCGTTCGCCGCCCTGATGACCGTCGTGCGGCACACCCGCAGGGAGGAGGACGCGGGCCGGACCGAACTGGTGCGCGCGGGCGTGGTCGGCCGCCGAGCGCCGCTCGGCGCGGCCCTGCTGGTCGCCGGGGCGACCAGCCTGACCGGCGGGGCGCTGACCGCCGCCGCCCTGCTCGCCGCCGGCCTCGAACCCGTCGGCACGCTCGCCTACGGCGCCGCCGTCGTGGTGGCGGGCTGGGTGTTCGCGGGCGTCGCCGCCGTCGCCGCGCAACTGGCGCGCGACGCCCGTACCGCCACGGTCATCGGCCTGTACGCCCTCGGCCTCGCCTACGTCCTGCGCTACGCCGCCGACGCGAGCGACCGGCCCTGGCTCAAGGCCCTGTCACCGCTCGGCTGGAGCCACCTGGTGGACGCCTACCGGGACGAGCGGTGGTGGCTGCTCGGCGTGTCCACGCTGGCCGCCGGTGCGCTGTGCGCGGTGGCGTACGCGCTCCTCGGCCGCCGCGACCTCGGCTCGGGCCTGCTGCCGGAACGTCCGGGCAAGGAGGAGGCCCCCGGGCTGCGCGGCCCGGTCTCGCTGGCCTGGCGGCTGCACCGCGGCCTGCTGCTGAAGTGGGCGGCCGGGACGGCGGCGTTCGCGGCGGTGGGCGGCGCGATGGGCCCGCTGGCCAAGGACGTCCTGGCCCGCCCGAGCGTCGTGGTCACCAACATCACGACCCTGCTCGGCGTCCCGGCGGCCGACGCCCTCGACGGGTACATGTGGTACTACCTGCTGATCCTCGCCTACGGCATCGCGCTCTACCCGGTGCTCATGATCATGCGGCTGCGCGCCGAGGAGACCTCGGGCCGCGCCGACCACGTGCAGTCCACGCCCCTGACCCGGGTCCGCTGGGCGGCCGGGCACCTGGCGGTGGCCGCGCTCGGCACGGTCGCGCTGCTGGCGCTGGCCGCCCTCGTCTTCAGTGCCGTGTACGCCGCGCTCCTCGGCGACCTCGCCGGCACCGCGCCGCGCTTCCTGGCCGCCGCGCTCAGCCAGGCTCCGGCGGCCTGGTGCGTCGGCGCGGTCTGCCTGACGGCCTACGGGCTGCTGCCCCGGGCGAGCGTGCCGCTGTGCTGGGCGGCCTGGGTCCTGACCGCCCTGCTCGGCCAGGTCGTCGCCCCCTTCTACGGGGTGTGGGGCGGCACGCCGTTCGAGCCGTTCCACTACCTGCCGAACATCATGGCGGGGCAGGCGTTCGGCACGGCGCCCGAGCTGACGCTGCTCGCCCTGACGGCCGCGCTCACGGCCGGCGGGCTGTTCGCCCTGCGGCGGCGCGACGTCGGCTGAGGAACGTGGCTCGGCGGCGGGATTGGGAATTCTGTCACGCGGGTCAGGCTGAGAGCGGGTGAAGGCGGGTACAACCCGTTCCCCCACGAAGAAGGAGGGCCGATGATCCCAGGTTGCGGCTCGTGCAACTGCTCCGACGTCTTCGCCACCGCCAAGCCGCCGTGGTGGCAGACGTCCAGCGAAGCGCCCTGAATCCGGCGCGGCTGCCGCCCGCCCCCGGTCATCGCGGGGGCGGGCGGTTCGCGTGATCGGGGACGGTCAGGCGCGCCGGCGGGCGCGGTAGGCGGCGACGTGCATGCGGTTGCCGCAGGTGCGGCTGTCGCAGTAGACCCGTGAGCGGTTGCGGGACTCGTCCACGAACACGCGGTCGCAGTCGGGGGCCGAGCACGTGCGCAGGCGTTCCATCTCGCCCTCCACCAGCAGGTGCGCCAGCGCCACGCCGCAGTCGGCGGCCATGTGCTCGGCCAGCGTGGCGTCGGTGGCGAAATAGTGGACGTGCAGCGGATGGCCGTCGTGCTCGGTCAGCCTGGGCGTGATGCGCGTCTCGGCGAGCAGCGCGTTGAGGGTGCGCACGGCGCTGGCCACGTCGGAGGCCGTGAACACCCGGTGGAACGCCTCGCGCACCATGCGGACCTGGCCGAGGTCGCGGGCCGTCAGCGCGCCGATGCCGCTGATCTGCCGGGACTCCACGAAGGTTTGCAACTCGGCCAGGCTGGCCAGGTCGTCATCGCCGCCGGTGGACGGCGAGGTGTTGACCAGGTCGACAACGGTCGCCAAAGAATGCACCATGTCATGGCCAAACGGCATGTTGACTCCTGTCGGGGCCGGTTCTAGCGTGGTCGCAGCGTATCTCTCCCATGGGGCTCGGGGGGTTTCCATGAGTGCATATCGGCGTATCGTCCTGATCGCGATCGCCGGAGCACTGATCATCTCCACCTCCGCGCCGCTGGTGCGCCTGTCTGGGGTGTCGCCCGCGACGTCGGCGTTGTTCCGCTGCGCGTACGCGGTGCCGCCCATGCTCCTGCTCGCCTGGCTCGAACGGCGGAAGCTGGGGCCCCTGCCTTGGAAGAGCGCGTGGCGGGCCTGGGCCGCGGGCGCGCTGTTCTCGCTCGACCTGCTGTTCTGGCACCAGTCGATCAAGTGGGTCGGCGCGGGCCTGGCGACCGTGCTGGGCAACCTTCAGGTGTTCATCGTGGCCTTCGCCGCCTGGGGCATCTTCCGCGAGCGCCCCTCCAACCGGCTCATGGCGAGCACGCCGATCGTCTTCGGCGGGGTCGTGCTGATCTCCGGCGTGTTCGACGGCGCGGCGTACGGGCTCGACCCCGTCATGGGGGCGGCCACCGGGATGGCGACCTCGGTCGTGTACGCCGCGTACCTGCTGCTCATGAAGGCCGGCCCGGGACGGACGGCGGGTCCGCTGGCGCAGGCGACCGTCGTGGCCACCGTGCTGATCGCGGCGCTCAGCCCGCTGTTCGGCGGGGCCGACCTGGCGCCGGAATGGCCGGCGCACGGGTGGCTGCTGCTGCTCGCCCTGGGGCCGCAGGTGGTGGGGTGGCTGCTGATCACGTACTCGCTGCCCAGGCAGCCCGCGGCGCTCACCGCGCTGCTGCTGCTCGTGCAGCCGATGACCACCGTCGTCGTCTCCACCCTCACGCTGGGGGAGCGGCCCTCGGCGCTGCAACTGGCCGGATGCGCCGCGGTCGTGCTCGGCGTCCTGTACGGCTCCCGCGGCCCTCAGCCCACCCGGGCCGGCGCCGAGCAGGACGAGCAGGTGCCGAAGACCTCGACCGTGTGAGTGATCTCGGTGAAGCCGTGGTCGCTGCCCACCGCCTCGGCCCAGCGCTCGACGGCCGGCCCGGCCACCTCGACCGTGTGGCCGCAACGACGGCACACCAGGTGATGGTGATGGTCGTCGCTGGCGCACGCGCGGTAGACCGACTCGCCCTCGTCGGTGCGCAGCACGTCGACCTGGCCGCAGTCGGCCAGCGCCTGCAGCGCCCGGTAGACGGTGGTCAGACCGATCTTGGCGCCGTGCAGGCGCATCTCGGCATAGACGTCCTGGGCGCTGCGGAACCCCTCGCTCCCGCGAAGGGTGTCGTGCACGGCATCGCGCCTCGTCGTCATGCGACCTCCTCGACACGGACTTGTGGTCGCCGGCTCACTGGGGACTCCTGGATACGGCCTCGCCGTACGAATTTACCGACAGCGAGGGCCAGGACGAAGCCGGCGAGGGCGAGAAGCACGATCGCCGCGCCCGGAGGCACCCGCGACGACATCGTCGAGGCGAGCAGCCCGCCCACCGAGGCGAGCACGCCGAACAGCATCGCCAGCCCCATCGTGGCCCGGAAACCCCGGGTGAGCTGCTGGCTCGTGGCCACCGGGATCACCATCAGCGCGCTGACCAGCAGCAGGCCGACCACCCGCATGGCGATGACCACGGTGAGCGCGGCGGTGACCGCGATCAGCAGGCTGAGGAAGCGCACCGGCAGGCCGCTGGCCCTGGCCATCTCCTCGTCCTGGCAGAGCACGAACAGCTCCCTGCCGAAGACGACGACCACGCCGATCACCGCCACGGCCAGCGCGCCGATGATCCAGATGTCCTGCTGGGTGACGCTGGCGATGGCGCCGAACAGGTAGGAGTTGAGCTTGGCGTTGCTGCCGCCGGGCGCGATGCCCATGAGCATGACGCCGCCCGCGATGCCGCCGTAGAACAGCAGGGCGAGCGCGACGTCGCCGCTGGTCCGGCCCCGGGCCCTGACCAGCTCGATCGCCACCGCGCCCAGCACGGAGACGACCACGGCCGTCAGCACCGGCGCCGTGCCGGTCAGGAAGCCCAGCGCCACGCCGGTCAGCGCGACGTGCCCGATGCCGTCGCCGAGCAGCGACAGCCTGCGCTGCACGATGAACGTGCCCACCGCGGGCGCGCACAGCCCCACCAGCAGCGCGGCGATCAGCGCGAGCTGGAAGAGGTTCTCCTGCAGAAGCTCGATCATCGTGGTTCTCCCTGCCGTCCGGTCGGCGGTCCGGCGTGCGGATGTCGGTGCTCGTGTCCCGGCCCGGCGTGCTCGCCGCCGGTCCGCGGCGGCTCGCCGTCGTGCGCGACGCGGCCCTCCCGGACCACGACGCCGCGCGTGATCAGCGGCTCCAGCGGGCCCAGCTCGTGGGCGACCAGGACGATCGTCTTGCCGTCGCGGACCAGGCCCGTCAGCGTGCCGGCCAGGAGTCGCTGGGTCTCGGCGTCCACGCCCGCGGTGGGCTCGTCCATCACGTACGTGTCGGGCTCGCCGGCCAGGGCGCGGGCGATGAGCACGCGCTGCTGCTGGCCGCCCGAGAGCGACTGCACGGGGTCGCCGGCCCGGCCGGTCAGGTCGACCGCGTCCAGGGCGTGGGCGACCGCCGCCCGGTCGGCCGCGCTGGTCCTGCGCAGCCGGCTCTGCCGGGCGACGCGGCCCGAGGCCACGACCTCGCGGACCGTGGCGGGCACGCCGCCGCCGACCTGGAGGCGCTGGGGCACGTAGCCGATGCGCCACCAGTCGCGGAACCTGGCGGGCGGGGAGCCGTACAGGAGGGTCCGGCCGCCGGACAGCGGGGTGAGGCCGAGCAGCGCGCGGACCAGGGTGGACTTGCCCGAGCCGTTGGCGCCCAGGAGCGCCACGACCTCGCCGGGACGGACGGTCAGGTCGATGCCGCGCAGGATCTGCCGGCCGTCGAAGCCGACCCGGCCGTCGGTCATCGCGAAGGCCGTCTCGCTCATGCCGCACACCCCAGCGCCGTCCGGAGGGTCTCCAGGTTGCCGCGCATGGCCGTCAGGTAGTCGCCGGCGGGCTTGCTCTCCAGCGGGTCGAGCACGGCCGTCTTCGCGCCGACCTCGCCGGCCAGCACCTCGGCCACCTTCGGGCTGACCAGGGACTCGGTGAAGATCGTGGTGGCGCCCTCGGACCTGGCCAGCGCGGCCACCTCCGACAGGCGCTTCGGCGACGGCTCGGTCTCGGGGTCGAGCGTGATGCCCACCTGCTTGAGCTTGTAGCGGTCGGCCAGGTAGCCGAACGCCTCGTGCGCGGTGATCAGGGTCTTTCCCGCGCAGCCGGCCAGGCCCTTGGCGAACTCCTGGTCGAGGCCGCCCAGCACGCCCGCCGCCTTGGCGGCGCGGTCCTCGTACGCCTGCGCGTGGTCGGGGTCGGCGGCGGCCAGGCGCTCGCCCAGCTTGCCGGCGACCGTGGCCAGCCGGGACGGGTCGAGCCAGATGTGCGGGTCGTAGGAGACGCCGTGCTCCGCTGCGTGCTCCTCCGTGTGCCCCTCCTCATCGGCGTGCCCGCCCGCCGGGATCGTCGTGACGACGGCGGCGGCGTCGAAGGCCGTGTCGCCGGAGACGGCGTCGTCGACGGCGGGCTGCACGCCCTTGACGTAGACCGTGAGCGCGGCGTCCTGGAGCTTGGTCATCTGCTGGATGCCCAGCTCCAGGTCGTGCGGCTCGACGCCGGGCGCGGTCAGGACGGTCACGTTCGCGTCGGGCCCGGCCACCTGCTCCGTGAGCCACTGGAGCGGGTAGAAGGCGGCGATCACTTCGGGCCTGCCGTCCGCGGCGGTCTCCGCCGACCCGGCGCCGCAGGCGGACGTGGCCAACAGGGCTGCTCCGGCGAGGAAGGTTACGGCGCGCATTGGGGGCGTACGGGACATCACGCCCTCAAGTATGGAGGAAAATGAAAATGATTGTCAAAATCTCCGGCGGGCCGGACTAGAACGCCCCAAACCGGTCAGCCGCCAGGATCGCCAGGAAGACCACCATCGCGACCCGCAGCAGCCGCCCGCCGACGCCCAGCGACGGCCACGACAGGTACGCCAGCCAGCCGACGAACGCCAGCGCCGCCAGCGCCGCCACGCCGCCCAGCCAGTTGCCCACCGCGAAGGCGGCCAGCAGCAGGATCACCAGCACGGCGGGCGTCGCCCACCTGGGCACCTGCGTGAACAGGAACGTCATCGGGATCGCGCTGCGCCGCTCGACGGCCTTGCGGACGCCGCTCGCGCCCGGCGTGAAGAACTGCTCGCCCTGGGGCAGCGGGCGCTTGTTTTTGGAGGCCACGTCGAGAGCCTATGGGAGTTCGCGTGACAGCAGGGTGCGCACCTCTAGGCTGGGCTGGTGCTCGCCGTGATCCGATACACCGTGCCAGAGTCCCAGTCTCAGGACTTCCTCAAGCAGGGCCACGCCATCCTCGACACCTTCGCCGCCCAGCCGGGCTACCAGCGCGGGCGGCTGGCCCGTTCGGTCGACGAGCCCAATCTGTGGGCGCTGATCAGCGAATGGGAGGGCGCGGGGTTCTACCGGAGGGCGCTGTCGGCCTCCAGGATGGTCATGTACCCGTTGATGATCCTCATGGTCAACGAACCCAGCGCGTACGAGGACGTGTACACGCAAGAGGGTGCGTAGCGTTACTCGCGCGCGAGACCGGGTGAGCGTCCCCTAAGCTGGGATCTCATCGAATTCACTCGCCGACCTCCAGCCGGAAAGAGACGCAACCAAAATGGCACGACGCACCGACGTCATGGACACCATCGTCAGCCTCGCCAAGCGCCGCGGGCTCGTTTACCCGTCGAGCGAGATCTACGGCGGACTTCGCGCGTCGTGGGACTACGGTCCTCTGGGCATCGAGCTGAAGAACAACGTCAAGCGGCAGTGGTGGCTGTCGATGGTCCAGTCGCGCGACGACGTGGTGGGCCTCGACTCCTGCGTCATCCTGGCCCCCGAGGTCTGGCGGGCCAGCGGCCACGTCGAGACCTTCACCGACCCGCTGACCGAGTGCCAGTCGTGCCACAAGCGTTTCCGCGCCGACCATCTCGTCGAGGCGTACGAGGAGAAGAACGGCAAGGAGCCCGACAACGGCCTGGCCGACGTCACCTGCCCCAACTGCGGCAACAAGGGCACCTTCACCGAGCCCCGGCAGTTCAGCGGCCTGCTCAAGACCTTCCTCGGCCCGGTCGAGGACGAGTCGGGCCTGGCCTACCTCCGTCCGGAGACCGCGCAGGGCATCTTCATCAACTACCTCAACGTGCAGCAGTCGGCGCGCAAGAAGGTCCCGTTCGGCATCGGCCAGGTCGGCAAGTCCTTCCGCAACGAGATCACCCCGGGCAACTTCATCTTCCGCACCCGCGAGTTCGAGCAGATGGAGATGGAGTTCTTCGTCAAGCCCGGCACCGACGAGGAGTGGCACCAGTACTGGATCGACGAGCGCTTCCGCTGGTACTCCGACCTGGGCATCAACAAGGACAACCTGCGCCTGTACGAGCACCCGCAGGAGAAGCTGTCCCACTACGCCAAGCGCACCGTCGACGTCGAGTACCGCTTCAACTTCCAGGGCTCGGAGTGGGGCGAGCTGGAGGGCATCGCCAACCGCACCGACTTCGACCTCACCGCCCACTCCAAGGCGTCGGGCGTCGACCTGAGCTTCTTCGAGCAGGACACCGGTGAGCGTTACGTCCCCTACGTCATCGAGCCGGCCGCCGGCGTCGACCGGGCCACGCTGACCTTCCTGCTCGACGCCTACACCGAGGACGAGGCGCCCAACGCCAAGGGCGTCCTGGAGAAGCGCACGGTGCTGCGGCTCGACCACCGGCTCGCGCCGGTCAAGGCCGCGGTGCTGCCGCTGTCGCGCAACGCCGACCTGTCGCCGAAGGCCCGCGACCTGGCCGCGCAGCTGCGCAGGCGGTGGAACGTCGAGTTCGACGACGCGGGCGCGATCGGCCGCCGCTACCGCCGCCAGGACGAGATCGGCACCCCGTTCTGCATCACCGTCGACTTCGACACCCTCGAAGACCACGCGGTGACGATCCGCGAGCGCGACAGCATGGCCCAGGAGCGCATCGCCATCGACCAGGTCGACTCCTACCTGCGTCAGCGCCTCAACGACTGACCTCGGCACCACCAGCGCCGCCCCGGCTTCGGCCGCGGGCGGCGCTCGCCGTTCACGGCCCGGCCGGTTCAGGACAGGTGGCGGCCGAACCAGGTCAGCACGTAGTCGTAGGCCTGCGAGGCGGCCCGCGCGTCGTAGCGGGCGCCGGTGTCGTTGAAGAAGGCGTGGCCGACGCCCGGGACGGTCACCAGCTCGTGGGTGAGCCCGGCCTTCGTCAGCGCCGTCTCGGCCGCGTCCCTGGTGGCGTTGACGCGGTCGTCCTGCTCGGCGTAGATCGCCAGGACGGACGCCCGCGCGCCGGTCAGATCGGCGTCGTCGGGCAGCGGGCCGTAGAAGGGCGCGGCGGCGGCCAGCCGGTCCTCCCCGGACGACAGCAGCAGCCACGTCATCCCGCCGCCGAAGCAGAAGCCGATCATGCCCAGCCGGACGCCCTCGGCCCGGTTCCGCAGCTCGCCGACGGCCGCCTTCATGTCGGCCACGAACCGTTCCTGCGGGATCTCGCCCAGCTTGGCCGTGACCTGCGCGGTGTCGGCGAACGCGGCCGTGCCGCCCTCGCGGGAGAGCAGATCGGGCGCGAGGGCCGAGTAGCCGCTCGCGGCCAGACGGCCGGCGACCGAGCGGATGTGGTCGGTCAGGCCGCGGTTCTCGTGCAGGACCAGCACCGCGCCCTTGGGGGCGGCGGCCGGGGACCAGGCGGCCCGCAAGGTGGTCCCGTCAGGGCCGGGGAACGTGATCGCCTGCGTGGGGAGCGGCGGCGGGCCCGCGGGGGAGGCCGCGCTGGGCGGCGAGGCCGTCTGTGGCCCCGGGGGGCTCGCCGGGTCGGTGTCCGGGGTGGCGCCGCAGGCGGCGAGGAGAGCAGTGGCGGCGGGGAGGGCGAGCCCGAGAAGGCCCAGGCGGCGCAGGGCCTCGCGCCGCGAGATCAGGCCCTCAACGTGATCGAGTGCCACTTCTTCTGCCAAATATCGCTGGAAGGGCGTCATGGTCGAAAGATCTAACTGTCAACACCGAAAAATCGTGTAAAGACGATAGTTATGTGGTTTTTCGCGGGTGTTTGGTGCAGTGTTGCCGGGCCGGGAAGGCCGACCCGACCCATGGCGTGACACCCCATCCGGAACTAGGGTCAAGATCATGCGACTGCTGGTGGTCGAGGACGAGGAAGACCTGGTCGACGCGTTACGGGTGGGTCTGGTCCGGGCGGGCTACGCGGTGGACGTGGCCTACGACGCGCCGTCGGCGCACGAGAAGCTGGAGGTCAACACCTACGACCTGGTCCTGCTCGACCTGAACCTGCCCGGCGGCGACGGCTTCCAGCTCTGCCGCTCGGTACGGGCCGCCGGCCGCGGCGTGCGGATCATCATGGTGACCGCCCGCGACCGCCTCGACGACCGGGTACGCGGCCTCGACGAGGGCGCCGACGACTACCTGGTCAAGCCGTTCGCCTTCCCCGAGCTGCTGGCCCGGGTACGGGCGCTGCTGCGCAGGGACACCGGCGGCACCGCCGTGCT
Source organism: Nonomuraea sp. NPDC049607 (assembly GCF_040675375.1). Taxonomy (NCBI): domain Bacteria; kingdom Bacillati; phylum Actinomycetota; class Actinomycetes; order Streptosporangiales; family Streptosporangiaceae; genus Nonomuraea; species Nonomuraea sp. NPDC049607. Next base: position 143,300 of record NZ_JBFAOV010000004.1, read on the forward strand.
CCAGGTGGGCGGGCTGCGCATCGACACCGCCCGCATGGAGGTCTCCCTCGACGGCCGCTCCCTGGCCCTGACCCCCAAGGAGTACGGCGTGCTGCACTACCTGATGACCCGTCCCGGTCACGTCGTCTCCACCGAGGAGCTGCTCGAACACGTCTGGGACGAGCACGCCGACCCGTTCACCAACACCGTCCGGGTCACCGTCGGCAACCTGCGCCGCAAGCTCCAGGAGGACGGCCTCATCGAGACGGTGATCAGCCGCGGCTACCGGCTCAAGGAGCCGGCGTGATCCACACCATCCGCTTCCGGCTCACCGTGCTCTACTCGGGGCTGCTGTTCGTGCTGGCCGCCCTGGTGCTCGGCGGCATCTACGCGGCCGTCTCCAAGACCACCGAGGAACGCCCGTACTCGACCGAGTACGCCAAGGCGTACCGCGGCAACCAGTACGTGGGCAAGCAGGAGGTCGTCTTCATCGAGGAGGTCGAGAACGAGGTCAACATCAGGACGCTGGCCACGCTGCGCGACTACTCGCTGGCCACCCTGGCCGGGCTCTACCTGGCGTCCCTGGGCATCGGATGGGTGCTGTCGGGGCGGGTGCTGCGTCCGGTGCGGTCGATCACGCGTACGACGGAGGAGATCCAGGCGACCGACCTGACCCGGCGGATCAGGCTGGGCGGCTCGCGCGACGAGCTCAAGGACCTGGCCGACACCATCGACACCATGCTCGACCGGCTGGAGGAGGCGTTCAGCGCGCAGCGCCGGCTCATCGACGACGCCTCGCACGAGCTGCGCAGCCCCCTGACGATCATCCGGGCCAACGTGGACGCCGTGCTCGCCTCGCCGGAGGCCAGCGACGAGGAGCGGGCCAGGGCCGTGCAGATCGTGGACCGGGCGACCACCCGCATGACCAGGCTCGTGGAGGACCTGCTGGCCAGCGCCCGGCGGCAGGCGACCGCGTTCGCCGACACCGACCTCGACCTGGGCAGGGTGGCGCGGGAGGCGTGCGAGGAGTACGCGGCGCCGGCCGCCGCCCGCGGCCTGACGATCACCCGCGCGCTGGACCGGGACCTGGAGATGACCGGCGACCAGGACGCGCTGCGCCGCGCCGTGGCCAACCTGCTGTCCAACGCGGTGCGGCTGACCCCGCCGGGCGGCCGCGTCCGGGTCGGGGCCGGCCGGTCGGACGGCTGGTTGTGGGTCGCGGTCAGGGACGACGGCCCCGGGCTCGGCGCGGCGGAGCAGGAGCGGGTGTTCGACCGGTTCTGGCGCGGCGAGGCCAGCAGGCGCGACCGGCACACCGGCCTGGGCCTGGCCATCGTCCGGCAGATCGTGGAGTCGCACGGGGGGCGGGTGGCGGTGTTCTCCGCGCCCCGGCAGGGGGCCACGTTCGTGCTGTGGCTGCCGCCGCGCGACGGCGCGCCGGGCCCGTCGCCCGAGACCAACCCGATCCCCGCGTGACCCGGCCCCCACGCCTGCTCCAGAACGCGCCCGAGGCCCTCGCGCCTGCTCCAGGACTCGCCCGAGGCCCTCGCGCCTGCTCCAGGACTCGCCCGAGGCCCTCGCGCCTACTCCAGGACGCGCCCGACGAGCTGCCCCTGCCGGGCCACCGCCACGCAGTACGCCGTGCGGTGACGCGGCCACTCAGCCTCCAGCGGCGGCAGCGCGGTCACCTCGATGTCGCTCAGCCGTTCCTGCTTGACCCGCAGCCGCGGCGCGCAGAAGCTCTTGGCCTGCCGCCTGGCCTGCTCGGTGCCCGGCCACGGACCCTCCGGCACGACGTAGATCATGCCGAACTCGGCCCTGTGCGGGTTGCCGCACGGGACGAGCGTCGCGATCAGGTCGTCGGGGATCGACACCAGGCAGTCTCCAGGCCTGAGCTGGGTCGCGTGTCGCTGCTCCGCCCCCGGTAGCAGCGACCCTGCGGCGGGCTCGGGCGTTCCCGAGCCGCAGGCGGACAGCGCCAAAGCCAGGCAGGCGGCCATCAGGCCTCGTGGCGTCGTGCGGGGCATGCGAGCAGAGTGTCATGTCCCGATCACGTCCATATCGCGGAACGAGCCGAGCTGGGTCACGTTGAGCGATCATGCCGCCGGCGCCCCGGGCCGGGCCGGGCCGCCCAGGTGCGTCACCGTGCCCACCGGCGGCCTTGGCGGGGCCCTGCACGACGCTTGGGCTCGGCGGGAGACGGCCGTGGCGACCTCCTGGCGCAGGTGTGATCCGATTCTGCGGCCCGGCTCCTCTTTCTCAAGAATTGGTGTAAACCAATTGGTATAAACCAATTTATCGGGTAGCGGTACCTGTAATTGGATTAGACCTGTGCCAGGCGGTTGACCTGCATAAACGATGACTTAACCGAGGAGTGCAGTTTCATCATCAATTTCGCCGGTAGAGTCCGGGACAGAAGCGTTGGATTGGAGCTGTGGTGGCCAAGTACGTTTACGACTTCACCGAGGGCAACAGGAATCTCAAGGATCTTCTCGGTGGAAAGGGCGCGAATCTCGCCGAGATGATGAATCTCGGGCTGCCCGTCCCCCCCGGATTCACGATCACCACTGAAGCCTGCCGTCACTACCTGACGGAAGGCGCTCTTCCCGACGGCCTGGAGCGCGAGGTCGCCGAGCACCTGGACGCCCTGGAGGCCCAGATGGGCCGCCGCCTCGGGCAGGCCGACGACCCCCTCCTGGTCAGCGTACGGTCGGGCGCGAAGTTCTCCATGCCGGGCATGATGGAGACGGTCCTCAACATCGGGCTCAACGACGAGTCGGTCCACGGCCTGGCCAAGCAGGCGGGCGGCAACGACCGCTTCGCCTGGGACTCCTACCGGCGGCTGATCCAGATGTTCGGCAAGACCGTCCTCGGCCTCGACGGCGAGCTGTTCGAGCACGCGCTCGACGAGCTGAAGGGCCGCCGCCAGGACACCGACCTCGACGCCGGCGAGCTGCAGGGTCTCGTGGAGACCTACAAGGGCATCGTCCGGGAGCAGACCGGCAAGGACTTCCCCGCCGACCCCCGCGAGCAGATGCGGCTGGCCGTCATGGCGGTCTTCGACTCCTGGAACGCCCCGCGCGCCATCCTCTACCGCCGCCAGGAGCGCATCCCCGCCGATCTCGGCACCGCCGTCAACATCGTGGCCATGGTCTTCGGCAACGTCGGCAACGACTCCGGCACCGGCGTCGCCTTTACCCGCGACCCCGGCTCCGGCCAGCAGGGCATCTACGGCGACTACCTGCAGAACGCCCAGGGCGAGGACGTCGTCGCCGGCATCCGCAACACCATCCCGCTGCAAGAGCTCGAACGCCTCGACAAGCCCTCCTACGACGAGCTGCTGCAGATCATGGAGACGCTGGAGAACCACTACAAGGACCTGTGCGACATCGAGTTCACGATCGAGCGCGGCAAGCTGTGGATGCTCCAGACCCGCGTCGGCAAGCGCACCGCCGCGGCCGCGTTCTGCATCGCCACCCAGCTCGTCGACCAGGGCCTGATCACCCTGGACGAGGCCGTCACCCGCGTCACCGGCGACCAGCTCGCCCAGCTCATGTTCCCCCGCTTCGACGGCGGCGCCGAGAAGAAGAAGATCGCCAAGGGCATGAACGCCTCGCCGGGCGCCGCCGTCGGCAAGGTCGTCTTCTCCTCCGAGCGCGCCGTCGAGCTGGCTGGCCGGGGCGAGGACGTCATCCTCGTCCGCCGCGAGACCAACCCCGACGACCTGGCCGGCATGATCGCCGCCAAGGGCATCCTGACCAGCCGCGGCGGCAAGACCTCGCACGCGGCCGTGGTCGCCCGCGGCATGGGCAAGACGTGCGTGTGCGGCGCCGAGGAGCTGGACGTCTCCACCGCCGAGCGCAGGTTCACCGCGCCCGGCGGCGAGGTCGTCTCCGAGGGGGACGTCATTTCCATCGACGGCACCACCGGCGAGGTCTACCTCGGCGAGGTCCCGGTCGTGGACTCGGCCGTGGTCGAGTACTTCGAGGGCGCGCAGCCGGACGACGACCTGGTCAGGGCCGTGGACCGGATCATGGCCCACGCCGACTCCGTCCGCCGGCTGCGGGTGCGCGCCAACGCCGACACCCCCGAGGACGCCGCGCGGGCCCGCCGCTTCGGCGCCCAGGGCATCGGCCTGTGCCGCACCGAGCACATGTTCCTCGGCGAGCGCCGCCGGCTCGTGGAGGACCTCGTCCTGGCCGACGGCGACGAGGAGCGGCAGGCCGCGCTCGACGCCCTCGAACCCCTCCAGAAGGCCGACTTCATCGGCATCTTCAAGGCCATGGGCGGCGACCCCGTCACCATCCGGCTCATCGACCCGCCTCTGCACGAGTTCCTGCCCGACCTCGTGGACCTGGCGGTCAAGGTGGCCACCTCGCCCGACGTGACCGACAAGGACCGCAGGCTGCTGGCCGCCGTCAAGCGGCTGCACGAGCAGAACCCGATGCTGGGCCTGCGCGGTGTGCGCCTCGGCCTGGTGATCCCCGGGCTGTTCGCCATGCAGGTGCGGGCGATCGCCCAGGCCGCGGCCGAGGTCCCGGGCGCGCGTCCGGAGATCATGATCCCGCTGGTGGCGGCCGTCCAGGAGCTGGAGTCCGTACGCGAGGAGGCGGCCGGGATCCTCGCGGAGACCGGCGTCGAGGCGCTGATCGGCACGATGATCGAGGTGCCGAGGGCGGCGCTGACGGCGGGCCAGATCGCCGAGGCCGCCGAGTTCTTCTCCTTCGGCACGAACGACCTGACCCAGATGACCTGGGGCTTCAGCCGCGACGACGTGGAGGCCGCGTTCTTCTCGCGCTACCTGGAGCTCGGCATCTTCGGCGTCAGCCCGTTCGAGACCCTCGACCGCGACGGCGTCGGCCGGCTGGTCAGGATCGCCGTCGAGGAGGGCCGCGCCGCCCGTCCCGACCTGCACGTGGGCATCTGCGGCGAGCACGGCGGCGACCCCGACTCGGTGCACTTCTGCCACGAGGTCGGCCTCGACTACGTCTCCTGCTCCCCGTTCCGCATCCCGGTGGCCCGGCTGGAGGCCGGCCGCGCCGCCCTGACCGACACCGACTCCGACACCCGCTGACCCGCCCGGCGGCCGGGCCCGGCCCCGGCCGCCTCCCGCGCGCTACCCGCGCCGCCGGTTGGCCAGCACCACGGCGGTGAACACCACGAGCCCGATCAGGAGGAAGAAGAGCACGAAGCCGATGATGATCTCCGGGACGCCTAGGTTCACGACGGGTTCCCTCCCTGCAGGCGCTCCCTGGAGGAGCGCTCCTCGGGACGGATCCTAGGAACGGCCGGTTGAGGATCTGTTGACTTCTTGTCGACAGACCCGGAGATCACCTCAAAACCGGTCATTGCGATACTTTCCGCCATGGAAAATCTCGTGGACTGGGAGCTGCGCACCGCCGGGCCGGACGAGGTCGAGGCGATCGCGGAACTGCGGGCGACGGTGATGCGCCCCGACCTGGAGCGGCTGGGCCGCTACGACGAGCACCGGGTGCGTCAGCGGTTCCGGGACTCCTTCTCTCCCGGCCACACCTCCGTCATCCTGGCCGGCGGCGCCTTCGCGGGCTGCGTCACCCTGCGCCCCGCCGAGGACGGCCGCTGGCTGGAGCACTTCTACCTCGACCCCGCCCTCCAGGGACGCGGGCTCGGCTCGGCCGTCCTGCGGACGCTGCTGGACCGCGCGGACGCCGAGGGCGCGCCCGTACGCCTGATCGTGCTGCGGGGAAGCGCCGCCCAGCGGCTCTACGAACGCCACGGCTTCACCGTCGAGGGCGAGGACCAGGTGGACGTCCTCATGGTCCGCCGGCCGGCCGCGAGCCTTCCCACACCCGGCTAGCGGGGCAGGGCCTCCTCCAGCGGTACGTAGTCGTGCCGCATCCCGTGGTCGCCCAGCCACTTCCGCAGCCCGGCCACCGCCTGCGGATCGCCGGCGACCCTGGCCGCGTACTCGGCCAGGGCCACCTCCTCGCCGTCGTCGTACAGCAGCCGGGCGGGGCCCGACCAGGACAGCGTCCACCTGGCCTCGCCGAGCTGGATCAGCACCGCCTCCAGCGCCTGCCCCAGCACCCCGGCGAGCAGCGTCTCGGACGGCTTCCACCCCAGCTCGCGCAGCTGCCCGGCCAGCTCGGCCCCCCGGCCCCTGGCGATCGCCTCGAAGGCCGCGTCGAGATAGGGGCGCGTGGCCCCCATCACCCGCTGCCCCGCCACCGCCAGGTCGCGCAGGGCCTCGGCGTTGCGCCCGGCGTACATGCCCTGGGCCACCAGCTCGTCCCACGGCACCGGACGCAGCCCGGCCAGCGCCTCCGGCGTCCACATCGACCGCTCCACCGCCTCGGCCGCCACGTCGGGGTCGCGCAGCAGCGTCAGCGCCGGACGCGGATCGGGGACGTGCTCCGGCTCCGGCAGGTTCGCGATGGCGGCCAGGCGGTCGGCCAGGCTGGGATGGGAGTCGTACGGCGAGACGTCCTCGGGCCGCTCGCCGAGCCGGGCGATCTCGGCCTGCCGGCCCGGGTCGTTCATCAGCGCGTGGAAGCCGCCGAACACCGAGGCGGGCCGGGAGCCGCCCACGCCGGTCAGCGACAGGTAGTCGCCGACGTACAGGTCCCAGCCCAGGGCGGTGTCGTGGATCTTGCGGAGCGCGCCCGACATGGCCTGTCGCCCGCCGATCGCCACCGCGAACTCGTCGGCCTCCAGCTCCTGCCGGCGCGACACGGCCTGGGAGACCCGCAGGTAGAGCTTGGCGTACCCGGCGAAGAGCCGTTGGATGAGCGGATGGTTGCCGAGCCCCTGCACGGTCGCGATCAGCGAGACCCGCCCCCGGTAGACCGGCGCGCCCAGCCGCGTGTGGGCCCCGCTGTAGTGGCCCAGCTCGTGCCCGAGCACGGCGCGCATCTCGTCGACGGTGAGGGTCTGCAGCAGCGGCAGGCCGATGAACATCCGCCGCCGGGTCGCGCGCAACCCCAGGAACCGGGTGTCCTCCGAGACCGCCGCGTTCACCTCGGGGACCAGCCGGATCTCGTCGGGCGGCGCGGTGCGCACCCGCCGGGACAGGTCCTCCACCACCTGCCAGAGCGCGGGCTCGTGCTCGCGCCCCACCTGCACGCCCGGCTGCTCGCCCCCCTGGCGGCGGCCGACCATGAACAGCGCCCGCACCAGCGCGCCCGCCGCCAGCGTGAGCACGATCGCGGCCTTCAGCGCCGTGGCGTGGAAGTCCACCAGCAGCAGGACGTCGAAGAACACGGCGGCCGCCAGGATGATGCCGACCAGCACGTAGAAGCCGGCGAGCAGACTGAAGGCCAGCACCGCTCGGAACGCTGTCGTCATGGGGGAGGGCTCCCGGGGAAGGGGTTCTCGCGAGGCTTGACACTAGCGGAGACGGGAAACTGGATAAAATCACTGCAGAAATGTCGTACTACGACGAGCACGACCAGGAACGATGGGTCCCGGAACCACCCGGCAACCCCGGACGAGGCGCGTTCGAACGCGACCGCGCCCGCGTCCTGCACAGCGCCGCGCTGCGCAGGCTGGCGGCCAAGACGCAGGTCGTGGGCCCCGGCGAGACGCTCGGCGGCGGCCAGCACATCCCGCGCACCCGGCTGACGCACTCGCTCGAATGCGCCCAGGTCGGCAGGGAGATGGGCGCCACGCTCGGCGTCGACCCCGACCTGGTCGAGACCGCCTGCCTGGCCCACGACCTCGGCCATCCGCCGTTCGGGCACAACGGGGAGGTGGCGCTCAACGCGCTGGCCACCTCGTGCGGCGGCTTCGAGGGCAACGCCCAGAGCCTGCGCCTGCTCACCAGGCTGGAGGCCAAGGTCCTCACCGAAGACGGCCGCAGCGCCGGGCTCAACCTCACCAGGGCCGCCCTCGACGCCGCCGTCAAATACCCCTGGACGTGCGAGAAGTCCCCGAAGTTCGGCGTCTACCACGACGACCTGCCGGTCTTCGAGTGGATCAGGGACGGGGCCCCGGAAGGCCGGGTGAGCTTCGAGGCCCAGATCATGGACTGGGCCGACGACGTGGCCTACTCCGTCCACGACCTGGAGGACGCGCTCCACTCCGGCCACGTCACGCCCGAGGCGCTCCAGTCGCCCGTCGAACGCGGCGCGGTGGCCCGCATCACCCGCACCTGGTACGCGCCCGGCGCCGACCTCAACGAGCTGGAGGAGGTCTTCGCCAAGCTGATCGCCGACCCGCTGTGGCCGCGCCGCTTCGAGGCGACGCTCGCCGACCTGGCCGGCCTCAAGGCGCTCACCAGCGGCCTGATCGGCCGGTTCTGCCGCTCGGCCCAGACGGCCACCAAGGAGGTCCACGGCGCCCGCCACCGCGCCGACCTCGTCGTGCCGCGCGCCACGCTGATGGAGTGCGCCCTGCTCAAGGGCGTCACCGCCCACTACGTGATGACCACCGAGGGCCACCACGCCAACCAGGCCAGGCAGCGGGAGCTGATCACCGAGCTGGCCTCGCTGATCACGCTCGGCGCCCCCGGCACGCTCGAACCCGCCTTCCGGCCTGCCTTCCTGGAGGCCCCCGACGACGCGGCCCGGGTGCGGGTCGTGATCGACCAGATCGCCTCCCTCACCGACACCTCGGCCGTGGCCTGGCACCGCCGCCTGTCGACGTGACGGCACAGGGCGGGTGAAACCGCTCCCACGAGCGGTCCCGCCGGTGGACCGGGCCGGGCGTCGTCACTGACCGAAGGGGGTCGACGTCGGCTCCGTCGTGACCGGATCGTCGTCCTTGGTGTCGTCGGTCCGCGGCTTCCTGGGCTTCTTGCTGGCCTGGGGCACCTTCTTGGACTTGCACTGGACCGCGCAGCGCGGCGTCTCGCCGAGCCTGCCGCGCAGCCCCAGCGTCTCCTTGCGCGGGGAGAGCGTGCGGTTGCCGGACCGCCAGGCGTCCAGGTAGTCCCACGGCTCGACCATGCCCCGGCGGACCCACCAGTAGGCCGGGCCGGTCTTCCAGGAGATCGCGAAGTAGAGGTTGGAGCCGGTGTCGCGGGCGTTGCCGGACCTGCCCACCCGGCCGAGCAGCTGCCCGGCCTTGACGCGCACCCCTGGCCGGACGCCGGCGGCGACGGAGTCGAGGTGACCGCCGAGGTAGCGCACGCCGTCGTCGCCGATGATCGTGACGAACCTGCCCTCGCGGTCGGCGCCCTTGTCGGTGGAGGGCGTCCACCGGTTCTTGACGTTGACCTCGTCCACGACGCCGCCCACGGGAGCGACGAACGAGCAGCCCTGCGCGGCCCAGATCGTCGTCTTGGGCAGCACGAGCAGGGCGCGCTGGTAGGTGCTGGCGCAGCCCTTGACCGGGAACGCGTAGGTGAACTTCGACAGCTTGGGCGGCGGCACCTTGACCGGGTCGTCGCCCTTGGGCGGCTGCTCGGCGCCCTGGTCGGACGGGCCGGGTGAGGGGATGGTGGCGGTGACCGCCGGCGTGGGGGTGGGCGTGCTCGTGGCCGGGGCCGTGGAGGGCGACTGGGCGCTGACGCCCGCCACCCCGGTCGCCTGGGCGCAGGCGCCGGTGAGCAGCACGGCGGCGACAGCCACCCACCGTGCGATATGCCCGGAACGCATAGTTTTCCTCACCCGTGTCACCGTTTCCACCGACAACCCTCACCTTTGTAGCCGACCACGGGACTCCGCATCACCAGTTTCCCGCTTTAGCAACCCAGAGGTGACGCGCGTCTTCCCCGGCCGTCCACCGCCCGTGCCTCGCCGTTCACCGGCCGCGGCACAGCCCGCGGGGGGCGGAACCGTCGGTCGGGCGGAATAGACTCACCGGCGTGGCTGGCCGGATCCGTGATGTCGACATCGCGCTCGTACGTGAGCGTTCACCCATCGCCGACGTGATCGGCGAACACATCCAGTTGCGCAACGCCGGAGGGGGCAACCTCAAGGGCCTGTGCCCCTTCCACGACGAGAAGAGCCCGTCCTTCAACGTCACCCCCGAGCGCGGAATGTACTTCTGCTTCGGCTGCGGCGAAGGCGGCGACGTGATCACGTTCGTCGAGAAGATCGAGCACCTGCCGTTCGGCGAGGCGGTCGAGCGGCTGGCCCAGCGGGCCGGCATCCAGCTCCAGTACGAGCAGGGCGGCTACGTCCCCAAGCGCGACCACGGCGAGCGGGCCCGGCTGATCGAGGCCCACCGGGTGGCCGCCGAGTTCTACGCCGAGAAGCTGTTCGGGCCCGACGCGGCCCCGGGGCGCCGGTTCCTGTCCGAGCGCGGGTTCGAGCGCGCCGACGCCGAGGCGTTCGGCGTCGGCTACGCCCCGGCCGAGTGGGAGGCGCTGGCGCGTCACCTGATGGGGCGCGGGTTCAGCGCCGACGAGCTGGTCAAGGGCGGCCTGGCCAAGGAGGGCAGGCGCGGGCCGATCGACCGGTTCAGGGGGCGGCTGATCTGGCCGATCAGGGACGCCACGGGTGACGTGATCGGATTCGGCGCCCGCAAGTTGCTCGATTCCGACGATGGCCCGAAATATCTGAATACGCCTGACTCGCCGCTTTACAAGAAGAGCCAGGTCCTTTATGGCATTGATCTCGCCAAACGAGAGATCAGCAAGCGCGCCCAAGCGGTGATCGTCGAGGGATACACCGACGTGATGGCCTGCCATCTGGCCGGCGTGCCGACCGCGGTGGCCACCTGCGGCACGTCGTTCGGCGAGGAGCACATCAAGATCCTTCGCCGGTTCCTGCTCGACCAGGCCGAGTTCCGGGGCGAGGTCATCTTCACCTTCGACGGCGACGCGGCCGGCCAGAAGGCGGCGCTGCGGGCCTTCGCCGACGAGCAGAAGTTCGTCACGCAGACCTACGTCGCGGTGCAGAGCGACGGGCTCGACCCGTGCGACCTGCGGATCAAGCAGGGCGACGCGGCGGTGCGCGACCTCATCGCCAGCCGCGAGCCGCTGTTCCAGTTCGCCATCAGGAGCACCATCTCCCGCTACGACCTGCGCAGCAACGAGGGCAAGATCGCCGCCCTCGACGCGGCGGCGCCCATCGTGGCCGGGATCAAGGACGTCGGCCTGCGCAAGCGCTACGCCATCGACCTCGACCGCTGGCTCGGGTTCATGGACGAGCGGTTCGTCATGCAGCGCATCGGCGAGGTCGCCAACACCCAGCAGGGCCGTCCCCAGCGCGCCCCCAAGGCGGCCCCCGTCGATCCGAGCGTGCGGGTGGAGGGCGAGCTGCTCAAGCTGGCCGTCCAGCGGCCCGCGCTGCTCGGCCCGCGCTTCGACGCCCTCGACCCGCAGGCGTTCACCGCCCCCGACCACGTCGCGCTGCACAAGGTCGTCCAGGCCGCCGGAGGCGCCGGCTCGGCCGGTCACGGCGGCCGCGAGTGGGTCGACCGGCTGCTGGAGCACGCCCACGACGAGGGCGCCAGGGGGCTCGTGACGAGGTTCGCGGTGGAGCCCATCCAGGCCGACGCGCACGCCGAGGAGCGTTACGCGGGGGCCATGCTGGCGGCCATCGAGGCGATCGCGGTCGACCGGGCCATCGCCCAGGTCAAGTCCCGCATGCAGCGCCTCAACCCGGTGGAGGAGCAGCAGGAGTACAACAAGCTGTTCGGCGAGCTGGTCGCGCTGGAGCAGCAGCGCCGGGTGCTGCGCGACCGCGCCGCCGGAAGCTGACGCGGGGGCCTTTGATAACAGTTCGGCAGCGGGGGCAGGCGGTGAACCAGAGTGGTTGACCGGGGAATTCCGGCCGGCCCGCGCTGCCGTGAAGGCGCATCTCGGGCATTGCGGGCAGCGAAAGAGATACGTCCGGCCGTCATGCCTCGCCGGACGTCTGATTCCAGACCGCGTAATTGACTTTTCTTTCCTGATCAAACTCCGGCCAAACCTTTACTCGATCTCAATTCGGTAATGCTGATCGTCTTACCTTCCGCAACAAAAATGGGTCTGCCATTTGATGGAACCAATACTGCAGACTGTCTCCCGTGGGTGCATCGGTGCTGCCAAGCGGGCCGCCATCGGTAGATCAGGTGGCGGACCTCGTCGCGAAGGGAAGGGAGCGCGGAAGCGTAACCGTCGATGACGTCGCCGCCGCGCTTGACCGATCCGAGCTGCCGTCCGACGCGCTGGAACGCGTCGTGCGGATGCTCGCAGAGAACGGCGTGGAGGTCCTTGAGCCCCAGGGCGACGAGGAATCCACCCGCGCCGATGAGGAGGACGTAGGCAAGCGGGCGCCGACCAGCGATCTCGTCCGCATCTACCTGCGCGAGATCGGTCGCGTCCCCCTGCTGACCGCCGAGGAGGAGGTGGAGCTCGCCAAGTCGATCGAAGCCGGCCTGTTCGCCGAGGACAAGCTGGCCACCGGGGTCTCGCGCCTGGCCTTCCCGGAGTTCAGGGAGCTCGTCTGGCAGGGCACCAGGGCCAAACAGCGGCTCATCGAGGCCAACCTCAGGCTCGTGGTGTCGATCGCCAAGCGCTACGTCGGGCGCGGCATGCTCTTCCTCGACCTGATCCAGGAGGGCAACCTCGGGCTCATCCGGGCGGTCGAGAAGTTCGACTACACGAAGGGCTACAAGTTCTCCACCTACGCCACCTGGTGGATCAGACAGGCGATCACCCGGGCGATCGCCGACCAGGCGCGCACCATCCGCATTCCGGTGCACATGGTGGAGACCATCAACAAGCTCGTCAGAGTGCAGCGTCAGCTCCACCAGGATCTCGGCCGCGAGCCCATCCCCGAGGAGATCGCCAAGGAGATGGACCTCCCGGTCGACCGCGTGGTGGAGATCCAGCGCATCGCCCAGGAGCCGGTGTCCCTGCAGTCGCCGATCGGCGAGGAGGACTCCGACCTCGGTGACTTCATCGAGGACGCCGACGCCGTCGTGCCCATGGAGGCCGCCGCCTTCATCATGCTGCAGGACCAGCTCGACGACATCCTGGCCACGCTGTCCGACCGCGAGCAGCGCATCATCCAGCTCCGCTTCGGCCTGGCCGACGGGCATCCGCGCACGCTGGAGGAGGTGGGCAGGGAGTTCGGCGTGACGCGGGAGCGCATCCGGCAGATCGAGTCGAAGACCCTGGCCAAGCTCCGCCACCCGACGCGCGCGCAGATGCTCAAGGACTACCTGGACTGACCCTTCGACCCCGCGACGGGCCCGGCGAGCGCGCCGGGCCCGTCCGCATGCCGGAGCCGGTCCTTCAGGAGCAGCCCTCGAACTGCGGTACGGCGATGTTGTCCAGGTTCAGTCCCGCCTTGCCGAACCACTTGTGCAGCAGCTTGCCCGCGGTCCCGTCCTGGTACATGTCGGTGATCGCCCGGTTCACCGCCTCGCAGCCGGGCACGTCGTCCTTGTGCAGGCCCACCCCGGTGCGCTGCTCGTTGAACTGGGCGTTGGCCAGCCGCAGCCCCGAGCCGTCCTGGTTGGCCAGGCCGGCCAGGATCACGTCGTTGGTGGTCACGGCGTCCACCTGCCTGCTCTTCAGGGCGCTCAGGCACGACGCGTAGTCCTTGAACGGCACCAGCTCGGCCGCCACGCTGCGCTCCTTCACGACCCGCTCGGCCGCGTTCGAGCCCTCCACGGCGCAGATCCGGCGGCCCTTCAGCTCCCGGACGTTGTCCACCCTGTCGTCCGGCCGCGTCAGGATGTCCTGGTAGGAGACGTGGTACGGCCCCGCGAACAGCACCTTCGCCTTACGGTCCATGCTGATCGTGTACGTCGCCAGCACCAGGTCGGCCCGCCCCTGGACCAGCACCTTCTCCCGATCGCCCGCCAGCACGGGGATCAGCTTGAAGTCCTTGCCCAGCCGCTTGGCCACGTAGCGCGCGACGTCGACGTCGAAGCCCTCGAAGGTGCCGTCCGGCTTGCGGAAGCCCACCGACGGCAGGTCGGGGCGGACCGCGATGACGAGGGAGTCCTTGTCGAGGATCGACTCCCGGTCGCCGGTACCGCAGGCCGCGGTGACCACCGCGACCAGGGCCAGCGCCGCTACCAGTGCCCGCTTCAACGGTACTCCTTGAGTCTCGGCCACACCCCGGCGATCATCAGCAGCCCGATCCCGGCGATCGCGAACGGCAGCAGCCGCCACAGGTTGTCCAGCGCGTTCTCGCCGGCGTCGATGGCCCGGTCGAAGGTGTGCTCGTGCCGGTCGGCCAGCGCCACCAGGGACCGGTCGTAGGCGTCGAACGCGGCGGTGACCGGCCCGAGCTTGGCGGTCACCGCCTCGGCCGTCCGGCCGGCCAGCGCCAGCTCCCGGAAGGAGGTGTCGGCCTGCTGGAAGGCCTTGTACGCGTCCAGCACGCGCCCGCCCTCCACGCCGGTGAGCTCGGGCCCCAGCATGCCCAGGGCGTCCCCGGAGTCGCCGGCCACCTTCGCGTGGTACTGGGTGAGGTTGCCCGACTCGTAGTAGACGACCGACTGCGACTTGTCCAGGAACGTGTGCTCGTAGGTGTCGGCGCGCTCCTTGTCCAGCAGGTACCGGCTCTGGTCGCCCTGCATGCTGTTGCTGATCGCGCGGGCCTTGGCCAGCGTCAGCACCGAGTCGAAGCCCTGTGCCTTGGCCGTGCGCAGGTCCTCCTGGTCCTGGCCGAGCACGTTCGCGCCGAGGATCAGCGAGACCGCCGTGGCCAGCGTGGCGACCAGCAGCGCCGGGCCGAACACCCGGCGGAAGCGCCGGGCCAGGAAGACCTGGAGCCAGATCAGGCAGCCCAGCGCGAGCAGCCCGGCCAGCAGCACCGCGGTCCGCAGCAGCGGGACCCAGGCGTTCTTCTCGTCGTAGGTGCTGCGGACGATCGTGCCGCTCTCCAGGGTCAGGTTGTAGGCCTGCGGCAGCAGCACCAGCCGCATCAGGTCGGTGGCCTGCCGGTAGGTGCCCACCACGTTCTCCGGCGGCGCGCCGGGCGCGTGCCGGGCCTGCTCGTTCAGCAGGAGCGCCTGCCCGGCGAGCCGTTCGTAGCGGCCGAGCCCGTCGAGCACCGACTGCACGGTCCGCCGATCGGCCGCGTTGTCGCCGGCCAGCTCGAACGCCTTCAGCAGCGCCTGGTTGGCCTCCGAACGCCGCCGCTCGTACCGGTCGACGGCGACGCGGCGCTGCTGGCCGTACTGGTCGCCCATGACCAGCGCGTTGGCGACCTGGGCGTCCATGTCGCTGAGCGCCAGGTAGAGCCCGGCGGTGGCGACGACCTGCGGTCCGGCGTCGCGGCCGATGACCTGCAGCCCGTCGCCGGCGGTCAGGCTGCCGACCCCGAGCGCCGCGAACAGCAGCGCCAGCGCCGCCACCGTCACGCCGGAGATCACGCGGATGCGGCCGGGCACGCTGCGGTGCGGCGGGGGCGCGGCTCCCGCCTGGACCAGGGGGCCGGGGTTCTGCACCAGGGTCACGGCGTCCCCTCCCTGATGGTGATGACGGTCCAGGCGCCCAGGTGGATCCGGTCGCCCGGCCCGACCCTGACGGGCGTGTTGATCTCGACCGTCCTGCCGTTGACCTGGGTGCCGTTGGCCGAGCCGGGGTCGACCAGCGTCCACGTGCCGTCGGGCCGGCCCAGCAGCACGGCGTGCAGGTGCGACACGCCCGGGTCCTCGGGCGGGCCGGTCAGGTCGATCTCCGGCGCCAGGTTCCTGGCCCTGCTGCGCCGCCCGATGCGCACCTGCTCGCCGACCAGCCCGAACGAGCGCTCGGGACAGTACGGCGGGAAGGCCATGCGCGCCGCGTCGGGGCCGCCCTCGGCGACCACCTTCTCGTAGTAGGTGCGGTCGGCGGCCGCGACGGCCTCCCATCGCGCCCCTCGCACGGGGATCGGGACGCCGCCCCCGCCGCCGGTGAAGTCGTGGCCGCACACCTCGCAGAACTGCCCGGCGCGCGGCGTCTGGCAGACCGGGCAGGCGTCGTCACCGCCGCCGGGGGCCGCCGCCGTCGCCTGGGGCTGGGACGGGGCGGCGGTCCCGCCCATCTGCGCGCCGCAGACGTCGCAGTAGTCGTCGGAGCCGGAGGCGTGCCCCTGGGGACAGGTCGCCATCAGCCCTCGTCCTTACGCAGCCGGCTGGTGCGGACGGAACCGGTGTCCAGCTCGATCTCGTCCGCCTTGTCCACGTTCCTGCGCAACCGGGCCGTGCCGGTGGCGGGATCGACCTCCACGACCTTCTCCAGCAGCCGGGCGGTGTCCTCGCGACCCGACTCGGCGGCCAGTTCCCTGGCCTTGGCCAGGCGCGCGGTCGCGGCCTCGACGTCGCCGGCGGCGCGGGCGCTCAGGCCGTCCTGGATGAGCTCGTGCAGCTCGGCCTGGCCGGTGTAGTGGGCGACCTTCCGGTTGATCTGCGTGGACTGCGCCAGGTCGTCGGTCCACTGGGCCAGCACGTTGCCGCTGGCCACGACGTCCTGGGTGTCGGGGCGCACCAGCTTGACCCAGCCCGCCCTGATCTCCTGGCCGATCTGGCCCGGCGGCACCTCCACGCACAGGTGGTACTCGCGTTCCTCCTGGCCCCACGAGCCGGTCGGGTAGTCGCCGGTCAGCGGGTTGACGTCGGTGCGCTTGCCGGTCAGGTCGAGCAGCGTGGGGGAGACCTGCTTGACGAACTTCAGCTTGGCCGTCTGCGGCACCCACACCCGCAGCGACAGGTCCGCCACGGTCTTGCTCATCGACGTCTGCGTCACCCGGCGGAAGAACTCGGCCAGATCACTCTGGTTCCGTACGAACTCGAACGAGCCGAGCATCGCCTCGGCGACCTTCCGCAGCTCGGCGGGCACCCAGTCGTCGCCCACGCCCAGGCTGTCGCAGACGAACTTGCCGCTCCACCCCTGCAGCACGGCCCCGAACACCTCGGGACGCTCGTTGTTCTGCCCGTCGGTCATCAGCAGCGCGTGCCTGATCGCGTTCGGGTACGCGCTCAGCAGGTGCCCGGCCAGCTTCAGCCACTCGCCGATGGCCGTGCCGCCGTGCGCGAGCAGCCGGCTGATCGCGCGCTCGGCCTCGGCCCGGGTGGCGGGCGTGGATCTGACCAGGTTGGCGTTGCCGCCGGGGTAGACGACCTTGGCCTTCTCCGTCCCGGCGATCACCGCGAAGTACACGCCGTCGCGCAGCGCGTGCACGGCCGCCGCCGCGGCCTGCCGGGCCTCGCGGATCTTGCCGCCGCTCATCGAGCCGGAGGTGTCGACGATGATGACCTCGGCCGCCTCGGTGGGCGCGGCCTGGGCGAAGCCGCCGCCGGAGGAGGCCACGGTGAGGACCGCGTGCACCTCGCGGGCGTCGGTGGACAGGTACTTGTTCTGGTCGATGTTCAGCGTGAACGTGGGCTGGTCACCCATGCGTTTCTCCTAGGGGGATGAGAACGATCGTCACGTTGTCCTGGCCGCCGGAGGCCAGTGCGTGGCGCAGCATCTCGCGGGCCATGTCGAGAGGGGTTCCCGTGTGCGGGAACCGGTAGCCGTCCAGGTAGCGCCACAGCCCGTCGCTGCACACCAGCAGCAGGCCGGGCGCCCCCGGGGCGAGTGTGCGCACATGCAGCGACACCTCGCCGGAATCCGCGCCGAGCCACGCGGTGATCTCGCCGGTCGGGACCACGTCGTCCTCGGTCAGCAGCACGCCCTGCCCGGGGTCCGCGCCGGGCAGCCAGTACGCCCGCGTGTCCCCGGCCCAGCTCAGCGTGATCCCGCCGGGGCCGGCGACCGCGGCGACGTAGGTGCAGGCGGGGGCGTCGTCCACGGACGTGGCCAGCGCGGCCACGGCCTTGCCGGCCAGCTCGAACGCCTCCTGCGCGGACGTCCCCCTGGCCAGGGCGGCGCCCGCGGTCTCCACCGCCGCGGCCGAGGCCTGGTCGGCCCGCGGCGAGCTGCCGACGCCGTCGCACACGACCGTCACCACGGCGTCGCCGGTGGTCAGCAGCGCCACGGCGTCCTCGTTGCGGGCCCGCCGCAGCCCCCGGTCGGTCACGGCGGCGGCCCTGCCGTCGAGCACGGTCTCGGCGTGGTCCCGGCCGGTGGGCTGGCGCACGCCGCAGCGTTCGCAGTAGCCCTCCGGGTCCACCGCGGCCGCGCCGCAGGAGGTGCAGACCGGCGCGCCGAGCGCGTGCCCGCACCGCTCGCAGTAGACGTCCCCCTGGACGACCGGGGAGGCGCACATCGGGCAGCTCTGGGCGTTCGGTACGGGTTCCATCACAGCCACGTCCTCGGTCGTACGGCGTTCGCCTCGTCGATGAGCGCGTGGCGTTCGTGGCGGGAGCCGGCCGCCACCGCGAGCTTCCTGAAGATCGACTCCAGCCGCCTGCGCAGCCCCGGTTCGGTGAAGTCGGCCTCGGCCAGCTTCGTCCCGGGCGGCGCGGGGTTGTTCTCCAGCCAGGCCAGCGCGCAGCGCAGCAGCTCGGTGGTGAGCAGGTCGCGGCGGCGCGGGTCGAGGTCGACCAGGTTGGCCAGCCGCCCGGCCGCGCCGACCAGGTCGGCCGCGGACAGCGTGCTCAGGTCGGTCCGGCGGAACACCGAGGCGGCCAGCGCCACCTGCGCCGCCACCCGGTAGCTGGAGGTGGGCGGCACCTCGTCCAGGACGTTGACGCGGCCCGTCCTGGCCAGCCCGAACGCGGCGCTGACGTAGGAGTGGTCGGTCCGCCAGACGGCGTTGTACCAGTGGGCCGACTGCCTGCCCGCGCATTCCAGCGCGAACGCCAGCGCCAGCTTGGGCGCGAGCTCGCCGGGCAGCGCCGACACGCACGCGTCGAACATCGTCACCGCGGTGTCCGTCTGGCGGGTGGCCAGTGCGAGCACGCCGCGGTACCAGGTCGTCCGCCAGTCGCCGGGGAGCTGACGTTCCAGCTCGGCCAGCGCCGCCGGCGTCTCGGCCGCGCCCGCCTCGGCCAGCAGCCGGGTGCGCATGAGCCGGGTCTCGGGCGTCGGCGGCATCGCCGAGAGCTGGTCGAACAGCTCCTTGCCGTCGAACCCGACCAGGCCCGCCAGCGGGCCCGCCGCCGGGTCGAGCGGATCGACATGCGGTACCGGCAGCTCGACCGCGACCGCGGCCGGGTCGAGCGGGCCGAACACCTCCTGGCGCGAGTCCGACAGCGCCGTCCACACGGCCGAGCGTTCGGGCCCGAACAGGGTCGAGGGCGCGGGGAAGGGCACGCCCTCCTCGGCCGCGCTGATCTCCCGCAGCACCCCGACGAGCTGCTCCTCCATCTCCCAGGCGCTCTGGAACCGGTCGGCGGGGTTGGGCGCGGTGGCCTTGCGCAGCAGCCGGGCGAACGACTCGTGCCCGCAGTCCTGCGGCAGCGGGCTGGCCACGCCACCCTTGGCCGGGCTCCAGGACGGGATCGCCAGCACCGCCAGCGTCCTGGCCACGGTGTAGAGGTCGGAGGACACCGACGAGGGATGGGTGTCCAGCTCGGGCGCATGGTAGCCGACCGTCGCCCAGGACGTGCCGGGCGGGGAGCCGATCGGCTGGACGGCCCCCAGGTCGATCAGCCTGAGCCGCCGGCCGACCCTGATCACGTTGGCCGGCTTGAGGTCGCAGTAGACCAGGCCGTTCTCGTGCAGGTAGCCGAAGGCGTGCAGGATCTCCCGGCCGTAGATCAGGGCCTCGCGCAGCGGCAGCGGGCCCTTGCGGCGCAGCTCGTGCAGGGACTGGCCGCCGACGTACTCCATGACGATGTAACCGAGGCCGCCGGAGAGCTGGAAGTTGAGGATCTTGACGATGTTCGGGTGGTCGACCGTGGTGAGGAACTTGCGCTCGGCCTCGGCCGCCGCCAGCGCCTCGGCGTCGTTGGTGTTGAGCAGGCCCTTGAGGACGACCCAGCGGCCGTCCAGGTTCTCGTCGGCGGCCAGGTAGATCCAGCCGAGACCGCCGTGGGCCAGGCAGCCGAGCACCCGGTACTGCCCGGCCACCATGTCGTCCTTGCCCAGCTTCGGGGTGAACGAGTACGGCGTGCGGCAGTGCGGGCAGAACCCCTCCGTCAACCCCGGACGGCCCTGCCGGGACCGGCCCACCGGCTCCCCGCAGGCCGGGTTGGCGCAGAACCGCTTCTCCTCCGGCACCTGCGGATCGGCCATCACGGCCGTCGCCGGATCCCGGTACGGGACGGACGGCAGGTCGGCGATGCCGCCCAGCACCCCGGCCCGCGACCTGCCGCTGCTGCTCACCGGCGAGGTCAGCGACCGGCTCACCGGCTGGGTGTTCACCGGGCCCGAGAGCGGCCCCGAGATGGGCCCTGACACCTGCTGGGGGATGGGCACGGGCGCCGGTGGCGCGGCCGCCGCGTTGCCGCACAGGTCGCAGTAGCCGTCCTCGATGGTGCCGGTGCAGCCCGGCTGCGCGCAGCGGGTCATGGCTTACCTCCGTGTATCGCGCGCTGGTAGGTCTCGACCGCGGCGGCAGCCTCGGTCAGGTCGCAGGGGGCGGTCCACAGCAGGGATCGTGCCCGCTCGAAGCACGCGGTGGCGGCGGGGTCCTCGGCCATGCCCTTGCGTACCGCCATGGCCTGGCAGGCGCCGAGCCGGCCGCGTAACTCGTCGCGCCTGCCGACCAGCCCGTACAGGGCCTTGGCGGTGGCCCGCGCCCGGTCGGCCGCCTTCGCCGCCTCGCTCTCCACAGCCGCCAGCCGCCTGGCACGTACCACCCAGGTGTCGGCCGAGGCGTCGAGCGCGTCCAGTTCGCCGGTCAGCTCCTCGACGCGGCTGCGCGGCCGGGCCTGCGGCGGCAGGGCGATCTTGACCACCACCGCGCCGTGGGCCAGCCTGGCCTCGCTCTCGGCCGCGCGTACCCGGTCGAGCGCCGCGACCAGGTCCTCGCGGCGCCTGGCGTACTCGCGCTTGACCACGATCGCCTGGTCGACCTCCGCGCGGGCCTCGGCCAGCGCGCGGGCGACCCCGCCGAGGTCGGGGCCGACGCCCGCGCCGAGCGGGTCGGCGAGCAGGGCCGCGCGCATCCGCCGCAGTTGCGACTCCTGCGCGTCCAGGCCGGCGCTCTCGCCCAGCTCGCGTTCCAGGTCGCGGAGCTCGCGCAGCGCGCGGTCGGCGTCGTCCAGCCGGGGCAGGACGGCGTTCCAGACGGCGTCGATGTCGTTGAGCGCCGAGGTGACCTCGCGAAACGCGCCGTCCATGCGGGCCACGGTCTCGTCGAGGGTCAGCCGCTCGTCGGCCTCGGGCAGCAGCGAACGCTGCTCGACGGGCTTGGCCGCGGCCCGCAGCACCACGGACGGCCCCGAGAGCAGCCGGGTGAGCTCGTCGAGCTGCTCCGCGCCCGGCTTCGCCCGTACGGCCCTGACCTGCTCGGCCTCGCGCAGCACGGCCCGGTAGGCGTCGTTCAGCAGCCACAGCCGGGCCAGCGCGGCCTGGACGGCGGTCCAGCGCTGCCGCGTCATCCCGTCCAGCGCCGCGCCCTTGAGCAACTGGTAGGTGGTGTGAGATTCGAGGTCGAGCAGGTCGCCGGAGATCCGGTCGCGTTCGTCGGCCCGAGCGCGCAGCGCGTACTCGGCGCCTTCCCTGCTCATGGGCGGTCCCAGACTCATCACGCTCCCCGTGAAGAGGGCCCCCGATGCCCCGGTGGTTCTACCGGATCAACGGGAGGCTTGACCGGTTGGTTCCAATGGGTAGGGGTGACCCTGACTTGTCCCTGATTCAACCCTCGGTCACCTGCAAACGGCTTAAAGGATCTCCTACCGTGGAGACATGGCACGCATCCTTCTGATCATCGCCGCGATCATCGTCGCACTGCTTCTCGTCGGCCCGCTCGTGGGTTTCGTCTTCACGCTTCTCAAGTGGGCTCTCATCATCGGCGCCGTCGTCCTCGGTGTCACGTTCGTCGCGAAGTGGGCCCAAAGGCCGTAGCTTCCGCCCGCTTCCCAAGGCATAGTGAGTGAATGGAGGCGCGGCCGGCGGTTGACGATGCCGCGCTCGGGCGCGAGGCGCTGGCCGTGCTCGAGGCGAACTGGACGGGCAGCGGCACCGTGCCCGCGCCCGGCCTGTACCCGCACCAGTGGAGCTGGGACTCCGCGTTCGTCGTCATCGGCCTGGCCAGGCACCGTCCGGAGCGCGCCCGGGAGGAGCTGCTCAGCCTGCTGAGCGGCCAGTGGGCGACCGGCATGGTGCCCCACATCGTCTTCCACACGCGCGAGGCGTACTTCCCCGGGCCGTCCGTCTGGCGTTCGCAGGAGCACGAGTCCGCGCCGAGGGTCGGCACCTCCGGGCTCACCTCACCGCCGCTGCAGGCGCTGGCGCTGCGGTGGCTCTACCGGCACACCGGCGACGTGGGGTTCGTCCGGCGGACCTTCCCGCTGCTCGTCGCCCAGCACCACTACCTCGCCTCGGCCCGCGACCTCGGCGGCGCGGGGCTGGCGGCCATCGTCCACCCCTGGGAGTCGGGCATGGACGACAGCCCGGCCTGGGACCAGCCGCTCGCCGCGCTGCCCGTCATCGGCTACGGCTACCGCAACGTGGAACTGGCCGACCGCCACCCCGACAGCGACCACGACCGTTACGTCTGGCTGGCCATGCGCTACCGCGACGCCGGCTACCGCGCCGAGTACCTGCGCGACGAGCACCCGTTCGCGGTCGAGGACCCGATGTTCAACGGCATCTGGCTCGCCTCCTGCCAGGCGCTGGCCGAGCTGGCGCCGCTGGCCGGCGCCGATCCCGCGCCCCACGCCGAACAGGCCGAACGCATCAGGCAGGCCATGCTCGACCGGCTCTGGGACGGCTGCTTCTACCCCCGCGACCTGCGCTCCGACCGGCTGATCAAGGTCTGCACGGTGGGCGCGTTCGGGCCGCTGCTCGATCCCGGGCTGCCCAGCGACCAGCTGCACGCCTGCGTCGAGGTGCTGGAGTCGGCCCGGTTCATGGGCGCGACCGGCTACCCGGTGCCGAGCTGCGAGATCCGCGCCGCCCAGTTCGACCGCACCCGCTACTGGCGCGGGCCGTCCTGGGTGAACACCAACTGGCTGTTACGCCGGGCCGCCGCCGTCCACTCGCTCGACCAGCTGGGGCGGCAGCTCGCCAACGGCACCCTGCGGCTCGTCCGGCAGGCCGGGTTCCGCGAGTGTTTCGATCCCTTCGACGGCAGCGGGCGCGGGTGCAGGGACTTCTCGTGGAGCGCGGCGCTCACCCTCGACCTGCTCGCCGATACCGTGGAGGTATGAGCATTTTTCGCCGCCTGCCCGCCGACGTGCGCCGATCGCTGGACGTCCGGCCGGGGGAGCGGGTGCTGACGTTCACCGAGACGGGTGACGGTCACCTGGTGGCCACCAACCTGGCCCTGTTCCTGTCGGACGGGACGCGGGTGCCGTACGAGGAGATCGACAAGGCGTCGTGGGACGACGAGGGGCTGCGGGTCGTCACCGTCGGCGGCGCCCGGTACTTCGAGCGGGTCGCCGAGCCGCGGATGGTGCCGGAGACCGTGCGCGAGCGGGTGAACTCCACCATCGTGGTCAACAAGCGTGTCAGCCTGCCGGGGCGCGGCGGCGTACGGCTGGTGGCCAGGCGTCCGCCGGGCGGCGAGGTGCTGGGCTGGACCCTGGTCTTCGACGAGGGGCTCGATCCGGCGGACCCGGGGCTGCGCGCGCAGGCCGAACAGGCCCTGGAAGGCGTCCGGCGCAGCATGGGCGTGTGAGGGATCACACGTCCGTGCCGCGCCGGATCTCGGGGTCTCGGCCTCAGTAGGGGATGCCGGTCTCGCGGGACTTGCGTTCCGCGAGATCCTCCTCCTCGGGCCAGCCGCTGCCGGACCTGTGATGGCCGTCGGAGCCGAGGAACGGGATCTTCTCCTGAAGAGTTCCGCCCACCTTCTCCCTGGCCGCTCCGGCCAGCTTCGACGCTTGCGCGCCGACCACGCCCGCGGCCTCCTGGACCCTCGGGCTGTCGGCCACCCGCTGGGCCGCCCGCTTGATCTGTTCGTACCGCTCGCGGCCCGCCCGGCTGCCGAGCACGTAACCGACCGCCAGACCGACCGCAAATGTCATCCGATAACGCATGTTGCACCTCCGCTGTCTCCCGGCCTACCCCAGTTGCGATGCGACACGCACTCCCGGAGTGCGCTAATCTATTCCTGCGCACGAAGGAAGGGCCCAACAAGCCCGACCAGCAGGGCGAACGTTCGATCCCGCGTAGCTCAACGGCAGAGCAGCCGGCTGTTAACCGGCAGGTTATAGGTTCGAGTCCTATCGCGGGAGCCAGTGGTCAGGCCCTCTACCTGGAGACAGGTGGAGGGCCTGAGTCGTTTCCGGGGCGTCGTCCGGGGTCTCGGACGACGCGTTCCCCTCACTCAAGGCCCAGGTCCTCGACCGCCGGTCCTACGGGGCGAGGTAGTACTCAGGGGCGCCGCCCGTGGCCTGGACGACGATGGGCTCCGCGCCTTCCCATCCCGTGTTCCTGAGGTGGTACCGGACGCGGTAGTCGTGGAGACCGGCGACGTCGTAGTCGGTGACGTCGAGCGTCAGGCGTACGGTGCGGGTCTCGTCGTTGCTCATGAACGGGGAGCGTAGACGTCGCCACCGACAAGATCGTGCGAGGCGGCGCGTGGAGTGTACGGGTTGTAGTGGGTGGGTTACGGGATTTTAGGGTTTGGGGGACAAGGGGAGGGTTGGGGCGGAAGATGGGGGAGCCGGTCGGGTATGGCCGGCAGCCGCGGGAAGTCGTCGAAGGTGGCGTGGAGAGGGCGCCGCCGCAGGACGTGCCGCCGACCCGGAATCGGCGGGGCGCTCCGCTGACGGAGAAGTGTTGGTTGCCGCGTGCGTACCTGGATCAGATCCCTGCGTCCCTTCGATGTGCAAGCCGTGCACGCGCTGTTCGAGCGCACCACGGACGTCCGCGAGGCGGAGCGCTTCATCAGGCTCTTCCACGCCGAGAACCCCTCCGCCGGCGGCCTGGCCGCCCGGCTGCGCGACGTCGCCAGAGACGTCGCCCGCCACGGCACGTACGCCCACACCTTCGAGGAGCTGGAGTTCGGCGCGCGGGTCGCCTGGCGCAACAGCGGCCGGTGCATCGGACGCCTGTACTGGCGCTCGCTGAAGCTGCGCGACCGGCGGGAGGTGGCGACCGCGGAGGGCGTGGCGGTGGAGTGCGTGGCGCACCTGCGGGAGGCGACGGGGGAGGGGCGCATCAGGCCCACCATCACCGTCTTCGCCCCGGACACCCCGGCCATGCCGGGCCCGCGGGTGCTCAACGACCAGCTCGTCCGCTACGCCGGGCACCGTCTGGACGGCGGCGGCGTCCTGGGCGACGCGCGCAACGCCGGGCTCACCGACCTGGCCAAGGAGCTCGGTTGGCGCGGCGGGCCGGGCCGGTTCGACGTGCTGCCGCTGATCGTGCGGGCCGGGCTCGGCGACCCGCTGCTGTGCAACCTGCCCGGCGACGCCGTGCTGGAGGTGCCGCTGCTGCACCCCGAGTACGCGTGGTTCGCCGAGCTGAGGCTGCGCTGGCACGCCGTGCCGGTCATCTCGGACATGTGCCTGGAGATCGGCGGCGTCTGCTACCCGTGCGCGCCGTTCAACGGCTGGTACATGGGGACCGAGATCGGGGCGCGCAACCTGGCCGACGCCGACCGGTACGACCTGCTCCCCGAAGTGGCCAAGCACCTCGGCCTGGACACCTCCACCGAGCGCTCGCTGTGGCGCGACCACGCGCTGGTCGAGCTCAACGTGGCGGTGCTGCACTCGTTCGAGGCGGCCGGGGTGACGATCACCGACCACCACACCGAGTCCCGGCGCTTCCTGACCCACCTGGAACGCGAGGAGCGCGCCGGACGCCGCTGCCCGGCCGACTGGTCGTGGATCGTCCCGCCGCTATCGGGCGGCGCGACCCCGGTCTTCCATCGGTACTACGACACCTGCGAGCTGACCCCCGCCTACGTGCACCGCCACCCCACCCGGTGACATGCTTGCCAGCCCTGCCCAGAACATGGTTCGGTTAGCGCATGGCGGAACTCGTGCTCTCATCGTCGGACCGGGGCGTGCTCACGCTGACCTTCAACCGTCCCGACACGCTCAACGCCTGGACGGACGCCATGGGCCGGCGCTACTTCGACCTGCTGGCCGAGGCCGAGAAGGACCCCGACGTCCGGGCCGTCGTGGTGACCGGCGCGGGCAAGGGCTTCTGCGCCGGAGCCGACTTCAGGACGCTCGCCGCCATCCAGACCGGCTCCTACGACGAGACCCCCGACCCGCGGCCCAACACCTTCCCCACGACCATCGGCAAGCCGATCATCGCCGCGGTCAACGGGGCCTGCGCCGGGCTCGGCATGGTGCACGCGCTCGTCTGCGACCTGGTCTTCACGGCCGAGGAGGCCAAGTGGACGACGGCGTTCCCGCGCCGCGGCCTGGTCGCCGAGTACGGCCTGTCCTGGGTGCTGCCGAGGGTCATGGGCCAGCAGCGGGCCATGGACGTCCTGCTGTCGGGCCGGGTGTTCAGCGGGCGGGAGGCGTACGAGCTGGGCCTGGCCAACCGGGCGGTGCCCGGGGAGTCGCTGCTGGAGCAGGCCCAGGAGTACGCGAGGGAGCTGGCCGTGCACAGCTCGCCGGCGTCCATGGCGGTGATCAAGCGGCAGGTGTGGCACGACTGGGACACCACGCTGGAGGAGTCGGCCAGGAAGGCCGTCCACGAGATGCTGGCCTCCTTCGGGCGGCCCGACTTCGCCGAGGGCGTCGCCAGCTTCCTGGAGCGGCGCCCGCCCAACTTCCCGGCGCTGTGAAACCGCAGGCCGGAGGGGGGCCGGCCGGCGCGCGCCGAGGTTAGACGACGAGCCCCGCCGGGTAGGCAGGGCGTGTCCGGGAGCTTCACGGCGAAGCGGGGACGCGGGGCAGGTTCGGGGGGCGCGGTGCAGGCTTTCGTCATGAGGGAGATCGGCCGGGTCGGCTTCATGGACAAACCCGTGCCGCGACCGGGCCCGCGCGACGCCGTCGTCCGCACCACCACCGCACTCATCTGCACCTCCGACTCCCACACCGTCCAGGGCGGCATCGGCCCGCGCACCGACCTGACGCTCGGGCACGAGGCCGTCGGCGTCGTGCACGAGGTGGGCGGCGAGGTGCGCGACTTCCGGCCGGGCGACCGCGTCCTGGTGGGGGCCATCACGCCCGACTGGGGCGATCTCGCCTGTCAGGACAACCACCCGTCGCAGTCCGGCGGCCCGCTCGGCGGGTTCAAGTTCGCCAACTCCAAGGACGGCGTCTTCGCCGAGTTCTTCCACGTCAACGAGGCCGACGCCAACATGGCCAAGATCCCCGGCGGCGTGCCGGACGAGACGGCCGTCTACTGCGCCGACATGCTCTCGACCGGGTTCATGGGCGCCGAGAACGGCGACATCCCCATCGGGGGGACGGTCGCCGTGCTGGCCCAGGGCCCGGTGGGGCTCATGGCCACCGCCGGCGCCCGGCTGCGCGGCGCGGGCCTGGTCATCGGGGTCGAATCGGTGCCCCGCCGCAAGCGGCTCGCCCGCGACTACGGCGCCGACGAGATCGTCGACTTCGCCACCGAGGACGTCGTCGAGCGCGTCCTCGGGCTGACCGGGGGCCAGGGCGTGGACACCGCCATCGAGGCGCTCGGCGCGGACGCCACCTTCCAGACCGCGATCAAGATCACCAAGCCGGGCGGGACGGTGTCCAACACCGGCTACTACGGCCAGGGCGAGTTCGTCCGCATCCCGCGCGTCGAGTGGGGCGTCGGCATGGCGGAGAAGAAGATCACGACCGGCCTGTGCCCGGGCGGACGGCTGCGCATGGAACGCCTGCTGCGCATCCTGGAGGGCGACCGGCTCGATCCCACGCCCCTGACCACCCACACGTTCGGCTTCGAGGAGATGGAACGCGCCTTCGAGGTCTCGGACAAGAAGCTCGACGACGTGGTGAAGGTGATGATCGCCTTCCAGTGACGGCAAGGGCACCAAAAGGCGCCGAGAAGCACTGAGGAGCGCCGAGAAGCACTGAGGAGAACGCCGGCCATGCTCGACCTCGACCCACCCTTCCGCCCGGTGCGCCGCCGGGACGGCTACCCGGCGCTGGAGGACCTGGGCCTCATCGGCGACGGCACGACGGCGGCGCTGGTCGGTCTCGACGGCTCGATCCCGTGGTTGTGCCTGCCCGACTTCGACAGCGATCCCCTGCTGTGCGGCCTGCTGGACCACGAGCGCGGCGGCCACTTCACGCTGACGGCCGACGACCTGCGCGAGGCCAGGCAGTACTACGAGCCGGACACCGCCGTGCTGGTCACCGAGCTGCGCGGCCCGTCCGGCGTGGTGCGGATCACCGACGCGCTGGTCCTGCGCGCCGGCGCCGACCTCAGCGACGACGCGGGCGGCGGCAGGGGCGAGCTGGTCCGGTCCGCGGTCGTCCTGGCGGGGAGCGTACGCCTGCGGGCGGAGCTGGAGCCGCGCGGCGGCGGGCAGGCCCGGATGCTCGGCAGCGGCCTGGAGGTGCGCGCGTCCCGGCGGCCCGACCTGCGGCTGCATCTGCGCTCCGACCGGCCGCTGACCGGGCTGCGCACCGTGCACGACCTCCAGGAGGGCGACCGCCTCGACCTGGTGCTGTCGTGGGGGCGCATCCACCGTCACCACCGGTTCGACCCCGAGGCGATGTTGCGGCAGACCGCCGACGCCTGGCGGCGCTGGATGGGCGCGTGCGGCTACCGGGGCCCGCAGGAGGCGCTGGTCCGGCGTTCGGTGATCACGCTGAAGCTGTGCGACGACTGGGTCAACGGCTCGCTGGTGGCGGCGCCGACGTCCTCGCTGCCCGCGCCCGTCGGCGGGGTGCGCAACTGGGACTACCGCTACACGTGGATCCGCGACGCCGCCTACGCCGTCTTCGCGCTGCGCCGCGTCGGCTTCGAGGAGGAGGCCGACGGCTTCCTCGGCTGGGTCCTCGACGCCTTCGAGCAGAGCGGCGATCCGCTGATCATGTACACGCTGCGCGGCGACCCCGTACCCGAGGAGGTCGTCGACCCCGATCTGGAGGGCTACCGCCGCTCGGCGCCGGTGCGGTGGGGCAACGGCGCGGCCGACCAGCGCCAGCACGACGTCTACGGCGAGGTGCTGGACTGCGCCGACCAGTGGCTGCTGCCCGGCCGCGACCTCCAGCCCGCGCTGTGGTCGGGGCTGTCGGAGCTGGCCGAGGCCGCCGCGCGCACCTGGCAGGAGCCCGACCAGGGCATCTGGGAGGTACGCAGCCAGGGTCGGGTCTTCACCTACTCGGCGGGCATGTGCCAGGTGGCGCTGGACCGGGCCGCGGCCATCGGCGAGCGGCTGGGCCTGGCCGGTCCGATCGCCAGGTGGCGGTCCACCGCCGAGGAACTGCGCCGGCTCATCCTGGAACAGGCGTGGAACGAGGACGCGCAGTGCCTGGGCGAGCACCTCGACGGCGGCAGCGGCCTGGACGCCAGCCTGCTCGCGCTGCCGCTGCGCAAGGTCGTGCCGGCCAACCATCCGCGGATGGCGGCGACCACCGCGGCCGTCGCCGAACGCCTGTCCGCCGGCGACGGCCTGCTCTACCGCTACCTGCACGAGCAGTCGCCGGACGGTCTGCCCGGCGACGAGGGCGCCTTCCTGCTGTGCAGCTTCTGGCTGGTGGACAACCTGATCCTCCAGGGCCACCGGGCCCGCGCCGAGGAGCTGTACGCCTCCCTGTGCGCCCGCGCCAGCCCGCTCGGCCTGCTCCCGGAGCAGATCGACCCGGCCACGGGCGCGTTCGCGGGCAACTTCCCGCAGGCGTTCAGCCACATCGGGGTGATCGCCAGCGGGGTCAACCTGGCCCGGGCGGGGGCGGCCCGGACGCCCTGACCGGCTCAGGCCAGGCGGTGGGCGCCCTTGGCCGCGGTGGCCGACAGGAAGCGCGGGGCCTGGAAGCCGCGCTCGGCGTAGGCGGCCGTGACCGACGCGCGCACGTCGTCGAGACGGGCGTCGGGGACCAGGGCGATGGCCGAGCCGCCGAAGCCGCCGCCCGTCATCCTGGCGCCGCGGGCCCCGCCGCGGAAGGCGGCCTCCACGGCGACGTCGAGCTCCGGCGAGGAGACCTCGTACTGGTCGCGCAGCGACAGGTGGGAGGCGTTGAGCAGGGCGCCGATCTCGGTGACCTTGCCCGCGCGCAGCAGGCCGATCAGGGCCTCGACGCGGTGGTTCTCGGTGACGACGTGCATGACGCGCTTGCGCTCGGCGCCCTGGAGCCGGTCGAGGGCCGCGGCCAGGTCGGTGACGTCGCGCAGGGACGGCACGCCCAGCTTCCGGGCGGCGGACTCGCACTCGGCGCGGCGCTTGGCGTACTCGCCGCCGGCGTGCTCGTGGTGGACCTGGGTGTCGATGATGAGGATGCTCAGGCCCTCGGCGGCCAGGTCGAGGGGGATGTTCCTGGAGCCGAGCGAGCGGCAGTCGAGGAACAGCGCGTGGCCCTCCTGGCACAGCGCGGAGGCGGCCTGGTCCATGATGCCGCACGGCATGCCGACGAAGTCGTTCTCGGCCCGCTGGCTGAGCAGGGCGATCTCCATCGGCGTCAGGCCGAGCCCGTGGACGTCGTTCAGCGCGGAGGCGACGGCCACCTCCAGGGCGGCGCTGGAGCTGAGCCCCGCGCCCTGGGGCACGTCGCCGTCGATCGCGATGTCGGCGCCCGCGACCCGGTCGCCGAGCATGGCCAGCACGCCCACGGCGTAGCGGGCCCAGCCGGTCGCCTCCTCCCTGGCCGGCAGCTCGACCGGGCCGCCGGAGGACTGGAGGGACAGCAGGCGGATGGTCTGGTCGGCGCGCGGGGTGACGGCGGCGCTCACGCCCCACGGCACCGCGAAGGGCAGGACGAAACCGTCGTTGTAGTCGGTGTGCTCGCCGATCAGGTTGACCCGGCCGGGCGCGCGCCAGACCGTGCGGGGATCGGCACCGAAGGCGGCACGAAAAGCTTCAGCAACGCGCATAATCCAACACTCCTCAACAAAGGCCCGACCGTAGACTAGCGCCATGGAGGAGCTCCTGGATCCAGCGCTCGGCGAGGTCCGGGTGTTCCTGATGCACGACGACAACAAGCGGCGCAAGCTCAAGTACAACCTGGGCCATCGGCGGTTGCTCACCTTCGGCGGGGCGTACTCCCATCACATCAGTGCCGTGGCCCGGGCCGGGAGGCTGCACGGGATCGAGACGATCGGGGTGATCAGGGGCGAGGAGCACCTGCCGCTCAACCCCACGCTCGCCTTCGCCGTCTCCTGCGGGATGACGCTCACCTACCTCGACCGCGCCTCCTACCGGCTCAAGCACACGCCCGAGGTGCAGGCACGGCTGCGGGAGCGCTGGGGGGACGTCACGATCCTGCCGGAGGGCGGCAGCAACGCGGCGGCCGTGCGCGGCTGCGCCGAGCTCCCGCCGGAGATCGGCGTCGACTACGACGTGGTCTGCTGCCCGGTCGGCACCGGCGGCACCCTCGCCGGCATCGCGGCCGGGCTGCCCGAGGGCAGGCGGGCGCTGGGCTTCGCGGTGCTCAAGGGGGCCGGCTTCCTGACGGACGAGGTGGCCCGGCTCCAGCGCGAGGCGTACGGCCGTACCTGGACGAACTGGTCGGTCAACCTCGACTACCACTTCGGCGGCTACGCCCGCTCGACCCCCGTCCTCGACCGGTTCGCCGCCGAGCACCGGGTCGAGGGCGTCTACGTGGCCAAGATGCTCTACGGCGTGCTCGACCTGGCCCGGCAGGGAGCCTTCGCGCCGGGCACCCGCGTCGTCGCCGTGCTGACCGGTCAGCCCTCGACGTCCGTGGCGGCGTGCGGGGCGCCGACCGGCTTCGACTCGGGCGAGCCGCGCTGACGCAGGTAGACCGACAGCACCACCATCGACAACACGGCCAGCAGCTCCGACTGCCAGTTCTGCAGGCTGCGGTTCCAGAACTCGGCGGAGGTCACGTACTGGCCCCACGAGACGGGGTCGCGCAGGTCGCCCAGCCGTACGGAGTTGTAGGCCGCCTGGCCGGCCACCGACTGGGCCAGCCACGACAGCACGAAGATGACGCCCATCACCAGGCCGAGCGAGTTGCTGAACAGCCACAGCCGGGCTCCGCGGGCCTTGGCCCAGGCGGGGGAGTAGCTGGTGGCGTGCGCGCCGATCTGCTGCTGCTCGTCCGACTCGGCCCCGGCGTCCTCCACCTTCTTGGACTCGGGGGAGCCCTTCTGCACGAGCCAGACGGTCAGCATGATGTACAGGAAGAACTGCAGGTACTCCGACTGCCAGTTCTCGGCCACGTCCACGGCGAAGTCGGAGGAGGTGACGTACTCGGCGAACGACACCGGGTCGGCGCCCTGGACCAGTTGCAGGTCGTTGAACTGGAGCATGCCGGCCACCGCCTGGCCGCCGAGCGCCAGCAGGAACATGACCAGGAAGGCCAGCGACAGGGAGTTCTCCTTCAGCCACCTCACAACCGCGCCCACCCGATGGCGAAGAACCAGGCCAGCCCCGCCGCGATGACGAGCAGGGTCAGCGTGAACATCACCCGCATCAGCCCTCCACCTCGCATTCGTAGGGCAGGTCGCGCACGGGCCGGCAGCCCGCGGCCTTCACCCGCCAGCCGTCGGCGAAGCGGTGGAGGAACACCGTGTCGCCGGCCAGCCGCACCTGGGCCTCGTTCCCCCACACGTTCACCTCGGTGACCCGGCCGCCGGGGCCCAGCTTGACGTCGCCCAGCGCCTGCGCGCAGGTCTGGCCGGGGTCGGGCAGCTTGTCGGCGGTGGTACGGGCCAGCAGCCCGCACGCGGCGTTCTCCTGGTGGGCCGCCACGGCCGCGTGGAACCGTTCGGCGGCCCGCGCGGGGGACGTCGTGTCCACGGCGCAGCCGACGGCCGCCAGGAGGAGCGCGGGAACGACGAACGGGAATCTCATGAGCCACCCGCTACCCACAGGGGCTCAGGGCATGCTGCCGGGCGCGCCGGCTAGCCGAGCTGGTCGAGCACCGGGGTGACCAGGGCGTTGAGCTCGCGGGCCAGCACGACCACGGCCCGGTGGGCCCGCTGCTCGACCTCGTCGTGCGGGCCCTCGGGCTCCGGCGGGAGGTCGTCGAGCGGCACGGGCGCCTCGACGAGCAGTGTGGCGCGCAGGAACGGGATGCGCGCCAGGTCCTGCTGGCTCGGCTCGACGTACTGGCCGAAGGTCTCCTGCCAGCCCAGCCAGCCGCGGTCGCGCCACCAGGCCCGCGACCTGGTCAGCTCCTCGGGGAGCGGCGAGGCGATCTGGACGCGGGCGTAGAGGGTGCCGTCCCAGGTGTTGCGGTGGCAGGTGGCCTCCAGGACGCGGCGGTCCCAGCGCACGTAGCCGGGGGTGAGCGAGGGCGAGGTGGCCAGCCGCCAGGCCGCGCAGGCGAACCTGACCGGCGCGATGTCACCCCACTCGAACTCGTCGAGGTTCTTGCGCACGTGTACGGCGTAGCGCCCGTCACGGTCCCTGTCGAACTCCTGGTCGATCCAGAACGCCTTGCCCATGCCCCCTACGCTACGGCCCGGCGGGGCCGCCCGGCGGGGTACGGGAGATCTGGGTCTTGTCGGTAATTACGTGACCATATAAGCTCATCTGGTCAAACAATGGGAGGGCGAAGAATGGCCAGAGCGGGCAGGCCGCCGCAGGACCCCGCGCGGCACGCCGAGCGGGCCCACCGCATCCTCGACGCCGCCGCTGAGCTGATCCTGCGCTGGGGCTACGACAAGACCACCGTCGACGACGTGGCCAGGCGCGCCGGCGTCGCCAAGGGCACGATCTACCTGCACTGGAAGACGCGCGACGAGCTGTTCGCCGCGCTGCTGCGGCGCGAGCGGGTGCTCATGCTGGACCGGGTGCGCGAGGCCGCGCCCGCCACCCTCGGCGAGCTGTTCGGGAGCCTGGCCTCGGCGCTGCTGCACCGGCCGCTGCTGCACGCGGTCCTGCTCGACGACTCCGAGGTGCTCGGCAAGCTCACCCGGCTCAAGCGGCAGCGCCCGTCGATCGGCGGACTCGAACTCGGCGGCCCCTTCGACGCCTACCTGCGCGAGCTGGTCAAGCTGGGCGCCGTGCGCGAGGAGCCGGCCGAGCAGGTCATGGTGATCGGCTCGATCTTCTACGGCTTCATGTTCCTGCCCGGCGCGCGCCCGGAGTCCGAGCGGCTGCCCGACGACCGCGTCGCCGAGCTGCTGGCCGAGACCGTCGAACGCGCGGTGGGCACCGGACGCGCGCTGCCGCCCGCCGACGCCGCGGCCGTCGCGCGGGCCACGCTCGACCTCCTCGACGCCCTCGCCGACGTCGCCCGGCGCAAACTGGCGACATCCATGAGCCCTGCTAAGGAGCGCGTGCAGTGAAGGAAGTCATCCCCCTCGACGACGAAGCCGCCGCCGACCTCGACACCGCGGGCGGCAAGGGCGCCTCGCTGGCCCGGCTGGTCAGGGCAGGGCTGCCGGTGCCCGGCGGGTTCGTCGTCACGACCGGGGCGTACCGGTCGTTCGTGTCGGCGTTCGGCGACGAGATCGCCTCCTCCGGTGACCCCGGCGCGCTGTTCGCCGCGCACGAGATCCCGGCCGGCCTGGCCGCGCAGATCGAGGCCGCGCACGCCGCGCTCGGCGACGACGTCGCGGTGGCCGTGCGCTCGTCGGCCACCGCCGAGGACCTGCCCGAGCTGTCGTTCGCCGGGCAGCAGGACACCTTTCTCAACATCCGGGGCGACGGGCTGCTGGAGGCGGTCCGCCGCTGCTGGGCCTCGCTGTGGAACCCGCGCGCCGTCGCCTACCGCGAGCGCAACGGCGTCCCGCACGACGACGTGGCCCTGGCCGTGGTCGTCCAGGAGCTGGTGGACGCCGACGCGGCCGGGATCATGTTCACCGCCGACCCGGTCACCGGCGCGCGCGACGAGATCGTGGTCAACGCCTCCTGGGGGCTCGGTGAGGCCGTCGTCGGCGGGCAGGTCACGCCGGACACGATCACCCTGTCGGGTGGCCGGGTCACCGGGTCGCGGGTCGCCGACAAGACCGTCATGACCGTGCGCACCGCGAGCGGCACCCGTGAGGAGCCCGTGCCCGAGGAACTGCGCCGCCGACCCGTGCTCGACCCGCCGCAGGCGGTGGAGCTGGCCGCGCTCGGCGAGCGCGTCCAGGCCCTGTACGGCCTGCCCATGGACGTCGAGTGGGCCAGGCGCGACGGCACGTTCGCGATCCTCCAGGCCCGCCCGATCACCGGCCTGAAACCGCAGGTCGAGGAGTGGAACGACAGCCTCAAGGGCGACTACCTGTGGACCGCGGGCAACCTGGGCGAGGCCATCCCCGACGTGATGACCCCGGCGACCTGGTCCTTCGTCCGGCTGTTCATCCACGAGGCCATGTCGGCCTCGGCGCTGCCCGGCTTCGACCTGGTGGGCAACATCGGCGGCCGGTTCTACATGAACCTCAGCGTCGTCCACTCCATCGCCGCCGCCCTGGGCATGCGGAGCAGGCTGGGCGCGGTCGAGCAGGTCTTCGGCAAGCTGCCGCCCGGCCTGGAGATGCCCCTGGTGGGCCTGTCCCGCTGGGAGATCATCAGGCGCGTCCTGCCGATGGCCGTGAACCTCCAGCGGCGGGTGCGCCGGAACCTCAAGGAGATGCCGGCCTTCCTCGCCGCCTCCCGGCGGCGCTGCGAGGAACTGCGCGAACGCGTCGCCGCCACCTCCTCCGGCCCCGAACTGGCCGACCTGTGGACGGCCGAGATCAAGCCCCACGTGGTCACCTCCAGCCGCATGCTGGAGGCCGCCGGCCGCCAGGGCGGCGCCACGCTCGTCTGGACCCGCGACCGGCTGCGCAGGCTGATGGGCGAGGTGGACGCCGAGGCCATGCTCACCGGCGTGAACGCCGACGGCGAGCTGGCCAGCCTCGGGCCCGTCCTGGGCCTGGGCAGGCTGGCCAGGGGCGAGATCAGCAGGGAGGAGTTCGCGCTGGCCTACGGGCACCGCGGGCCGCACGAGTTCGAGGTCTCCCGGCCCCGGCCCGGCGAGGACCCGGCCTGGATAGACGCCCAGCTCACCGGCCTGCGCGACCTGCGGGCCGGCACCGAGGCGCTGCTCGCCCGCCAGGAGAAGGCCAGGCAGGAGGCGTGGGCGAGGTTCGCCGCCCGCCACCCGGGCAAGGAGGCCAAGATGCGCGCCCGGGTACGGCGGTGGAACGCGGTCGTCCGCGACCGGGAGAACGCCCGCTCGGAGAACATGCGGGCCTTCTGGGTGCTGCGGGCGTTCGTGGTGCGCGCCGGCGAGCTGACCGGTCACGGCGACGACCTGTTCCACCTCTACCTGGAGGAGATCCTCGACGTGCTGCGCGGCGACCCCTCTGCCTTGGAACGGGTGCCGGTACGGCGGGCGACCCACGACCTGTACGCCGCGCTGCCGCCGTACCCGACGGTGATCGTCGGCCGGTTCGACCCCGTCCGGTGGGCCGCCGACCCCGGCCGCCGGGCCGACGTGTACGACGCCCGCGGCTTCGACGTCCCGGTCAGCGACACCGTGACCGGGTTCCCCGGCGCGCCCGGCGTGGTCGAGGGCGTGGCCAGGGTCATCGCCGGCCCGGAGGACGGCGACCGGCTCAAGCCCGGCGAGATCCTGGTGACGACCCTGACGAACGTCGGCTGGACCCCCATGTTCCCGCGCGCCGCCGCCGTCGTGACCGACATGGGCGCGCCGCTGTCGCACGCCTCGATCGTCGCCCGCGAGCTGGGCATCCCGGCCGTGGTCGGCACCGGCAACGCCACCATGCGGCTGCGCGACGGCGACCGCGTCCGCGTGGACGGCGAGCGCGGCACGGTCGAGTTGCTGCGCTGAAAGGGGTGCTGCGCCGAAAGGGGTGCTGCGCCGAAAGGGGTGCTGCGGTGAAAGGGGTGCTGCGGTGAAAGGGGTGCCGCGGTGAAAGGGGTGCCGCGGTGAAAAGGTCGCTGCGGTGAAAAGGTCGCTGCGGTGAAAAGACTGCGCCAAGTCGGCCGCCCGCCGGCGGCCGGTGTGTTCTCTGGATGACCATGATCGAACAGTGGATCCTCGACGACGAGCGCGAGCTCGAAGCACGCTGCGCCCGCTTCCGCCTCGCCCTGCTGGGCCCCGACCGCGACGGCCCGCAGCCCGACCTCCAGAAGGAGCCCCGGCACCCGGATGACACCACCTGACCAGCCGTACACGTGGGACGACGTGCCCGGCGCCCTCGTCCGGGAGGTCGAGCGGCGGCTCGGCCGGGCGGCGGCGGGCTTCCAGGAGCGGCACGGCGGCTTCACCGGCGGCGTGCGCGGCGTGCTCACCCTGACCGGCGGCGGCCGGGTGTTCGTCAAGGCCGTGCCCGCCGCCTCGGGGCACGCGGCCGACTACCGGGCGGAGGCGGTGGTCGCCGCCGCCCTGCCGCCGGGCGTGCCCGCGCCCCGGTTCCTGTTCTCGTGCGAGGAGGCGGGCTGGGTCCTGCTCTGCTCGCGGGTCGCACCCGGCAGGGTCCCGCACGAACCCTGGCACGACGACGAGCTGGCCGCCGCGCTCGGCCTGCTCACGGCGTGCGCCCGCGAGCTGACCCCGTCCCCGCTGGGCGGCCTGCTCACACTGGCCGGGCGCATGTCGGGCCGCTGCGAGCTGTGGAACACCCTCGACCCCGCCCGCGCCGGAGCCTGGGAACGCGCCCACCTGCCCCGCCTGGCCGAGGTCGAACGCCGCTGGGCCGGCCTGGTCGCCGGGGACACGCTGCTGCACTTCGACCCGCGCTACGACAACATCCTCATCGACGGCGACGGGACCGCCCGCCTGGTGGACTGGGGCCGCGCCTGCACCGGACCGGCCTGGGCCGACCTGGTCTGCCTGCTGCTTCAGTCGGACCTCGGACCGCGCGACCCCGAGCGCGTGCTCACCGCGCACCCGCTCGGCCGCCGGGCGCCCGCCGGCCAGGTGGACGCCCTCCTCGTCGCCCTGCTCGGCTACTGGACGCGCGCGGCCACCCTGCCCGCGCCGCCGCCGCTGGGCGACCGGCGCGAACGCTCCCGCCGCGCCACCCTCGCCTGGCTGCGCGCCCGCTGGGCCTGACCGGGCCGCTGTCGGTCAGCCGCCGGTCAGCCGCCGACGTGGATGCCGGGCCGCCGCTGCGGGTCGGTCTCGATCTTGCGGATGATCTCGCGGACGACCGGGGCGGTGTCGCCGCGCCCCAGGATGAGGTAGCGCAGCAGGTGGACCATCGGCGAGCCCTCGGCCCACTCGAAGTAGCAGTGGGGGCGCACCCCGGTGGCGTCGCGCAGCGCGAGCAGGACGGCCGCGATGGCGTTGGGCGCGGCCGGGCTCTCCGCGCGCAGCACGCGGTGGCCGTCGACCTCGACGCCGCGCACCCGCAGCACGTCGCTGAAGCTGGAGGGGTCGATGACGTCGATCTCCAGGAAAAGCACGTCGGCCCGGCCCGGCACCGGGTTCATCGAACGCTGCTCGCTCTCTTTGGCCAGGTACTCGGCCGCGTCGCCGGGGCCGCGCCGGTTGGCGATGATGTTGAGCGCGCCGTCGTAGTCGAGTGAGTCGGTGACGAACCGGCGCGCCACCTCGTCGAACTCGATCCGGTCGGCCCGCAGCTCGGTCGTGCGCGACACCCGCGAGATCAGCGAGATCGCGACGATGCCGAGGATGAAGAACGCCGAGATGGTGATGCCGTCGGGCTTCTCCCTGATGTTCTCCACCAGCGCGTAGAGCAGCACCAGCGTCAGCACGGTGAACCCGATGGCGGCCGGCGTCTGGCGGCGCCGTACGGCCGAGATCGTCACCGCGACCGCGCCGGAGACCATCATGGCCAGGATGCCGGTGGCGTACGCGCCGGCCTGCGCGTCGACGTCGGCGTTGAAGAGCAGGGTGAGCAGGACGCAGATGGCCGTGTAGACCAGCACGACGGGCCGCACGGCCCTGCCCCACTCGGGCGCCATGCCGTACGAGGGCAGGTAGCGCGGCACGATGTTGATCAGGCCCGCCATGGCCGAGGCGCCGGCGAACCAGAGGATGAGGATGGTGCTGATGTCGTAGACCGTGCCGAAGCCCTCGCCGAGGCGCTCGTGCGCCAGGTACGCCAGCGCCCTGCCGTTGGCCTGCCCGCCGGGCGCGAACTGGTCGGCCGGGATGAGCACGGTGGTGACGAAGCTGGTGGCGATCAGGTAGACGCTCATGATGAGCGCGGCCACGGTCAGCAGCTTGCGGGTGTTGGCGATGCGCGAGCGCAGCCGCTGCTCGGGGTCGTCGCCCTGGGCCGCCACGAGGGGCATCATGCTGACGCCCGTCTCGAACCCGGACAGGCCCAGCACCAGCAGCGGGAAGGCCAGCACGGCCGGGCCGAGCAGCCCGGTGAAGCCGCCGCGCCCGGTCAGCAGCGCGTCCGTCCAGCGGGACAGCGACTCGGGCTCGGCCGCCACGTCGGCGAACCCGACGGCGACGACGACCGCGTTGAGCAGCAGGAACAGCGCCACCAGCGGGATCGCGACGCCGACCGCCTCGGTGAAGCCCATCAGGAACACCCCGCCGAGCACCAGCAGCAGCACCACGGTGATGATCACCGCGTGCCCGTGCAGGAAGCTCGGGAAGTACGGGTTCTCCAGGACGTGCACCGAGGCGTCGGCGGCCGACAGCGTGATCGTGATGATCCACGACGTGGCCACGAACCCCAGCAGGACCAGCACGAACAGCTTGCCCCGCCAGAACGGCAGCAGGCGTTCGAGCATGGCGACCGACCCCTGCCCGTTCGGGCTCTCCTTGGCCACCCGCCGGTACATCGGCAGCATGCCCAGCAGCGTCAGCCCCACGATGAGGAGGGTGGCCAGCGGCGACAGCGCGCCGGCGGCCAGCGCGGCGATGCCGGGCAGGTAGGCGAGGGTGGAGAAGTAGTCGACGCCGGTCAGGCACATGACCTTCCACCAGGGCTGCGGCTCGCCGTGCCCCTCGGCGGACTCCGGACCGACGGGCTGGACCTGGTGCCGCAGCAGCCACCGCGCCAGACCGCTCGAAGGCGGCCCGGTACGGCCCGCGCTCTCGACCGACTCGGGTACGGCCAGCCCACCGGTACCGCTCACCGGAACTTCCTCTCAAGGGACACCGCCAAACGAACGTCCCCACACTAGGGGGTCGGCCTCCGCGAGCGCGCGCCGCGGCCCCCGCCCTAGGAGCTGTTCACCGTTCGGATCAGGTGGCCGAGCGTGAGCGGCGGTGCCGGCGGCAGCGGTTCGGCGTGCCCGGCGCCGAAGGACTGCAGCAGGTACGCCACCAACCGCCGCGACGCCGCCTCCACCCCTTCCCCCGCACCGGCGATGAGGCCGCAGTTGGCCCTGAACAGCAGCACCAGGTCCGCGACGTCGAAGTCGGCCCGCAGCCGGCCCGTGGCCTTGGCCCGCCGTACCATCTCGGCGAGGCCCCGCTCGGCCCGCAACCGCGTGCGCTCGTAGTCGATCGCGTCCGGGAACGCGGTGAGGAAGGCCTCGGTGAACCCCCGGTCGGCGACCTGCATCGCGCACACCTTCTCGATCGCCCCGCGGAACCCCCGCCACGGATCCGGGTCGGCCAGAGCGTCGTCCACGGCCGACGCGCACGCCGCCAGCTCGTCCGCGAACACCTCCGTGATCAGGGACTCGCGGGACGGGAACCGCCGGTACAGGGTGGCCACCCCGACCCCGGCACGCCGGGCGATGGCCACCATCGGCGCGTCCAGACCGCGCGCGGCGAACGTCTCCCGCGCCGCGCCGAGGATGCGCGCCCGGTTGTGCCGCGCGTCCGCCCGCAGGTCCTTGGCCGACGCCAACTGAGAGGGATGATCAGCCATATTTCTCACATTAGCGTAAGTGGAGGGGGCCGTCCGGTTAGCGAGCTAGCGTCGTCCGTATGGAGACGAATCAGATGCGCGCGGCCCTGTTCGACCGGTACGGGCCGCCGGAGGAGCTGTACGTGGGCACGGTGCCGAAGCCGGTCCCCGCCCCCGGACAGGTGCTGGTGCGGGTGCACGCCGTCAGCGTGAACGGCGGCGAGGTGCACGGCCGGACCGGCCGGCTGCGCCTGGTGACCGGGATGATGCAGCGGGGCTTCCCGAAACGGGTCGGGATCGACCTCACCGGCGAGATCGTCGCCCTCGGCCCCGGGGTGACCGGCCCGAAGGCAGGCGACCGGGTGTGGGGCGCGCTGGGACGCACGTTCGGGAGCGCCGCCGAGTACGTGGCGATCCGCCCCCGCCGTCTGTCCCCGGCCCCGGCGGGACTCGACCTGGTGACGGCCGCGGCGCTCCCGGTGGGCACGACGGCCATCACGGCGCTGCGCGACCTGGCCGCGCTCAGGCCGGGCGAACGCCTGCTCGTCCGGGGTGGCAGCGGCGGCGTGGGCGTCGTCGCGGTACAGCTCGGCCGGGCGCTCGGCGCCCACGTCACCGCCCTCGCCGGGGCGCGGGGCCTCGACCTCGTCCGCGACCTCGGCGCGCACGAGGCGTACGACTACGCCGCCGTCGCCCCGGCGGACCTGGGCAGGTTCGACGTGATCCTGGACACCGCCGGCACCGAGCACGCCGCCTTCCGCCGCCTGCTGACGCCGTCCGGCCGGATGGTGGCGATCGCCTTCGACCAGCGCAGGATCGCGGCGTCCCTGGCGTACATCGCCGCCTCGGCCGTTCACGGGCGGCGGCGGGTGCGCTTCTTCAGCGGCAACCCCACCACCCGGCTCTTCACCGACCTCACCCGGTACGTGGACAGCGGCGCCATCCGCCCGGTCGTGGACACGGTCTTCCCCTTCGACGACATCGCCCAGGCACACCGGACCCTGGAGAAGGGCGGCGTACGCGGCAAGGTCGTCGTACGGATCGCCTGAGAACGGTACGACACGCCGAACGTCCACCGCGGCACCGCCGTCGCAGGACGGCTAGAAGCGGCTAGAAGCCGTCGTCGCGGGAGTCCGCCGGGAGGGCGGTGACGCCCGGACCACCCGGCACGGGCCCGGGCACCCGCTCGGCCGGTTCCGGTGCGGGGCCCGCCGTCCGCTCGGCCGGGTCCGGCGCGGGCACCGGCTGCGCCAGCACCAGCGTCAGGTCGTCGCGCAGGTCTCCGGCGTGCTCGTCGAGCAGGTCGAGCAGGTTGGGCAGCGCGTGGTCCAGGCCCGGCGCGGCCAAGGCGTGCCGGACCTGCCGGTCGAGCGGGAAGTGCACGCCGTCGGCGTCCCTGGCCTCGCTCAGGCCGTCGGTGTAGAGCAGCAGCCGCTGGGAGGGGCCGAGACCGGCGCGCCGCATCCGCGGCTCGGGGCCCAGGCCCAGCGGCGGCGAGGGCTCGGGCGGCTCCAGGGCCTCCAGGCGGTGGCCGATGCGCAGGGGCGCCGGATGGCCGCAGTTGACCAGCCGCACCTCGCCGGGCACGAACTCGGCCAGCAGGACGGTCACGAAGTCCTCCTCGCCCAGGTGCGGCGCGAGGTCGGCGTCGAGCGCCGCGGCCAGCGCCACCAGGTCGGTCACGACGGGCGCGTGCCGGCGGAAGGCGGCCAGCACGACGGCGCTGAGCCGGACGGCCTCCATGCCCTTGCCCTTGACGTCGCCGACGATCAGCCGCACGCCCGTGGGCGTGACCAGCGCGTCGTGCAGGTCGCCGCCGATCAGCGCCTGGTCGGTGGCCGAACGGGTGTGGACGGCCAGGCTCATGCCGCCCAGCCGGGGCGGCAGCGGCCGGACGATCGCCTGCTGGGCGAGCTCGGCGATCTGGCGGACCCGGGCGAGCTCGCGCTCCTGGCCGCGCTGCATCCGGAAGCTCACGTACATCCACCCGGCCGCGGCGGCGAGGACGAGCAGACCCGTCAGAGGGTCGAAACCGCCGCCCCGGAAGGTGACGAACAGCGCGACAACCACTTCGACCAGCAGGAACAGCAGGAACCAGCCTCG
The DNA here is from genome assembly GCF_040675375.1 of Nonomuraea sp. NPDC049607. Classification (NCBI taxonomy): domain Bacteria; kingdom Bacillati; phylum Actinomycetota; class Actinomycetes; order Streptosporangiales; family Streptosporangiaceae; genus Nonomuraea; species Nonomuraea sp. NPDC049607. Next base: position 186,000 of record NZ_JBFAOV010000004.1, read on the forward strand.
CTGTGAACGCATGGTATGTCTCCGGTTATCGGCTTCTTCTTTCCGGACGCGGCGAACAGGGTGAGTAGCTACTTTCTCACTTTTAGTCACGCAGTGCATCAGGTTCCGGCAAGCTGCTTTCACAACTTCATCCGATAGGTGGCGATCACGATGGCAGGTAAGTGGCAGGCAGGCAACCTTCCAGCGGAACTCACGAGCCTGATCGGCCGCGGCGACGAGCTGGAGCAGGTGCGGAGGGCGTGCCGGCGTTCGCGGCTGGTGACGCTGACCGGGGTGGGCGGCGTGGGCAAGACCCGCCTGGCCCTGCGTGCCGCCGCCGACCTGCGGGCCGACTTCGCCGGCGGCTCCTGGCTGGTCGAGCTGTCGCCCCTGGACGACGGCACCCTGCTGCCGCACGCCATCGCCGAGGCACTCCGGGTCACCGACCAGACCACCAGGCCCATGGCCGAGGTGCTGGCCGAGCACCTGTTCGGCCGCGAGCTGCTGCTCGTGCTCGACACCTGCGAGCACCTGGTCGGGGCCTGCGCGGCGACCGTCGAGGCGCTGCTCGCCGCGGTGCCGGGGCTGCACGTCCTGGCCACCAGCCGCCGTCCGCTGGAGATGGACCCCGAGCTGGTGATCGTGGTCGAGCCGCTGCCGGTGCCGGCGGCGGGCGCCACCGCGCTGCTCGGCCAGGACGCCGTGACCCTGCTCGTCGAGCGCGCCGCGGAGACGATGCCGACCTTCGAGGTCACCGACACCAACCGGGACGACGTCGTCCGGCTGTGCCGCAGGCTCGAAGGCATCCCGCTGGCGATCGAGCTGGCCGCCGCCCGGCTGCGCGACCTGCCCCTGGGCCACCTGGCCGACCGGCTGGAGGACCGCTTCGCCACGCTGGAGGACGACCTCGCGCTCGTCCAGGAGGCCGACCCGCCCTGGCATCAGGCGCTGCGCACCGCCGTCGGGTGGAGCCACGAGCTGTGCGAGCCGGCCGAGCGTCTGCTGTGGGCGCGGGTGTCGGTGTTCTCCGGGGACTTCGACGCCGAGGCGGCCCGCCGGGTGTGCGCCGACGAGCGCCTTCCCGAGGGCGACATCGGGCTGCTGCTCGACGCCCTGGCCGACGAGTCGATCCTGACCTGGCTGCCGACCGGCTCGGGGGAGCGCTACCGCATGCTCGACACGCTGCGCGAGTACGGCGCCGGCTGGCTGCGCGGCCTGGGCGAGGAGGAGGAGCTGCGCCGCCGGCACCGCGCCCACTACCAGGACCTGGCGGTACGCGGCGCGGCCGGCTGGCTCGGCTCCGCGCAGCCGTCGTGGTACGACCGGATGGTCGGCGAGCACGACAACCTGCGCGCCGCGCTGGAGACCGCTCTCGGCGAGCGGGACGGCGCCGCCGCCCTCGACCTGGCCGGCACGCTGGCCTTCTTCTGGTACGGCTGCGGCTACGCCAAGGAGGGCCGCCACTACCTCGGCCAGGCCCTGGCCCTCGATCCGGCGCCTCACCAGGCTCCCGGCGGGGTGCGCGCCCGCGCCCTGTGGGCCGACGGCCTGCTCGCCGCCACCCAGGGGGACGCCGCCGCCGTCGAGGCGCGGGCCGAGGAGTGCGAGGCCGCCGCGGACCCCGACGACGCCTTCGCCGCGCTGTGCGTCAAGGCGCTGCGCTCGTCGGCCGGCGTGATCCGGGGCGACCTGGAGCAGGCCATGACGGAGTCGGAGCCGGCGTACGCGATGCGCTGGAGCGACGAGGACCTGACGATCGCGGGGCTGCTGGCGTTGATGTGCCGGGCGGTCGCGCACACCGTCGGCGGCCGGATCGAGGAGGCGATCGCGGTGCTGGAGGACCTGCGGGCCCTGTGCGACCGCTGCGGCGAGCAGGCCATGCGCTCGCACGGCGACCTGCTGCGCGGCCAGGCCGAGCTGGCCCGCGGACGGGTGGGAGCGGCCGTCGCCTATGGGCAGGCCGCGCTGCGCACCAAGCGGCGGCTGCACGACGACTTCGGGATCGGGCTGACCGTCGACCTGCTGGCGCTCGGCGCGGGCGCGGCGGGCCGGGCGGAGCGCGCGGCCCGGCTGCTGGGGCTGGCGCAGCGGATCTGGAGCACCCACGGGCAGGCGCAGGCCAGCGTCCCGGCCTGGGTGGCGGCCCGGCAGGAGTGCGAGCGGCAGGCGCGCGAGGCCCTGGGCGACGACGCGTACGAGTCGGCGTTCCGCGCCGGGTACGACGGCGAGGTCGACGCCGGGATCGGGTACGCGCTCGAACCCGAGGAGGAGGGGCTGCCGAACGTGTGAGACCGCCGGCCTCGGGGCTCCGACGTGGCGGAGGAGGCAGATGTTGCCCGCCTGACGGTGACAGCCTCACCTCTTGGCTGTATCGGCGTTACCACGGAGAGTAGGGAGACATCCGTACATGGGAGGCTGCATTGGACATCCGTCCACTTTCGTTCCCGGTTCCCGGCGAGCGGACGTCCGAGACGATCCGCCGCCTGCGGGACGAGCACGGCCCCGTCCTGCCCGTCCTGCTGCCCGGGGAGGTGAACGGCTGGCTGGTGACCTCCTACGAGGCGACGGACGAGGTGCTGGCCAACGACGACACGCTCTACAGCAAGAACGCCAAGAACTTCACCGGGCTGCATGACGGCACGGTTCCCGCCGACTGGCCGCTGCGCCAGGTCATCCAGGGCGACCACCTGCTGACCAAGGACGGCGCCGACCACCGGCGGCTGCGCAGCCTCGTCAACCGGGCCTTCACGCCGGCCCGGGTGGCCGCGCTCGTGCCGCGCGTCCAGGAGATGACCGACGAGCTGCTCGACCGCCTGGCCGAGCGGGACGGCGAGGTCGATCTCGTGCACGCCTTCAGCGAGCCGCTGCCCGTCGCGGTGATCTGCGAGCTGTTCGGCGTCCCCGGGGAGGAGCGGGCGCAGATCCGCGAGTGGACCGGGGTGATGTTGTCGCACGCCGCCACCCCGGACGAGGTGAACGCGGCGGCCGGGTCGCTGCTCGGCTACCTGGGGGCCTTCATCGCGCGCCGCCGCGGCGAGCCGGGCGACGACCTGACCACCGGCCTCATCCGCGCCAACGAGGACGACGGCGACCGGCTGTCCGACAACGAGCTGCTGTGGATCCTGTGGGTCGTGCTCGTCGCCGGTCACGAGACGACCGTGCACCTGATCGCCAAGGCGGTCGTGGCCCTGTGCGCCGACCCCGTCCAGCTCGACCGCGCCCGTACGGAGGACGCGTGGGAGCAGGTGGTCGAGGAGGCGCTGCGCAGCCGCAACTCGGTCGTCGGCCTGGTGTTCCGCTACGCGCTCAAGGACGTCACGGTCGCCGGGACGACCATCCGGGCGGGCGAGCCCATCGTCGTCGGGCTCACCGGCGCGGGCACCGACCCGGCCCGCTACGGCCCGGACGCCGGCAGCTTCGACCTGGGCAGGGCCAAGGACGGGCACCTGGGCTTCGGCCGGGGCCCGCACTTCTGCCTGGGGGCGCCGCTGGCCCGGCTGGAGGCCAGGATCGCGCTGTCGTCGTTGTTCACCAGGTTCCCCGGGCTGCGGCTGGCCGTCCCGCCGGAGGAGATCGCCTACACGGCGTCGATCATCACCGAGGGGCCGCTGGCGGTTCCCGTACTGTTGCGCTGATTCTGCCTGCCAAACCGGCTTTCCATGATCCGGAATAGGGTCTGAGCGGCCGGGCTCAGGGGCATCGTCCGAGGACATCGCCCTGGCCCGGCCGCTTCTGTCGTTCTCGCCGAGGTGCGGGGCTCCTGGTTGAGTTCGTCCCTGCCTCTTGACACGTTCTCCGCCCCAGTGGTCTCCTAGCGCCAGTTCGGAATGTCATTCCTTATGACGGAACAGGAACAGGACGGATCTCAATGGAACGCGCGCATTCGACCGCCGGCCCGCTCTCGTGAGGGCGCTCGTCTTCACCGCGCCCGGCGTCGTGGAGCCGCAGGACGTGCCCGAGCCCGTGGCCGGGCCGGACGAGGTGCTGGTGCACGTGGTCGCCTCCGGCATCTGCGGCAGCGAGCTGCACGGGGTGAGGACCCCCGGGTTCCGGGTGCCGCCGCTGGTCATGGGGCACGAGTTCGCCGGGCGCACCGACGACGGGCGGCCGGTGACGGTCAACCCGATCCTGTCGTGCGGCGCCTGCGACGTGTGCCTGATCGGCCGGCCCAACGTGTGCAGGAAGCGGCAGATCATCGGCGTGCACCGGCCGGGCGCCTTCGCCGAGCGCGTCGCGGTGCCGGCCGCCGCCGTGGTGCCGCTGCCCGACGGGCTCGGGTGGAGCGCGGCGGGCGTGGTGGAGCCGGCCGCGAACGCCGTGCACGCCTGGGGGCTGGCCGGACGGCCGGCCGGGGCGCGCGTGGGCGTGATCGGGGCCGGGGCCATCGGGGTGACCTGCCTGCTGGCCGCCCTGTCCGGCGGCGCGGCCAGTGTGGACGTGGCCGACCGCTCGCCCGAGCGGCTGGCCGTGGCCGCCGGGCTCGGCGGCGTGGCGGCCGGCGCCGAGCTGACCGGCGAGTACGACGTCGTCTTCGACGCGGTCGGCGCCGCCTCGACCCACGAGCAGTCCCTGTCCCGGCTGCGCCCCGGCGGCGTGGCCGTCTGGCTGGGCCTGGCCGACCGCGTGGCCGGCTACGACGCCGCCGACCTGGTTCGCGGCGAGAAGCGCGTGCTGGGTTCGTTCGCCTACGACGCGGCCGACTTCGCCGCGGCCGTGGACCTGGTCGCCCGCTGGGATCTGAGCTGGGTCCGGACCTTCCCCCTCGAAGAGGGCGCCGAGGTCTTCACCCGGCTGATGAACGGCCAGGCCACCCCTGTCAAAGCTCTGCTGACCCCGGAATCGAGGTAACCCATGGCCCGCATCGTCCTGGTGGGCGCCGGCAGCATCACGTTCGCCAAGAACCTGCTCTCGGACATCCTGACATTTCCAGAACTGTCCGAGTCCACGATCGTGCTCCACGACATCGACCAGGTCCGGCTCGACACCGCCGAGGCGATGGCCCGCTGGATGGTGACCGAGCTGGGCATCGGCGCCAGGATCGAGGCGTACGCCGACCGCAGGGCCGCCGTCGAGGGCGCCGACTACGTGATCAACGAGATCGCCGTGGGCGGCCTGGAGGCGGTCAGGCGCGACCTGGAGATCCCCGCCGCGTACGGCGTGCGCCAGACGATCGGCGACACCCTGGGCATCGGCGGCATCTTCCGCGCCCTGCGCACGATCCCCGTCATGGTCGGCATCGGCGACGACCTGGCCGAGCTGGCCCCCGACTCGGTGCTGTTCACCTACACCAACCCGATGTCGATGATCCCGTGGTCGGTCTACGCCGGCACCCCGTTCAAGAACGTCGTCGGCGTCTGCCACGCCGCCCGCGACACCCAGAGGACGCTGGCTGCCATGGTCGGCGTACCGGAGGAGGAGATCTCCTTCCTCACCGCGGGCGTCAACCACCAGGCGTTCGTGCTGCGCTTCGAGCACAACGGCGAGAACCTCTACCGGCGGCTCGACGAGCTGATCGACCAGGACCCCGAGCTGCGGCGGCGGGTGCGCGTGGAGGTCTACCGCAACTTCGGCTACTTCCCGACCGAGTCCTCCGAGCACGGCTCGGAGTACCTGCCGTGGTTCCTGCCGCACGCCGAGGAGGTCGAGCGGTACCGCATCCCGATCAACGTCTACCTGGAGTGGCTGGCCGACGGGTACGAGGAGTACGAGCAGTACAAGGGCTCGCTGGCGGCCGGCCACGGCGTGCCGATCGAACGCGGCGAGGAGCTGGCCTCGCTGGCCATCCACTCGATGGAGACCGGCACCCGCAGGATGATCCACGGCAACGTGCGCAACGGCGGCCTGATCACCAACCTGCCGCCCGAGGCCACCGTCGAGGTGCCCTGCCACGTCGACCGGTCCGGCGTGCAGCCGGTGCTCGTCGGCGAGCTGCCCGCCCAGGTCGCCGCGCTCAACCGGGCCTTCCTCAGCGTCGGCGAGCTGACCGTCAAGGCGGCCCTGGAGGGGCGGCGCGACCACGTCTACCAGGCCGCGCTGCTCGACCCCAACACCGCGGCCACCCTCCCGGTCCGCAAGGTCCGCGAGCTGGTGGACGCCCTCATCGAGGCCCACGGCGAGCTGCTGCCCGAAGGCATCAGGAAGTGACCATGTGCGATGCCGACCTGCCGTTGTCCCGCTACCGGCCGGTGTCCCAGCTGCGGGTGGCCGTCCACGAGGTCGACCGCGCCCGGCTGCCCGTCGTGGACGCCCACATCCACCTCGGACGCTGGCTGACCGAGGACGGCGGCTGGATGGTCGAGGACGTCCCCGCCCTGATCGGCATGATGGACGAGCTGAACCTGCGCGGCATGGTCAACCTCGACGGCCGCTGGGGCCGGGAGCTGGCCGAGAACATCGAACGCTACGACGCCGCCCATCCGGGCCGTTTCGCCACGTTCTGCCACGTCGACTGGTCCGAGACCGCCGTACCGGGGTTCGGCGAGCGGCTGGCCGCGCAGCTGCGCCGCTCGGTGGCCGAGGGCGCGGCCGGGCTGAAGGTGTGGAAGGACGTCGGCCTGCGGGTGCGCGACCACAAGGGCGAGCTGGTCATGCTCGACGACCCCCGGCTGGACCCGCTGTGGGCCGCCGTGGGGGAGGCGGGCGTCCCGATCGCCCTGCACACCGCCGACCCGGTCGCCTTCTTCGAGCCCATGGACGAGCGCAACGAACGCCTCGAACTGCTGGCCGCCCGGCCCGACTGGAACTTCTCCGGGCCCGGGTTCCCCTCGTTCGAGCGGCTCGTGGAGGCCATGGAGTCGATGGTCGCCCGCCATCCGGCCACGACCGTGATCGGGGTGCACGCCGGGTGCTGGCCGGAGAACCTCGGGTTCGCCGGGCGGATGCTGGACGCGTACCCGAACTTCCACATCGACATCGCGGCGCGCGTCGCCGAGCTGGGACGTCAGCCGCGCGCCACGCGGGCGCTGATGCTCCGCCACCCCGGACGGGTGCTGTTCGGCACCGACGAGATCCCGCCGCACCGGGACGTCTACCGCATCCACTTCCGGTTCATGGAGACCGACGACGAGGCGTTCGCCCACTCCCTCGACGACCCGCCGCTGATGGGCCGGTGGACGATCTCCGGGCTCGACCTGCCCGACGACGTCCTGGAGCAGGTGTACGCGCGCAACGCGCTGCGGCTCGTGCCGAGGCTGGCATGACGGCGGTCCCGGCGGCCAACACCCAGGTGAACGCGCTCTTCCAGTGACCGGCCCGGCCGCCTCAGGCCGCCGGGGGCGGTGCCTCCTCGTCGAGTGCGACGTCCAGGGCGGCCAGGCGGGCGGGGTCGGAGACGATGTCGATCTCGGTGATGCGCTCGCCGTCCGTCGTGACCCGCAGCACCAGGAACAGCCTGCCGCCGCGCAGGACGCCGATGCCCGGCGTGCCGTCGATGAGCACGAGGTCGGCGAAACGCGCGCCGCCGGCGTCGGTGAGCGTGCCCTGCGCCACCGGACGGGCCCCGCGCCGCTCGCCGCCCGAGCCCGGCAGGTCCGACCGGTGCAGCACGTCGGGGTCGAGCACCGCGAGCAGGGCGTTCAGGTCGCCGGCGCGGGCCGCGGCGAGGAAGGCTGCCACGAGCCTGCGCTGCCTGGCGTGGTCGGGGGCGGGCAGCACGGGCGTGCCGTGCACCCGCTGCCGCGCCCGGCTGGCCAGCTTCTTGGCCGTGGCGGGCGTGCGCGCGACGATCTCCGCGATCTCCCCGAACGGCACCGCGAACAGGTCGTGCAGCACGAACGCGACCCGCTCGGCCGGGCTCAGCGTGTCCAGGACCACGAGCAGGGCGAGCCCGACCGAGTCGGCCAGCACCGCCGCGTCGGCCGGATCGCCGTCATGGACGCTCACCTGGTCGAACCGCTCCGCCTCGACGAGGTGCTCGTCCCTGCGCCCGCGGGCGCGCAACATGTCGAGGCAGACCCGGCCGACGATCGTGGTCAGCCAGCCGGGCACGTTCGCGACCCCGTCCGTGCCGGCGCGGGCGGCGCGCAGCCAGGTCTCCTGGACGGCGTCGTCGGCCTCGTCGGCCGAGCCGAGCATGCGGTGCGCCACCGCCCGCAGATGGCTCCTGGTCAGGTCGAAGTGCTCGGCCAGGTGGGCTTGCGCGTTCATCGGTCACCTTTCGTCGCGCCGGGTCGTCATACAGGCGGCTGGGCGACGACGGGGGGCGACCATGGCGGAATCCTAAGGCCCGTCCGGGGGTGGTGAAGGCCCGCGGGCATGTCTTGGGGACGATCGTGCTTCTTCTGATCGGCGGTCACCTTTTCCGGGCCCCCGTCGTCAAGGTGGTGAGTCTTCATGAAGGAGTGACCGAATGACGTACGACAACCTGCGCACCGTGGTCGACGGGCGGGTGTGGCTGCCCGGCGACGAGGGCTTCGAGGAGGCCGCCAGGGCGTGGAACCTGACGGTGGCCCAGCCGGTGGCCGCCGTGGTCGAGGCGGCCGACGCCGGCGACGTGGCCGCCCTGGTCCGCCATGCGCGCCAGGAGGGGCTGACCGTCTCCGCGCAGCCGCGCGGGCACGGCGCGAGCGGCGCCTGCGAAGGCGTGATCCTGCTGCGCACCAACCGGCTGGACGAGTTGGAGATCCACCCGGGCGAGCGGCGCGCCCGTGCCGGCGCGGGCGTGAACTGGGGTGCCGTGCAGGCCGAGGCGGGCAGGCACGGCCTGACCGGGCTCGCCGGCAGCAACCCCACCGTGACGGTCACCGGCTACACCCTCGGCGGCGGCCTGGGCTGGTTCGCCCGCAGGTACGGCTGGGCGGCCGACAGCGTGCGCGCCTTCGACGTCGTGGACGCCGAGGGCAGGCCCGCGCGGGTGACCGAGGAGAGCGACCCCGACCTGTTCTGGGCGCTGCGGGGTGGCGGCGGCGACTTCGCGCTGGTCACCGCCGTCGAGTTCGACCTGTACGCCGAACGCGCCCTGTACGGCGGCCGCCTCATGTGGCCCGGCCAGAAGGAGGCCGAGGTGTTCGCGGCCTTCCGGGAGCTGACCGCCGACGCGCCGCCCGAGTTGTCGCTGTGGCTGAACCGGGTGCAGTTCCCCAAGGCGCCCCCGATGGTGACCGTGGACCTGGCCCACCTGGGCGGGGCGGCCGAGGCCGAGGACCTGCTGGGCCGCCTGGCCAAGATCGACGGCGTGCTGGCCGACACGCGCGCCGCCATGGCCACGGCCGACCTGGGCACGATCACCGCCGAGCCGACCGACCCGGCGCCCGCGCTGTCCCGTACGGAGCTGCTGACCGGGCTGGACGACGACACCGTGGAGATCCTGACGGCCGAGCCGGTCGAGCCGCTGATCAGCATGCAGATCAGGCACCTGGGCGGCGCGCTGACCCGGCCGGGAGGCGGCGCCGGGGGAGCGCTGGCCGAGCCGTACCTGCTCTACCTGCTCGGGCCCGGCGCCACCCCCCAGCTCACCCAGGCCGTACGGGCCAAGCAGGGCGCGATCGCCGCCGCCCTGGGGGACCGGGTCAGCGGGCGCAAGCCGTACACGTTCCTGGCGCCGGGCGAGCGGGCGGCGCAGGCGTTCCCCGAGCCCGCGCTCGCCCGGCTGCGCGAGATCAAGCGCTCGCGCGACCCGCACGGCGTGTTCCGTGCCAACTACCCGGTCCTGGACTGATCACCAGTTCGCGGGCAGCCCCGGCGTCGTGGCGGGCAGGGCGTGGCCGGGCGGGCGGATGACGTAGGCGACGCCGCCGCTGCTCGAACTGCGCAGCCACACGTTCTCGAAGGCGGCGCGGGGATAGACGTGGCGGACGGCGTCGTTGCCGGACGAGGCCGGGTCGTTGGCTATCACGTCGCCCGTCGCGGTGAAGCCGACGACCACCATGAGGTGGCCGTCGGTGCCGTACCCGGCGCCGGGCAGCTCGCCCTTCTTGAACGACTGCGAGGTGATCACGGGGATGCCCGCCTTGATCAGCTGTTCCAGCTCGGTCAGGGTGCGCAGGCGGGTGACGAAGCCGTCCAGGCCGTACCGGCCGGCGTAGGCGGTGTTGAACGGCCAGTTGCCCGCGCCCTGGTAGGCGTGGTCGTAGGTGTAGCGGGCCGCGTGGTCCACCTCGGGGTTCGGGTCGGACGGGTCCACCCAGGAGGTGTCCTGCGCGCTCGGCCACTTGTCCCAGTAGCCGAGCACCATCGTGGTCGAGGTCGGGCTGCACCACGCCTCGCCGCCGCCGTCCCATTCGGGGTAGTGGCCGGCGTGCACGTTCTGGGAGCGGCGCGGCACGTTCAGCTCGACGCCCCACGCGCCGCCGCCAGGGCTGACCGGGACGGTCTTGCGGTCCGGCACGTTCGAGGCCATCGCGCCGAGCGTGCGCACCCGGGGCGTCACGGTCGAGCCCGGCGTCCGGTAGAGGGTCAGGCGCAGCTGGTACGCCGACAGCTGCCGCCCGGCCGCCGCCACCAGCGTGTCCACGGCGACGGACGCGTCCGCGTCGCCCTGGCCGGCCACGGAGGTGCGCAGGATGTCGCCCTCGGCGTAGGACCAGCGGCCCAGGACGTACCACTTGGTCAGGCCGGCGGTGTTCCTGGCCCTGGCCTCGACCTGCACCCAGCTGCCCTGGGGCACGTCGGCGGTCCAGGAGGCGATCAGCTCGGTGGCGGGGAAGCCGACCGTGCGCTCGGGGCCGGTCCAGCGGGAGTACTCCCAGCTCTTGGTGCCCAGGGCGTCGGTGTAGGAGGTGGTGCCGGCGGCCGCGGCGAACGACAGCCCGTCCCCGGCGGACGTGCCCTCGCCGGCGCCCGCGGCGAAGTCGGCCCGCTGGTAGACGACGTCGGGGACGAGCGGCCCCGGCTTCTGCTCGGCGACGGCGGCGACGGCGGCGGCGGGAGGTTGGAGGGTGGTGGCCAGCAGGAGTCCGGACAGGAACACGGTCAGCACGCGCATGAACCCACCTTGCTCGGAAGGCTTCGGATGGGGCCGACAGTAGGCACATCGGGCGGGCAAAGCATCGGGAAATCTACGTATGGGTCATGAAGCTTTCCGTGCGGCGAAACTTTCTCGGCCGGTTCGCGCAGCTCTTCTCGCGGTCGTCGGAGGGCGTGGGCGAAAGTTTCTGTGATGGATTGACATGTTTCGGGATGGTCATCACACTCGCCATCGAGCTTCCCCCCTCCGCCCGGCCGCTTTGGAGGCAGACCATGATCCGGAAGTTGCTCGTCCTGGGCGCCGCGTGCACGCTCGCCGCGGGCCTCGTGCTGACCTGGACCACCACCCCCTCGAAAGCCGCCGACTGCAGCGGCGGCTACGTCGGCCTCACCTACGACGACGGCCCCAACCCCGCCACCACCTCCAACCTGCTCGACGCGCTGACCTCCAACGGCCTGCGGGCCACGATGTTCAACGTCGGTCAGAACGCCCAGAACAACCAGGCCCTGGTCCGGGCCCAGCAGAACGCGGGCATGTGGATCGGCAACCACAGCTGGACCCACCCGCACCTGACCCAGCTGGGCGCCGCCCAGATCCAGTCCGAACTGCAACGCACCCAGCAGGCGATCCAGCAGGCCACGGGCGCCGCGCCGAAGCTGTTCCGGCCGCCGTACGGGGAGACCAACGCCACTCTCCGGTCGGTCGAGCAGCAACTCGGCCTGACCGAGGTCATCTGGGACGTCGACTCCCAGGACTGGAACGGCGCGAGCACCGCCCAGATCGTCCAGGCGGCGGGCCGGTTGCAGAACGGCCAGGTCATCCTCATGCACGACAACTACGCGACGACGATCGCCGCCGTCCCGCAGATCGCCGCGAACCTGCGTGCCCGCAACATGTGCGCGGGCATGATCTCGCCGGCGACCGGCCGGGCCGTCGCGCCCGACGGGAGCGGCCCGACCACGCCGCCCTCGTCCCCGCCGCCCGGCGGCGGCACCTGCACGGCGACCGTCTCTGCGGGCCGGCAGTGGAGCGACCGGTTCAACCTGTCGGTCACGGTCTCCGGCACGAACTCCTGGATCGTCACCGTGACCGTGCGCAGCCCGCAGAAGATCATCGCCACCTGGAACGGCACCCCGACCTGGGACGGCACGGGCAACGTCATGACGATGCGGCCGAACGGCGGCGGGAACACCTTCGGGTTCACCGTCCAGCACAACGGCAACTGGACCTGGCCCTCGGTGTCCTGCCGGGTGGGGTGAGGGCGGTCCCGGTATGGAATGCTCTCCGCCATGCTGATAAGGAACGGGACAATTGACGACATTTCCCCGATCGTGGCGTTGCACGTGGAGAGCTGGCGTACGGCCTACGCGGGCATCATGCCCGACGCCTTCCTGAACGGCCCCCTGGGCGACGACCGGCTGGCCCTCTGGCGGGAACGGCTGGACGCGCCGGTGCCGGGAGCGGGCCTGTTCGTCGGCCATGACGACGACGGGGACCTGCTCGGGTTCGTCTACCTGCTCCCGGCCCCGGACGGCCGCGTCCTGCTCGACAACCTGCACGTGCGGCCGGGGAGCACGGGCTCGGGCGCCGGGTCGCGGCTGCTGCGCCGCGGCCTGGCCTGGGTGGCGGACGAGCACCCCGGCCGGGAGGTCTACCTGGAGGTGCTGAGCGCGAACACGCGGGCCGTCGCCTTCTACGAACGACACGGCGCACGCCGCACCGACGAGCGGATGTGCCGTTTCGGCAGGGGTTCGAGCTGCCCGAGTACGAGTACGCCTGGCGGGTGAACTGACCGGCCCGTGCCTCGCCGGGTAGGGTCAGGTGAGGGCGTCGCGGGTCCAGGAGCCCAGGACCAGCAGGGACTTGGTGCCCGTGACGTTGCCGGCTCTGCGCAGCCGGTCGATGACCAGCTGGAGGTGTCCCAGGTCCCGTACCCGTACGTGGATGAGGGCGTCGGGGTCGCCGGCGATGGTGAAGACGGCCTGCACCTCCGGCACGTCGGTCGCCGTGCGGACGATCTCGGCCACCGGCGTGGTGCCCGGGTACCGCAGCTCGGTGAACGCCTCGATGCCCCATCCGAGCTTGGCGTAGTCGATCTGGACGGTGAACCCCGTGATCACCCCGATCTCCCTGAGCCGGTCGACCCGCCGCTTGACCGCCGCCACCGACAGACCGACCTGATCGGCCATCTCGGAGAAGGTCCGCCTGCCGTCCTCGCGCAGCAGCCGGAGCACATGGTGGTCAATGTCGTCGATGTCCGGCATGTGAGAATCCTCCCTGGTGACGCAAAGATCTTCTGTGTCAGAATCGCCCAGCTCACATTATTTGCGTCTTCTTCGTGGTTTCGCGTCTGATACTTGCGCACAGTAGCTCTCCGTTGCTGTGCTGGGGAACCCCACATACGCATTGCCCGCCAGGAGGTTCGCGTGAGCGTGAACAGCGCGACCGTGTCGCTCGACGACAAGTACGCCGCGCCCGACGGCCGGGTGCTGATCTCCGGCATCCAGGCCCTCGTCCGGCTGACCCTCGAACAGCGGCGCCTGGACCGGGAACGCGGCCTGGACACCAGGGCCTTCGTCTCCGGCTACCAGGGCTCCCCGCTGGGCGGCGTCGATCTGGAGATGGCCCGCGCCGCCCGGTTCCTGGACGAGGCCGGCGTCGTCTTCCGTCCCGGCCTCAACGAGGAGCTGGCCGCGACGGCCGTGGCCGGCACGCAGCTCCTCGGCCAGGTCCCCGGCCGCAGCCACGACGGCGTCACCGCCTTCTGGTACGGCAAGAACCCCGGCCTCGACCGCGCCGCCGACGCCATCAGGCACGGCAACATGGCCGGCACCGCCGCGCTCGGCGGCGCGGTGGCCTGGATCGGCGACGACCCCGGCTGCAAGTCCTCCACGGTGCCCAGCTCGTGCGAGCCGATGTGCCAGAGCCTGTCGATGCCGCTGCTCGCGCCCGGCTCGGTCGCCGAGATCATCGAGTTCGGCCTGCACGCGGTCGCCCTCTCCCGCGCCACCGGCCTGTGGACGGGCCTGAAGATCGTCGCCGACATCGCCGACGCCTCGGCCACCGTCGACCTGGGCGCGCTGCGCGAGGGCATCCCCTTCCCCGACCACGCCGACCGCGGCAAGTCGCCGATCCTGGTCGGCCCGTCCGCCCTGGACGCCGAGTACGACCTGCTCACCCGCAGGCTGGAGCTGGCCCGCGACTACGCCCGCGTGAACGGGCTCAACCGCGTCATGCGCGACGCGCCCCGCGCCACGCTGGGCATCCTGGCCTCCGGCACCACGTACGCGGTGGTCCTGCGCGCCCTGGCCGACCTCGGCCTGGACGAGAGCGCCACCGAGGACCTCGGCCTGCGCCTGATCCGGCTCGGCATGCCGTTCCCGCTGGCCGCGGCCGACCTGGCCGCCATGACCTCCGACCTCGACCGGGTGCTGGTGGTCGAGGACAAGGTGCCGTTCCTCGAAGGGCACCTCAAGCAGGCCCTGTACGGCGGCGAGCGCGCGCCGGTCGTGTCGGGCCGGGACCTGCTGACCGCCCGCGGCACCCTGGGCGCCGAGGACGTCGCCAAGGCGCTGGTCAGCTGCCTCGGCCCCGACCGGCTCCCGCGCGGGAGCGTCCGCCTGACGCCGCCCCCGACCGCCGCGCGCCGCCTGCTGCCGGTGGTCGCGGCGCGCACGCCGTACTTCTGCTCGGGCTGCCCGCACAACTCCTCCACCCGCACCGCCGACGACACGCTGGTCGGCGTCGGCATCGGCTGCCACGCCATGATCGCCCTCGACGGGCACGGCCGCGGCACCCAGATCGGCATCACCCAGATGGGCGGCGAGGGCGCCCAGTGGATCGGGCTCGCGCCGTTCACCCGGGACCGGCATTTCGTACAGAACCTCGGCGACGGCACCTTCCACCACTCCGGCTCCCTGGCGGTGCGGGCCGCGGTGGCGGCCGGGGTGACGATGACGTACAAACTGCTCTACAACGACGCCGTCGCCATGACCGGCGGCCAGCGCGCCGAAGGGCGGCTCGACGTGCCCGCGCTGACGCGGTCGCTGGCCGAGGAGGGCGTGCGCAGGATCGTGATCACCACGCCCGAGCCGGAGACGTACCGCGGGGTGCGGCTCGGGCCGATCGTGTCGGTGCGGCACCGCGACGACCTCGCCGACGTCGAGCGGGAGCTGGCCGCGCTCGACGGCGTGACCGTCCTGCTGCACGACGACAAGTGCGCGGCCGAGGAACGGCGGCTGCGCAAGCGCGGCAAGCTGCCCACCCCGACGGCGAAGGTCGTGGTCAACGAGCGCGTCTGCGAGGGCTGCGGCGACTGCGGCGACGTCTCCACGTGCCTGTCCGTCCAGCCCGTCGAGACCGAGTACGGCCGCAAGACCCGCATCCACCAGCCGTCGTGCAACTCCGACCTGAGCTGCCTCAAGGGCGACTGCCCGTCGTTCCTGCTGGTCGAGCCGGGCACCAGGGCGCCGCGCGAGCTGCCGCCGCTGCCCGTGCCGCTGCCCGATCCGGTCGTCAGGCTCGACGGCGACGCCGAGACGCTGATCCGGATGCCCGGAATCGGCGGCACTGGGGTCGTCACGGTCTCGCAGATCCTCCAGATGGCCGCCCACCTCGACGGCCTGCACGCCGCCGGCATCGAGCAGACCGGCCTCGCGCAGAAGGGCGGCCCGGTCGTCAGCGACGTGCGCATCGCCAAGCGGCCGGTGGACGGCTCGGTGCGGGCCTCGCGCGGCACGGCCGACGTGCTGCTGGGGTTCGACCTGCTCGGGGCCGCCGCCGACGCCAACCTCGCCGTCGCCGCGCCCGGCCGTACGGTCGCCGTGGTGAACACCTCGGTCGTGCCCACCGCCGCCATGGTCACCGGACGGGTCGCCCTGCCCGGCTCCTCCGCCGACGCCGTGGTCAGGCTGGAGTCGGCCACAGAGGGTGGGGACAACCTCTACCTCGACGCCCACGAGCTGGCCGAAGCGCTGTTCGGCGACCACATGCCGGCCAACATGCTGCTGGTCGGGGCGGCGTACCAGCACGGCTGCCTGCCCGTCTCGGCCGCGTCGGTCGAGGCGGCGATCAGACTCAACAAGGCCGCCGTCGAGCAGAACCTCGCGGCCTTCCGCTGGGGCCGGGCCGCCGTCGCCGACCGCGAGGCGGTACGCCGGGCCGCGCTCGCCGAACCCGCCGAGCGGCCCGCGCCCGGCCTGGAGGAGACGCTGGCCCTGCGGGTGACGGACCTGACCGGCTACCAGAACGCGACCTACGCCCGTACGTACGAGACCGAGGTCAGGCGCGTGATCGCCGAGGCGGCCGGGCGTGCGGGGGAGGAGGCCGGCGCGCGCGTCGGGCTCGCCTACGCCCGCTCCCTGCACAAGCTCATGGCCTACAAGGACGAGTACGAGGTCGCCCGGCTGCACCTCGACCCCGACGAGCAGGCCAGGCGCGAACGCGAGTACGGCGCCGACGCGGTCGTGTCCGTGCTGCTGCACCCGCCGCTGCTGCGCGCGATGGGCATGAAGCGCAAGATCCGGCTGCGCCGCAGCGCGCCGACGCTGTTCCGCGGCCTGCGTGCCGCACGCGTGCTGCGCGGGACCGCCTTCGACGTGTTCGGCCAGGCCGAGGTCCGCCGGGTCGAACGGGAACTGATCACCGAATATCGTGATCTCATGCGTGCCGCCCTCGCCCGGCTGACCCCCGGCACGATCGACGCCGTCGCCGAGATCGCCGGCCTTCCCGAGTCGATCCGCGGGTACGAGGACATCAAGCTCGCCCGCGTCGCCGAGTTCCGTGAGCGGGCGGCGACCGCCCTGGCCCGCCTCGCCGAAGCCGCACCCAAGGAGTCGTCGTGACCGTTGACCGCCTGCTCCCCGACCAGGACGCCAAGGACCTGATCGAACTGACCCGGGACATCGCCGACAAGGAGCTCGCGCGCCGGGTCGACGAGCACGAGCGCGCGGAGACGTACCCCGAGGGGCTGTTCGCCACGCTCGGCGCCGCCGGGCTGCTCGGCCTGCCCTACCCCGAGGAGTTCGGCGGCGGCGGGCAGCCGTACGAGGTGTACCTCCAGGTGATCGAGGAACTGGCGGCACGCTGGGCGGCGGTCGCGGTGGCGACGAGCGTGCACACGCTGGCCTGCTTCCCCGTGGCCGCGTACGGCACCGCCGAGCAGCGCGAACGCTGGCTCCCCGACATGCTGGCCGGACGGATCGTCGGCGGCTACAGCCTGTCGGAGCCGCAGGCGGGCTCGGACGCCGGCGCGCTCACCTGCCGCGCCGAGCGCACCGAGAGCGGCGACTACCGCATCACCGGCAACAAGGCGTGGATCACCCACGGCGGCATCGCCGACTTCTACGCCCTGTTCGCCCGTACCGGCGAGCGCATCTCCTGCTTCGTCGCGCCCGGCGCGGCCGAGGGCCTGACGTTCGGCCGCCCCGAGGAGAAGATGGGCCTGCACGCCGTGCCCACCACCAGCGCCCACTGGGACGGCGCCGTCATCGACGGCGACCGGCTGATCGGCGAGGAGGGCCAGGGCCTGCAGATCGCCTTCAGCGCCCTCGACTCCGGCCGGCTCGGCATCGCCGCCTGCGCCGTCGGCCTCGCCCAGGCCGCCCTGGACGAGGCCGTCGCCTACGCCAAGGAACGGCAGACGTTCGGCAAGCGCATCATCGACCACCAGGGCCTCGGCTTCCTGCTCGCCGACATGGCGGCGGGCGTGGACAGCGCACGGGCCACGTACCTGGACGCGGCCCGCCGCCGCGACGCCGGCCTCGACTACAGCAGGCAGGCCAGCGTGGCCAAACTGGTCGCCACGGACACCGCCATGAAGGTCACGACGGACGCGGTCCAGGTCTTCGGCGGCTACGGCTACACCAGGGAATTCCGGGTGGAGCGCTACATGCGCGAAGCCAAAATCATGCAGATCTTCGAGGGCACGAACCAGATCCAGCGCCTGGTCATCGCCCGCCAACTCGCCAAGTAGCGCCTGACATGCGAAAACCCTGCCTACCGGTTCCTGGGAGGCGGGGTTCGCTGTCTTGTGTTCGAGGCTCAAATGGTCCCGCTGTAGGTCCGGGAGCTGATGTGGCGGTCATCCGTCCAGCGGAAGAGCAGGTTGTGGGTGCGGGGCTTGCCATCCAGCCTCTCCCAGGGCAGGGAACAGCCCAGCGGACGGTAGACCGAGACGTGCCGCTGGACGGCCTCTGCCGTCCGATCGGGCAGCGGTACGACGCGCTCCCGGTCGTGCGGCCACACCCTGGACGTGGTATGACGTCGAGTTAAAGCGACTACTCTCAATCGAGAGGAGGATTTCGCTGCCATCTTCGCATTTAGAAATAAAGCGGGCACTGTCTCCCATGGACCGGATCAGGGCGGTACGGCCGGAGGCATTCTTCTCAGACTCCGTAATCCCAATCCTTATGGGCGTTGAGTCTGTATCGCGACCCGCTGGATGGCATCGGCGCGCAGATGGAGGGCGTGGTCAGTGCCTGGGTCGAGGAGAAGGTGGCATCTGCCGGGGAGCTGGGTAAGTAGATCGTCCCCTTTCGTACGGAACCAGGCCCGATGCTCGGTGAACCCGGCCAGAGCAGCGAGTGAGCTGAAGATCGGGATGATGCTGCGGCCGGTCACTTCTCTGGCAAAGAAGCCGGGTGCGGATGGAGCCTCGCAGAACACTGGTGAGAGGCGGAAGACCTCGTGGAGGGCCACGCTGTCCAGCCTTCCGTCGGCAAATCGCTTCGCTGCTTCCACCAGTGTCAGGGGGCTTTTGGGCCGAACTTCTGCTGGAACGATGCGATCACCTTCTCCGCCTGCGCCTGACTGATTTCCACAAGATCTCCGACTGCATTGCCCACTTCCCAGTGCTTGATCTCGCGTGTTGGATGCCATTGGAGGTCCCGGTGTAGGGCTTCGTCAACCTGGGTGCCGTTTTCCAGCACGCGTCGGCGTGCGAGCCCGCCAGGGCTTTCCGGGCTGTCGGGGCCGTCCAGAAGGACCATCGCGTAGTACTGCACATGTTCGTTCATCTAGGTGGGTTGACCTTCGTGAAGGAGGGGATGTCGCGTGCGCCTGGCGGCACCGGAACCGCGGAGAATACCTCCTCCTGATACCCTTCCCAGCGCGTGATCTCTTCAGGTGGAGTCGTCGGGTCCTCAATCTTCTCATAAGCGTCGTGTGTCGACTGCTTAGCCTGCCAGCTGCTGGGGGTGTGGAATTGCACCTCGAACAGTTGGCCGCTCTTCGGATCCCGCCACCTCGTATTGATACCCTTGTAGCTTCCCGGGTTGCTCCAGGAAGGCTTCTGCAGGATCAGCTCGTAACCTTGGTGCTCCAGCAGTTGTCTCGCTCGTGTCACCCCAGAGGTGTAGCGGTCATCAGAAAGGCTGAAGGTATACCTGATGCCGTCAGGGATGTTTCCTAACAGCTTGTCCAGCGGCAGATCAGGGCGCTCAGCGACCTGCTTGGCCAGCTTCTCTTTGAAGCGATCCTCACTCTTCAGTACGAATTCCGGATAGCCTTCCATCTTCGCGCCCAACTCCCCTGCGTTCATCCGCATGTTGGCCGACACGTCCTGCTCGGCCTGCCGTAATCCGGAGAACACCTCAGTCACTCGACGGTTGACCTCAGGCTCGAGCCGCAGGCCCTTCCATTCCCAACCTCCGTCAGCGGTGATCTTTGCTGCTGCCTTGCCCGCTCCAGCCACTTTGTCCAAAGCGCGGGAGGCTTGGTCGACTGCACGGGCCCCCTTTACAGCACCCGAGGCCGCGCCACTCGAACCCGCCGACGCCGCCGCCATGAGCATGTCCGGCACCAGCCGACCGAAGGCCCTGTCGGGGTTGGTGGCCCACGTGTCCCAGTCCAGCAGCGCCTTACCCAACTCGATCGGGTGTTGGACTCCATGCGCCAGGCCGCTGCCCAGGTCTTCAAGGTCTTGTGCCCAGCCCGCTGGATCCACGACAAGCCGGACGGTGGAATATGTGGAGGCCATGTCCACCAGACCACCTACGGCCTCCACTGCACCCTTGGCCATCTCCGCTGCCGAGAAGCCCGAGTTCTGATTGAGGTCGAGAGCGCGTTGGAACATCTGTCCCAACCTGTCCCCGACATCACCCATGAGCGGCAGCGGCTTACCGGGGGTAAAGGTCTCGGCGTCGACCGTTATGGCCCTTCCCCCTTGGAAGAGGTCCGGCCGTACCTGCTCCATCCGCTCCAACAGCAGCACGCGCTGATTGATCCCGGGGACTTGCTGGCCTGCCCACCCGGCTGCTTGCCGTACAGCATGTGCGGGGGTAACCGACAACCCAGCTTCCAGTAGGAGCCCCCACAACTCCTCCGCTGCTGCCTCCAGCGACGACTCGGCCCGGTGCAGCCTCCCCATCAGAGCCCTGACCCCGTCAGGCACCATGCCCTCTAAGTCGCTCATGGCTTACTGTGGTGCATCGGCCGGAGTGCGGGCCAGGAGCATACGTAGCTCACTGATCGCCGCAGTGAACGCCCCCATGACGGCCTGACGCTGCCCGGCCAGTTCCTGGCCGAATTGATCCGCAGCTGGTCCCGTCCAGACACTCTGCGACATGAGTGCCACAGCGCCATCGAGATCAGCCCTCGCCTGCTCCGCCAGCGCCTCGGCGCCTCGTAACGCCTGCTCCAGTTGCTCTCGTGTCATACACGACTCCCTCGCAAGCCGGACAACAATTGCACAATTACTCGAAGCATCAGGCAACCGAAGTGTCGGAATTGGTCTATCTAGAACACCCTGCTCAGTCCAGTGCTATGGCAGGGCGGCGGACATGGCTCATCCACAGGGCTGGTCCTGCTTGCTGAGCCACGCCAGCCGCACGGCGAAACCGGCGGGAATATCTTGCTCCGCAAGAAGCGCGCAAGAAATGAGCCCCGGTCAAGCCGGGGCCGAAAGCGGATTGATCAGGACTACCCGTCAACGCGTCGTTGGGCTTGGTATTCATATGCCCTGTTGACCGTCCATGCAATTGGCATAGCCCCGAAGCAGAACATCGACGCTGTGGCCGGCCCGCTTGGCGGGCTTTCTCTTGCTCGAACGGCGAGGCTTCTCCTCCGGGGCGTCGGCCATCACGCAGCGCTCCCACGCCGCGCGGTGACCGGCTCGACAAGTCCCGCCGAAATGAACGCCTCAAGGGCCGCCTCTGGAATGCGGACATTGCGCCCGAGGCGGACGCACGCGATGCGTCGCTCCTCGATCAAGCGGCGGCGCGCCGCGCCGCCGTACCCGGCCCTCTGCCGCCCGCCGGCCGGGCATGCGGCCTGGGGGCCGGTCCCGGACGGCGGCGGGATACCTGGCCGGCCGCCGCACACCTGCCGCGCCGTACCGACCGAAAGCACCAACCATGGACGCGCCGCCGCCTGCTTCCTTCGGCTACGGCGCTCGGCATACGATCTCCCGCCGTGACCGGTGACTTAGCGTATGGCGGCTGACTGACGATCATCTCTGCGGAGGCTCGAAGTCGACGAGGTACTCCGCGCTGATCGCACGCAGTTTGCTCCCTGCGGCAAGGGTCTCGTTGAGACTCAACGTGGTTGAGTCGACCTCGACAAGCCGGCGCCCGACCCTGGCGAACAGCACCATTCTGCCGTTCGCCTCCTTCTTGGACAGCCATCGATCCGCCGCCAGCCGCTCGCAGGACTCAGAGCCCCTTTCCCACGCCGTACACGCCTTGCGTGGATCCCCGCTGCTGCTGATACGGACGAATACGTCGGGCTCGCTCTGTCGGTCCTTGGCGTAGTCGAGTGCCAGGACGTCGTCGGAGATGGTCCATACGTTGACCAGTGTGCGTCCCGGGACTACGTCAGGCACCGCCAGGGGAAGGGACTCGTTGTAGGAGGCGATCAAGTCTTTGCGGAGTTGCTGTTTCCGAGCCGCCGTTCGCTGTTGATGGATCGTCGTCGTCGTGATCACGCACGCGCACACGACCACGGCCGCGATGACCTGGGGTATCAGCGACGCTGTACTCGCCAATCCCGCGGCGCTCGCATAACTCGCCATGGCCAGGACGGTGAATCCGAGCAAGGCCAGATGGGGACGGGGGCTCGGCACGGCCAGATCCACCGCGTTCTTCAACACCAACAACAACAGGGGCGCTAGCAACGCGCTGCGGATCGGATGCGCAATCCTCAGCATTCTGGCAAGCAGCCATCCGACGGGAACGACCAGCACTACGCCCACAGCCACCAAGGGCATGACCGTGTACGTCTCTATGTCGTCCTCGTACAACCGCGACACCGGATACCCGAGCCCAAGGCCTACCACCAGCCCAACACCAGCGCCCCGGACAAGATCCTTCCCCATGGGCCCACGATGCCATCCACCGATGTAGGGCACACGCCGAACCACTCAAATAGTGCTTATCGACGGCAGGCGGGATGGTCAGGCGGGCGAAGGTGTGCGCGTCCGCGCGAAGGTTCTCAAGCCGTGCCCGTCGTGTGCCCGCCAGGGCGGGGAACCAGGGGAACAGCGGGAAGTCACGGAGAACGCGATCAGTGCCGTGAGCTGCGTCTTCGCAGGTCGGGCATGATCGGTGTTCGTCTTTGCAAGCAAGATGTCGGGAGTTCGTATCTCCTTGGCTCCACTCGAGGTCAAACGCCACTACCCGTGATCGGGAAGTGGCCTTGTCGATCTTGTGGAGCTGCCAGGTACAGCTACGGCATCAGCTGTTCTCCAGGCGCTCGCTTTACTGCTGGGGGATGGGGAAGCCGTAGCGCTGCGAGATCTCATTGAGTGCCTCGATACATGCCGAGTGCGTGAACTCGCGGTCCGCCTCCTCGTGCCTGATCTTCACGCTTGCGTACGGCCTGTGCGGACACGGACCCCGCCTCAAAGTCATCTCATGCCAATCGCAGAGGCCCTTGCGCCCCTTCGTGTCTGGGTTGTGATTCTGCGGCTCGAAGGGCTTCGCCCAAATGACGATGTCTGCCATGACGCCGATCTTATGAGCTGTGAGTAACGGTGAAGTTGCGATCCGTTGATATGGGCGCCATCCCAAGCCGGCCAAGGCCGTCCCAGAGGGGAACGGCCTTCGTGATTGAGCCTGTTGCCCCATACGTTCCAACTGATCGAGTTGTTCTCCAAGGGAGAGGTCCTGTCCGGCCTGCTCCCGGTGAGCGACGGCCGATCATGGAGTACGGGGCCGACAGCTTCTGGCTGGGCCGTCGCGCTCGCCGTGCGTGAGAGGCGCGGGGGTTGCGCCAGTATTACCGCATGGACCATCAGAAACTTCGCGAATCGATCAGTGAGGCCTGGGCGACGGACGTGCTGCCCAGCCTCACCGGGTTGATCGAGATTCCGGCCGTGTCGTCCGCCTACGACGCCGCCTGGGAGGAGCACGGTCATCTGCTGGCCGCCGTCGAGCATGTGCGGGGCTGGGTGGCGTCGCGGGGCCTGCCCGACGCGCGGTGCGACGTCGTGCAGCTCGACGGCCGTGCCCCGCTCCTGTTCGTGGACGTGCCCGCGACGCCGGGCGCGGCGGCGACCGGGACCGTCCTGCTGTACGGGCACCTCGACAAGCAGCCGCCGCTGGGTGACTGGTCGGAGGGCCTGGGCCCATGGCAGGCGGTGATCCGCGACGACCGGCTCTACGGCCGCGGTGCCGCCGACGACGGGTACTCGGGCTACGCCGCCACGACCGCGCTGGAGGCCGTACGCGGGGCAGGCGGCGAACACGCGCGGGCGGTCCTGCTACTGGAGACTGGCGAGGAGTCCGGCAGCCCGGACCTGCCCGCGTACCTGGAGCATCTCGCCGACCGGCTCGGCGAGGTGTCGCTGGTGGTCTGCCTGGACGCGGGCGGCGGAGACTACGAGCGGCTGTGGCTGACGTCCAGCCTGCGCGGCGCGGTGCAGGCGACCGTCACGGTGCGCGTCCTCGAGACGGGCATCCACTCCGGGCTCGGGAGCGGCATCGTGCCGAGCTCGTTCCGTGTCATGCGCCGGCTGCTCGATCGGGTGGAGGACTCGGAGACCGGTGAGGTCAAGGTGGCCGAGATGGTGGTGCCCATCCCGGAGGAACGGCGGGCGGAGGCGGCGGCGCTCGTCGCGCTCCATCCGGAGGTCGCCGTGCCCCGGTTGCCGCTGCTGCCGGAGATGAGGCGAGTGTCCGACGATGACGTCGAGCTCGTCCTCAACAACACCTGGCGGCCGACCCTGTCCGTGACCGGCGCCGGCGGGCTCCCGGACCCCGCGGTGGCGGGCGCCGTGCTGCGGCCCTGGACCTCCTTCCGGCTGAGCTTCCGCCTGCCGCCCTCGGCCGACGCCGAGGCGGCGCGGGCCGCGCTGGAGAAGATCCTCACGACCGACGTGCCGTACGGGGCGCAGGTCGAGGTCGGCGACTTCATGGTCCTGAACGGCTGGCACGCGCCGGCGCCGGCCCCAGGGCTGGCCTCGGCGTTGCGGCAGGTCGGTGATCGCGTGTTCGGGAAGCCGTGCCAGAACATGGGCATCGGCGGCGGGATCCCCTTCATGGAGATGCTCGGCAGGCGGTACCCGCGGGCGCAGTTCGTCGTCACGGGCGCGCTCGGTGCGGACTCGAACGTGCACGTGCCGGACGAATGGCTGCACATCCCGTTCGCCGTACAGGTGACCGAAGCGGTCGCGCACCTCCTCGACGCGCACGCACACGCCGGTGGGCATGCCTGACCCGATCCGTCATGACGCCTGAACGGCGGCATCCAGGCCGACACCCCGTCCGGCTCGGCGTGCCGAGCCGGGGTCAGCTTCACCGGTCTCCGACGACCTCGACCTCCTCGCGCCCCAAGGCGGCGTGCCAGGCAGGTCACGCAGCAGCCGCCTGCCGGGCGTGGTGCCGTGGACGGATCTGCGGGAGGTCTCCGACGAGGACGATGCCAACGCCAACGGTGCCAAGGCGTCGAGCGAAGTCTTCGATGCCGTCACCTTGCGGAATCATGCCCCGAAGAAAGGGGAAGCTCGGATCAGATGCTGAGGCGGCTCGCCGGATGCATCCGACGACGAGAGCAGGACGGATCGCGATCGCTCGCTCTCCTAGCCAGTTGTCCGGCCGGGCGTAGGGGAGTGACACCATGAGAACGACTCCCGGCTACTCGGCTCGCTCGACTGCGAAGCTGAGGGGTGACCAGGCCATGCCCTCGTCGTAGGTCGGCTTGTGGCGCACGCGCCAGCGGAAGACGGTGCCGTCGACGGTGATGAGCCGTGAGCCCTTCTTCGGTATCGCCACAGCCGCCTCCAAGCTCTGTTCTTGTTCCGTCGCTGTTTCGTGGGGGATGGCGCAGTGCTCTGAGGGGCGCGGCACCAGAGGTCACGAGTCGGGGGCGCCGTGTACGACGGCGTGTGCCACCCGGCTGAAGTCTGACAGGGCGGGGTGTCGGGAATTGGGGGCCCACGCGAGAAAGACCGGCACCGAGGGCGCGTCGATCAGGGGAATGTAGACGATCTCGGCGTGCGGATGCAGGCGGGTGCTCGATGCCGGGGTGATGCCCACACCGTTGTTCGCGGCGATGTTGCTCTGCCAGTCATCGACCGAGCCGACCTCCGCGGCGACGCTCGGCCGTGCCTCGGCGTTCCACAGTTCGGGTGTCGTCGTGCCTCCGTTGCGGTGCACATCATCGCCGTCGTGCTGGGGACACAGCCGATCTTCACCACGCTGCTCACCCGTCCGGGTCATGACCGCCGATTCCGGACGGGGCTGCTGATCGGTCTCCTCGGTGTCATACTGACGGTTGGTCCGGCGTTCGGTTCGACGTCCCGGGCCAGTGAGACCGGCACGCTTTCGGGATTCCTTTTCGCCTTTCTCGCATTAGGGGCCATCACCGTCGCCACCATCGTCCAAGGCCGATCCGTGGGCGTGGGTACCTGGGCGGCACTGGCGATTCAATGCACCATCAGTTCGGCGGCGTTCGCCGTGATCACGGCGTGCACGGGTGGGCTGCACCTGACCAGTCATCCGGCCTTCTTCCTCGCGCTCGGCTGGATGATCGTGGTCGTTTCGGTCGGCGCAGCCGCATTGTTGTACTTGATGGTCGCGGCCGGTGAAGTCGCCCGGGTGACCAGCCTGTTCTACTGCGTGCCACCCGTCACCGCACTGCTGGATCTGCTGTTCTCCGGTACCGTCCTGACCGCTGTCGAGTTCGTCGGGATCGGCCTGGTCGTGGTCGCTGTCGCCCTTGTCCCGCCGACGGCGCGGCAGGGCCGTCGAAGCGACCTCGGCGACCGCGCCCTTCCCCTCCCTCGTCAAGCACCGTGAGGAGCGTCCAGCACGATGGGACCGAGGTCGGCGGCGGTCCGGGCCAGGGCCCGGATGGCCGGGTTGTCGATGCCGGACGGCCAGATCAGGGCGAACTGAAGAGCGGGAGCGTCGGTGAGGGGCACGAAGACGATGCCGGGAGGGCGGTTGTAGCGGGCGGCGATCTCGCCCAACGGGTGGACGCAGTGCCCGGCGGCGACCAGAGCGAGGATCTCGTGGAAGGTACGCGCGATGGGCCCCCGGGGGACCCGACTGCCGAGCGGCGTACGAAACGGAACCATTGACGCGACCCAGTAGTCAGGTGCACGAGGCCCGAGGTCGATGACGTGGTTGTCGGCGAGATCCTCCAGGGAGGCGCTGCCGCGTTCGGCGAGCGGATGGCCCTCGGCCACTGCCAGCACCCGGCCGCTGGTGAGCACGGTGGGCCCGACGGAGAGGTCCGGTTCGGCCACGGGCAACCACAGCACGTGCCCGTCGGCCTCCCCGGCCCGCAGCGCGGCGAACGGGTCGCCGCCGGTGACCTCGCTGAACTGCACGTCGCCGCCGGGGTGACGGGCGCGGAAGGCGTCCACGAGAGGCTGTAGCTCGTGCCCGGCGTGGCCGAACACGCCCAATCGGAGGGTGCGGTCCGTGCCCTGACCTGCCGCCTGGGCGCGGGCCAGGCCCTCCCGCAGCAGGTCGTAGGCCTGCTGCAGATCCTCGCGGAGCCGTCGGCCGATCGGGGTCAGCGCCACGCGCCGGCTGGTGCGGTCGAACAGCGCCGCGCCGATCTGCCGTTCTTGCTTGCTGATCGCCTGGCTGACACGCGCCTGGGACACGTGAAGCCGTTCGGCGGTGCGGCCGAAGTGCAGCTCTTCGGCGAGCGTCAGGAAGATCTCGATGTCCCGTAACTCCATGAATAACCCCCATGTTATGCATCGCCCCACGAACCTTACATTGATCGGCCTCTGACCTGCGCTGATGATGAACACGTCACCACCTGGAAGGTGGCGAAGCACCTCAGGAACACATCGACAAGGCAGGGATTCCGATGAGCGACATGCAGGCCGTCGCCGACCGCGTCGAGATCGAGGCGCTGCGCGGCGAGCTCACCGACGCGGTGATGATGCGCGACTACGACCGCCTCGCCTCGCTGTTCGTCCCCGACGCCGCCATGCGCTGGCCGCACATCGGCAAGGAGTTCCTCGGCAGGGAGCAGATCCGCGAAGGGGTCAGGTGGGGCCAGGGACTCTGGGAGTTCTTCGTGCAGAACGTCCACCCCGGCATCATCCGGATCGACGGCGACACCGCGACCGGCCGGGCCTACGTCCAGGAGTTCGGACGCATGCGCGACGGCAGCTCGCACCTGAACTTCGCCCTCTACCACGACCGCTACCAGCGCACCCGCGAAGGGTGGAGGTTCGCCGAGCGCGTCTACGAGGTCAGGTACCTCGACTCCACGCCGCTGCCGGGCTCGCCGCTCAACGCCTGATCCCCCCGACGCATCCAGGAGAGACCAGCATGACGACCACCTTCGTGCTCAGCGACCTGACCGGCGACTACACCCTCGACCTGGCCCGCACCCGGATCGGCTTCGTCGCCCGGCACACGATCGGCCCCGAGGTCCGCGGACGGTTCGACGACTTCGAGGGGCACGCACGTCTGGACGGCGGCGACCCGGCCAGGTCGGCCGTCCAGCTCACCGTCCAGAGCGCGAGCATCCAGAGCGGCAACCCGAAGCGCGACGAGTACCTGCGGGACAAGTACCTGAACCTCGCCGAGCACCCGGCCATCACCTTCACCTCAAGTGAGGTGCGGCAGATCGGCGCGACCGCCTTCGAACTCACCGGGGACCTGACCATCCGCGGCGTGCGCAACCCGATCACCGTGAACCTCGAACTGACGTCCGCCGAGCACGACCCGTCGGGCGACCTCCGGCTCCAGCTCAAGGGCGGCGCCACGATCAACCGCAAGGACTGGGGCGTGCACTGGTCCGCCGCCGCCGGCCTGGTGGCCGGGAAAGTGACGCTGGAGTTCGACGTGGCGGCACTCAGAAGGCCCTGACCGGCACGGCCCCGAGAAGAGAAAGAGAGATCGATCATGATCCTGGTCACCGGCGCCTCAGGAAACGTCGGCGCCGACATCGTCCACCAGCTCCTGGAAGCGGGAGAGCAGGTCCGCGTGCTCACCCGTGACCCCACCCGCCACCCGTTCCCCGACGAGGTCGAGGTGGTGGTCGGTGACCTGACCCGGCCGGACACGCTTCCCGCGGCGCTGACGGGAATCGACCGGGCCTTCCTGTTCCCCCTCCACGACGCCGTCGACGGCTTCCTGGAGGCGGCCAGGCAGGTCGAGCTGCGGCAGGTCGTCCTGTTGTCGTCGGCGGCCGTCACCTACGCCATACCCGGGCTGATCGGCGAGCAGCATCTGCGGCTCGAACGGGCCGTCGCCGCCTCCAGGGTGCCGTGGACCTTCATCCGTCCCGACTATTTCATGACCAACGACCTCAGCTGGGCTCGGCAGCTCGCCGAAGGGGAGGTCGTGCGCGGCGTCCACGGCAACGCGGCGGTACCCGCGATCGATCCCCGTGACATCGCCGCGGTCGCCGTCCGAGCCCTGCTCGACGCACGGGTCGGTGAGGCGTACCTCCTGACCGGACCGCAGTCGCTGACCCAGATCGACCGCGTGCGGATCATCGCGGAGACGGTGGGCCGGCCGGTGCGCTTCGAGGAGGTGCCACGCGCGCAGGCCCGGCGGCAGCTGGTCGGCAGCGGCATGCCCCCGCAGGTGGCCGACGCCTACCTCGATGGGCTCGCCGCGCTGGACGGCAGGACCGCCGAGACGTCGCCGACCGTCGAGGACGTCACCGGACGGCCGCCGTTCACCTACGCCCAATGGGTCGCCCATCGCGCGGCGGCGTTCAGCCTGTCCTGACACACCTGACGGAACGGGCCGCGGTCTTCGAGAGCGTGAAGCGGGCAAGGAGCACTTCGGCCGGCGCCCTCGCCCAGGAGGTCGCCGCCTTCGGCGTCAAGGTGACCCTGATCGAACCCGGCTCCTACGCCACCGAGGGGGCGGCGGGTGCCGTCCACGCCGACCCCGACCCGCTCTACGACGACACCCCATCCGGCCGGCTGACCAGCGCCGGGAAGCGACAGGCGGCGCAGCCGGTTGAGCTTGACGTCCGGCGGCCGCCGCTCACGGCTTCAGCGTGAGCCGCTTTCTCGACGTACCCGGGAACACGACGACCAGGTGTTCCTCTCCCGTCTCGCCGATCCGCACGTGGACACGGAGACGGTAGCCGCCCTTGCCCGCGATCGCCAGGTTCGGCATCGGGGCGCCCGCGCCCACCTCGCCCTCCCCCTTCTCGGGCACGGTGAGCCGGCCGCTGAGGCTGACGATCGGCACCTCGTCGACCTGATCCCAGCCGGCCGTGCGCCGTGGCGGCGCGGTACGGAGGGCCTTGACCGTGAGACACAGATCAGAGACGTCCTCGACATGCCCGATGAGCGCCGCGCTGCGAGACACCCCGATGCCGGCGCTGTCGTCGTAGCTCCTGTCCGTCGCCTGTTCCGCCGCCACTTCGGCGGCTTCGTCCGCGGGGTCGTGGACCAGGTAGCCGGGATCGCCGTCGACGAACAGGAAATAGTTGGCCGTGGCCTGGACGACCCCCTTCGTCCGGGGCCACGGATCGCGGCACTTCGCGTTCTCCTTGGCGATGTAGGCGTCGTGCGCCGCCTTGGTCTCCGCGGTCGACCGCAGCAGTTCGGGATTGGTCGCGCCGACGATCTCCGGGCAGACGTAGACGAGGTCCCACGGGGACGCGCCCGAGGCGGGCCGCGCGCTCCCGGCCCGCTTCAGGATCACCTCCTGCTCGTCACGGTCTTTGGCGCGGCACAGCGCCCGCCCGTACGCGAGGATCGCCTGGTCCGACAGGTTGTCCGGGAACATGGGCGGGATCCCGGCAGTTGTGCTGCGCGCCAGGCACAGGAACGTGGCGTCGCGTTCCGCGGGTTCGAGGTCGCCGAAGCTGGGCGGGTCGTAGCAGCCCGGCGACGTGCCGGTGTAGGTGCCGGTGTAGGTGCGGTACGCGTTCTGCTCCGGGTGGATCGCCGCGATGACCGGCAGCACGACCACGGCCGCCACCGCGACGCGGACCGCCCGCCGCCGCGCGGGCGGAAGATCCGCCAGGCGGTCGTCGGTGGGCAGTTCACGGGCGGTCGCGGCGAGCCAGACGAGGCTGACGAGCCCCACCGCGTCCATCACGACGGTCGTCGCCAGACTGCCGCCGAAGATCTCCGCGAAGAGCAGGTTGAGCGGGATCACCAACGCCCAGACGCCCACCGATGACCACCCGGCGATCAGCGTGCCGCGGCTCCACCGTCCGTCGCGCCACTGCCCGAGGACCGTGATGACGGTCGCCGCCGCTCCGCTCAGCATCAAGACCGGTCCGACGATGCCGCCCGAGCCGAGCTCCGGGAGGTCGAGCTCGTCGAGCAGTTCGTTGGCCATCCCGGTCAGATCGACCGCGAACACCGCCCCGGCCGCCGTGCGCAGCGCCCAGGACCGCCAGCGGATGACGAGCAGGTACAGGACGTTGATCGAGGTCCACAGCGCGAGCCGGAACGCCGCGCCGACCACGTCGGGGAGCAGCGCGATCGCGAACCACAGCACGAGCATGTACGCCACCGCCAGACACAGCAGCAGGCGCAGCGCCTTCGCCCGGCGATCCAGCGGGCCCGGTGCGGGGGCACGCAGGATCAGCCACAGGAGCACGGCCTTCACCGGGGCCGCCGCGAGCAGCGTCACCGTCGTCAGGGTGTCGAACCCGTCGGGCGCGTAGAACCTCAGCTGAGCCGGTGGCGACCATTCGACGGCCACCCAGAGCCAGGAGTCGCCGATCATCAGTCCCGCGACCGCCGCCGCAAGGACCAGACCTACCAATCCGATCCTGATAATTCGCCATAAACCGTCCGGCTGCACGGGACGCGATCTTAGCGCGGCATCGCCGTCGCCCGGTCTTCCGTGATGTAGGCGGTGGCGTCAGCTGATGGTCAGGGGGGCGCCTTCGGGGAGTTCGCCTGCTTGCCGCAGGACCTTCAAGGTCCGGGGTCGTGGCGGGTGGGGAGGTCGTGCTGGGCGAAGATGTCGATCAGGGCGCGGACCGGCATGCCGGCCTCCGTCGGGTAGCGGAAGCCGCGGTCGAGGTTGAGGCTGTAGTGGTTGCGGCGGCCCACGCGCTCGCGGTTGAGGTAGCCGCCCTCGTGCAGGTCGGAGACGATGCCCTGGACGGCCCGCTCGGTGATGCCGATGCGGGCGGCGATGTCGCGCAGCCGGGTCTCGGGATCTCTGGCGATCTCCATCAGGACGCGTGCGTGGTGGGTGAGGAAGGTCCAGGTGGAGGGACGGTCGTCGGGCACGCTGGCTGCTCACTTCACGGTCGGCTGCCGGGCAGGCGCAGAGGAGTTCGATCACTCACCACCATATAACGAACTCTCTTTCCGGTAATCAGCTTCAGTTCTCGGCCGGGCGGGCGCTACGGGGCGTCGTGGCCGGGGTGGTCGAGGCCGGACGCGAGCTGGCCGATGGCCGTGTCGATCTGCCGCGCGAGCAGGGCCGTGTCCGGCGGCCGGGCGGAGGCCGCGGTCTGCCGGAGCCACTGGTCCAGGACGACGCGGAGCGCCGTCAACGCGGCGGACGCGCACAGGAGGGGATAGCCGGTGTCGCCGGGCCGTCCGGGGGCGGGGTGGCCGATGTGCTCGGCGATCGCCTCGGCCAGGGCCTGCTCCTGCGCGGCCAGTACGGCCAGCTGCTGGGGCACCAGCGTGGGCGCCGCCCGTACGAGCTGCAGGGCCCGGACGTGGTCGCGGCCGGCGGCGTCGCTCTCGTTCATGACGGCCAGCACGGCCTCGCGGAACGCCCGCAGGACCGGCTCGGTGCGCGGCCGGGCCCTGAACCGGGCGATGAGCTCCTGGGCCGCGGCGGCCAGCGAGGCCACGACCGCCTCCTCCTTGCTGGAGAAGTAGTTGAAGAAGGTGCGCAACGCGATGTCGGCCTCGTCGGCGATCTGCTCGACGGTCACGTTCGCGACGCCGTGGCGCAGGGAGAGCCGGAGCGCCGCCTCGCGGAGGGCGGCGCGGGTGGCCTGCTTCTTGCGTTCGCGGCGGCCGACGGCCGGCGACGCGGGCTCCCCGCCGCCCGATGCGAGCTGAACCACCCCGGCCTCCTTCACCACGGTCCCCATTATGGGGTCCGGCCCGGTCAGGACCAGGTGACGGGCAGGGAGTGCACGCCGAAGATCAGCATCTCGTTGCGCACCGGCACCTGCTCGGCCGGGACGGCCAGCCGCAGGCCGGGCAGCCGCGTGATCAGCTCTTTGAGCCCGATGCGCATCTCGACCCGGGCGAGCTGCTGGCCCAGGCACTGGTGCACGCCGTGCCCGAAGGCCAGGTGCGGGACGCGGGCGCGGTCGACGTCGAACCGGTCGGCGTCGGGCCAGTGGCGGGGGTCGCGGTTGACCTCCGGCGTGGCGATCACGACCGTCGAACCGGCCGGGAGGTCGGCGCCGCCCAGCGTGACGGGCTCGGTCGTGACCCGGCTGACGCCGAGCTGGATGATGCTCAGGAAGCGCAGCAGCTCCTCGACCGCGTTGTCGACGAGGGAGGGGTCCTCCCGCAGGGCGGCGAGCTGGTCGGGATGCTCCAGCAGGGCGAACGCGCCCAGGCCCAGCATGTTGGCGGTGGTCTCGTGGCCGGCGCCGAGCAGGACGAGGGCGACGTCCACGAGCTGGGCGTCGGTCAGCGGCGGGTCGGCCTCGTGGACGAGCCCCGACAGCAGGTCGTCGGCCGGTTCGGCACGCTTGGCGGCCACCAGGCGCTGCATGAACGCGTACAGCTCGGCGCCCGCGACGGCCCGCTCCTCGGCGGTGGAGTTGGCGTTCAGCCCTACGGAGGTGCGTTCCTGGAACTCGGCGCGGTCGGCGTAGTCGACGCCGAGCAGCTCGCAGATGACCAGGGAGGGCAGCGGCAGCGCGAACGCCGGCACGAGGTCGGCCCGCGGGCCGGCCGCCCGCATCGCCTCGATGTGCTCGACCGCGATCTCGGTGACCCGCGACTCCAGCTCCCGCATGCGACGGACGGTGAACTGGCCGGTCAGCAGCCGGCGGATGCGCGTGTGCTCGGGCGGGTCCATGAACACGAAGAAGCCGTCCTCGCGGCTCTCGACCGGCGGGCCCGGCTGGAGGGTGCCAGCCGCCTGCTCGGCCACCTCGTGCGGCTGCAACGACGTGGCCTCGCGGTGGCGGACCCGGTCGGCGCTGAAGCGGGCGTCCGACAGGACGGTGCGGGCCTCGTCGAAGCCGGTGACCAGCCACGCCTGGGCGCCGTTGAGCAGCCGCACCGGCTGGACCGGGTCCTGGCCGCGCCGCTCCCGCAGGCCCGGCGGCGGGTCGAACGGGCAGCGGCCGCGCTCGACCAGGTCGGCGGGCAGGATGCGGCGCATCGCCGTGGGGCCGGCGCCCGGGGAGTCGTCGGTCAGGCTGGTGTCGCTCATCGGCACGTCCTGTTCTCTCGGATGCGGCCGTTCCACCCTACAAAGATGCATGACGCGCATCAATGCACGCCGTGCACGGCGACCTGGACGCGGGATCAAGGTGTGGACGCGGGCCCACGGGGCAAAGGCACGCATCCAACAGAGACGACGGCCCGGGAGGACAGTGATGACCCGACAGCCCGCACGAGCACCGGTTGCGGGGACGGCGTGAGCGGTAAGGGTTCGCAGGAGGCCACCTACGCGGCGCTGGCCGCCAACCTGGGGATCGCCGTCACCAAGTTCGTGGCGTTCTTCTTCACCGGCTCGTCCTCGATGCTCGCCGAGGGCATCCATTCCTTCGCCGACTCCGGCAACCAGGGGTTGCTGCTGCTCGGCCAGTCCCGCGCCAAACGCGGACCCACCCCCGACCACCCCTTCGGCTACGGGCGCGAGCGGTACTTCTACGCCTTCCTGGTCTCGGTGGTGCTGTTCTTCGGCGGCGGCCTGTTCGCCCTGTACGAGGGCTACGAGAAGATCAGCGACCCGAAGCCCCTGGAGAGCTGGCCATGGGCGATCGGCGTGCTGGTGGGCGCGATCGTCATGGAAGGGCTGTCCCTGCGCACGGCGGTCCGCAACGCCGACCAGGCCCGCCGCGGCCGGTCGTGGACGCGTTACATCCGCGAGGCCAAGGCCCCCGAGCTGCCCGTGGTCCTGCTGGAGGACACCGCCGCGCTGACCGGGCTGGCCTTCGCCCTCATCGGGGTCACGCTCGCGCTGGTCACCGGCAACCCGGTCTACGACGGCATCGGTTCGATCGCCATCGGCGTGCTCCTGATCATCGTGGCCATCACGCTGGCCACCGAGACCAAGAGCATGATCATCGGCGAGTCGGCGTCCCCGGAGGTCCAGCGGGCCATCGAGGAGGCCCTGCGCGAGGACGACGCCGTCGCCTCCTTCACCCGCCTGCGCACCCTGCACCTGGGCCCGGAGGAGCTGCTGGTGGCCGCCCGCGTCACCGTCGCCGAGCAGGGGGACGAGGTGGCCGAGGCGCTGGCCGAGACCGAGCGGCGCATCCGCGAACGGGTCCCGATGTCCACGGTCGTCTACCTTCAGCCCGAGTCCTGACCCGCGGCCGTCCACCGCCGGACCCACGCGCGGCCGTAGTCGTTGCCGTGCGGCGTGCGCAGCACGGTGTGGACGTGGAACGGCTTCGGCGTGTCGTAGTCGAGGAAGACGCCGCAGTGGTGGTCGAGTTCGGCGACGATCACCGGTGACTGCAGCCGGTAGTAGAAGACGTCGCCGGGCGCGTGGCCGCCGATCCAGCAGAACCAGGTCTCGTCCAGGTGCGCGGCGATCTCCCGCAGCCGGGTGGCGCGCGGGCCGGGCGGGAGCAGGCCGGCGAACGACTCGGCGACGGCCAGCGCGTGCTCCCTCGCCGCCGCGGGCATGGCGGCGACCCGAATCCCTTCGTACGGGATCACGCGGTTGTCCTGGAACGCCCCGGCCAGGTGACGTTCGTCCCCGGGGTGCACGCGTCCCTCGGGCATCGCCGGATCGACCATGCGCTCGTACACGACGGCCTGCCGGCGCTGCTCCTCGGGCAGGGCGGCCATCAGCCGCAGGCCGAGGGCGACTCGGTCGGCGAACAGGTCACGCAGGCCGGCGTGCGGACCGGCGTCGATCTCGTCCGGCTCGGCGCCGAGGAACACCGGCGACAGCGCCATGCGGCCCTCGACGACCAGGCAGTTCAGGGCGCAGTGGTGGCCGTAGAGCTGCCAGCCCCAGGGGGCCCGCAGGTCGGGGGTGCCGTAGAGGGCGAGGTTGTAGCTGAACTCGTTGAGCACGGTCTCCAGGCCGACGACCTCGCCGAGGAAGCCGTTGACCCGCATCACCGCGCGGACGAGCCGGTGGCCCTCGGGCGAGAGCGAGGCGCCCACCAGGGCCAGCGCCTTCTCCCTGACGACCGGCGGCCGCAGGTCCAGCCGCAGGCCGGTGTCGAACTGCATGAACTCGGGGTTGGCCCAGGTCTGCCACTCCACGGCGTCGACCTCGTACGAGAGGCGTTCGCGGCCCTCGTCGTCGAGGCAGGCCAGCAGGTCGCGGGCGGCCGACACCATGGCGGCGACCGGGGCCTCCTCGCCGGGCGCGGCCGGTGTCAACGGGTGCAGGCCGTCCCTCAAGGCGCCGTCCTCGGTGACGCCGCGGAAGTCGTTCCCGTACAGCGGGGTCCAGCCCTCGATCAGGCCGCCGGTGAACGTGCCCGGCGTCCTGGCCAGCTCGCGGTAGGCGTAGGGGTCGAGGCCGCGGACGCCGGCCAGCCGCGGGTGGTCGTGCGGGAACAGGTACTGGCGGTACTCGCCGGGCATGCGGGCCCCTTCGGTCTGTCTCAGGTGGTGGTGTTGTGCCGGGCGACGGCGGCCCGTACCGCGTTCTCGTCGCCCGCGGCGATCGCCTCGACCAGGTCGGCGTGGGCCTGGTAGCGCTGCTCGCGGTAGCCGGCGCCGGCCGCGTCGTCGGGGCTCGGGGAGGTGGCGCCCAGATGGCCGAGGGTGCCGGTGTAGACGGCGCGGGCCATGGCGTTCGGGCTGATCGCGGCGATGCGTTCGTGCAGGGCCCAGTTGGCGCGGACGAAGGCGTCCCAGCCGGGCGCGGCGCGCAGCCGTCGCAGCAGGCGGCGCAGGTCGGCGACGTCCCGGCGGGTGCGATGG
Source organism: Nonomuraea sp. NPDC049607 (assembly GCF_040675375.1). Taxonomy (NCBI): domain Bacteria; kingdom Bacillati; phylum Actinomycetota; class Actinomycetes; order Streptosporangiales; family Streptosporangiaceae; genus Nonomuraea; species Nonomuraea sp. NPDC049607. The sequence continues at coordinate 222,332 of NZ_JBFAOV010000004.1, forward strand.
CGGGCGGCGCCGACGTCGATCAGCTCCTCCAGGTGGTCGCGCAGCTCGATGGCGTCGGCGACCGTGCCCGGCTCCTCCGCGACGCCCAGCAGGGTGTGCCGCAGCCGCACCACCGGACCGGGGTCGGCGACGAACAGCCCGCCGCCGCGCCCCGGCCGGATCTCCAGCACGCCCCGGTCGCGCAGCAGCCGGACGGCCTCGCTGACCGTGGCGTAGCCGAGGCCCGTCTCCGCGCGCAGCGACTCCAGCGTGCCGACCGGTTCGCCGGGCGTCAGCCCGCGCGACCTGATCCGGTCGTCGAGCGCGGCGGCCAGCCGCTCGGCCCGCGTGAGCGCGCCCTGTCCGGGGGCGGACGCCGGTTGTCCGGGCGAGGAGAGGTAGGGCATAGTCCGGATCCAACCACAAAACCTGCGAACCTTTGGAAGGTTTTCGCGGCCTTGAGGAGATGAACGATGAGGATCGTCGGGATCCGCCGGAACGCCCCGGAAAGGGCCGTTGAAAGGGCCGTTGAAAGGGGCGGCGGGGTAGAAGTGGGTGCGTTGTCGGACGACGGCGCCGAGGTCGCCGTGCTGGCCCCGCTGGAGCGGTTCTGGGCCGGCGCGGCCGGGTTCCTGTCCGGCGAGCCGGCCGGTGAGCGGGTCCCGGCCTCGTCGGTCACCTTCGTGCCGCCGGTGCTGCCGCAGGCCCGGGTGATCTGCGTCGGTCTGAACTACCTCAGGCACGTCGCCGAGGGCTCGTACGCCGGGGAGGGCGTGCCGCCGCACCCCACGCTGTTCGCCCGCTGGACGCGGTCGCTGACCGTGGACGGCGTCCCGGTCCCGGTGCCCTCCGGCGAGGACGGCCTGGACTGGGAGGGCGAGGTGGTCGCGTACGTCGGCGCGCCGCTGGTGGACGCGGACCCGGAGGAGGCGCTGGCCGCGGTCGCCGGCTACTCGGTCTTCAACGACCTGACCGCGCGCAGGGCGCAGAAGCTCACCAGCCAGTGGATCCTCGGCAAGAACGCCGACCGTTCCGGCCCGCTCGGCCCGCTGGTGCCCGCGTCCGAGGTCGGCGACCTGCGTGACGGGCTGCGGGTGCGGACCCGGGTGAACGGCGAGGTGGTCCAGGACGGGCGTACCGACGAGATGGTCTACGGCGTCGGCGACACCCTGGCCCTGATCTCGCGCACGTTCACGCTGCGGCCCGGCGACCTGCTGGCCACCGGCACGCCCGCCGGGGTCGGCTACGCGCGCACCCCGCCGTGGCTGCTGCGGCCCGGCGACGTCGTCGAGGTCGAGGCCGAACGCCTCGGCCGGGTGCGCAACCCGATCGTCGGGAACGACGCGCGGGCGCTGCCCGAGACGGAGGGGTGAACCCGGCCGCGATGGCCGACACTGGGGTGGTGGAGACACGACCTGTCCGGGGCGGGGCGGCACGGCCGGGGCACCGGCTGCGCTTCGGCCCGGCCGCCGAGGGCATCGAGCGGCTGGCGGCCTCGCTCGTCGGCGAGGCGTTCGCGCCCCACCGCCACGACACGTACGCGATCGGTGTCACGCTCGCCGGCGTGCAGACCTTCCGTTACCGCGGCGAGCTGCGGCGATGCCTGCCGGGGGAGTGGCACGTGCTGCACCCCGACGAGCCGCACGACGGCGCCGCGGGCACCGACGCGGGCTTCGGCTACCGGATCTTCTACGTCGACCCGTACCTGGTCCAGGAGGCGCTGGGCGGCCGGCCGCTGCCGTTCGTCGCCGACCCCGTCGTGCGGCCGGAGGGGATGTCGCCGGCCCTTCTGGCGTGGCTGCGGCACCTGGACGAGCCCCTGGAGGAACTGGCCCGGCTGGAGGTCGCGCTGCTGGTCGCGGCGGCGCTGGAGCGTCACGCCGACGTCCCCGCCCGGCGGCGGCGCGGCGCCCTCGCGTTGGAGGCCCTGACGCGGGTGCGCGAGCTGATCGCCGCCGACCCCGCGACCCGGCACCCGGTGGCCGTGCTGGAACGCGTCTCGGGGCTCGACCGCTGGACGATCGCCCGCCAGTTCCGCGCCGCCTTCGGCACCAGCCCCACCCGGTTCAGGACGATGCGCCAGCTGGACCTGGCCCGGCGGGCGATGCGCGGTGGCCTGCCGCTGCCGGAGGCCGCGCTGCGGGCGGGCTTCGCCGACCAGAGCCACCTGACCCGCATGTTCAAGCGCGCCTACGGGCTCACGCCCGGCGAGTGGACCGCCGCCCTCACCTGAGGCCCGTCGGTCCTGGCCTCGATCGCGCGCACGACGGCCGCCATGTCGAGCGTGCCGTGCCCGAGCGCCAGGGTCTCGGCGAACAGCTCGTGGCAGACGTCCAGCAGCGGCGAGGCCACGCCCGACGCCCGCGCCGCCTCGGCGATGAGCCGGTTGTTCTTCAGCACGTCGGCGACGGCGGCCTGGGCGGCGAAGTCGCCGTCCAGCAGCTTGCGGGCCTTCGACCGGGACACCTCGCTGGCCATCGGGCCCGAGTGCAGCGCGTGGGCGAACGTCTCCAGGTCCAGGCCGTGCCGGGCGGCGAAGTGCGCGGCCTCGGCCAGGCCGCTGACCATGGTGATCAGGAAGATGTTCACCGCCAGCTTCATCAGCAGCCCGCCGGGGACCTGGCCGCACGCGATCACCTCGGAGCACATCGGCGCGAGCAGGGGGCGTACCTCCTCGACCGCCGCGGGCTCGCCGGCCGGCATCGCCACCAGCCGCCCGGCCTCGGCCGGGCCGCGCGAGCCCGACACGGGCGCCTCGACGTAGTCGCCGCCCGCCGCCCGCACCGCCGCGCCCAGGTCCGCCGAGTACGCCGGGGACGTCGTGCCCATGTGCACCACGACCCGCCCCGCGACCATGGACGCGAACCGCGGCGTGCCGCGTCCGAGCACCGCGTTCACGGCGGCCTCGTCGGCCAGCATGAGCAGCACGACCCGGGCCGCCTCGAACACCTCGGCCGGGCTCGCCGCGACCCGCGCGCCGGCCGCCCGCAACGGCTCGCACCCGGCCGCCGTACGGTTCCAGACCACGACCGGCGTGCCCGCCCGCACCAGGTTGAGCGCCATGGGCCGTCCCATGATGCCCAGTCCGATGAATCCCGCTCCGGCCATGCGCCCGACCTCCCGCTCCACGCGTGCCGCCGCCAACCGTTGTAGCCGGGCGGACGGGCCCCGGTCTTGAACGGTTGTGCGGCCCCGGCCGCCGTCAGGGCGTGGTGACGTCGAGGTCCTCGCTGGAGACGCCGAGCACGCCGTCGATGTCCAGCAGCTCGGCGACCAGCTCCCTGACCACCCCGGAGCCCTGGACGACGAGCCAGATCGAGACCGACCGCGGGTCCTTGCCCTCGTGCTCGCGTTCCATGGTGAGCTCGGCGATGACGAAGCCCATGTCGCTGCACAGGGAGAGCACCCGCCGGAGCGCGCCGTGGCGGTCGAGGTAGGTCAGGTGCAGGCGCGACTGGGCGTACTTCGAGCGCGGCAGCCGGGCGCTGAGCGGGGTGAAGGCGAACAGGACCAGGAAGTGGCCGGCGGTGACGGCGATCGCCAGCAGCCACAGGCCGGCTCCGGCGGCCATGCCGACCGCGCAGGTCAGCCAGACCACCGCGGCGGTGGTCAGGCCGCGCACCGCGTCCCGCCGGACGAAGATCAGGCCGCCGCCGATGAACCCGATGCCCGACACGATCTGCGCGGCCACCCGGGAGGGGTCGAGCGTGACGTGCTCGCCCAGGACGTCGGCGAAGCCGTACTTGGACACCAGCATGATCAGGGCCGAGGCGAAGCCGACCAGCGTGTGGGTGCGCAGGCCGGCGCTCTTCTGGCGGATCTCGCGTTCGAGCCCGATGGCGGCCGACAGCAGCAGGGCCAGGCCCAGTTCGCCCAGCTGGGTCCATCCTTGCCCGGCCAGCGCCGTGGCAGCGAGAACCGTCCCCATTTGCCCAGATGTCCCCGGGGCGCGCGGGATTCACACGTAGTTAGTTGCCTGACTCAGTTTCTGTGTTACGGTTCTTGTTAGTCAGGCAACTGACTAATGACTGAGGAGAGAATCATGATCGTTGTCACCGGTGCCACCGGGAACGTCGGCCGTCCGCTGGTCCGCCTGCTCGCCGAGCGGGGCCACGAGGTGACCGCCGTGTCCCGCCGCATCACCCCGTCCGACGTGCCGGCCGGCGTGCGCGCGGTCGCCGCCGACCTGTCCGGCCCGTCCGCCGGCCTGCCTGCCGCGGCGGACGCGGTCTTCCTGCTCATCGGCGGCGACCTGATGATGACCGGGGACCCCGTCCGGGTGGTCGCGCCCTTCGCCGGGGCCGGCAGGATCGTCCTGCTCTCCTCCCAGGGAGTGGCCACCCGGCCCGACTCGCCGTCGCACGGCCTGGCCTTCGCCGCCTTCGAACGCGCCGTCATGGAGTCCGGCGCCGACTGGACGATCCTGCGCCCCGGTGGCCTGGCCTCCAACGCCTACGCCTGGGTCCCGTCCGTCCGGTCGGGCCGTGCGGTGGCCGCGCCCTTCGGAGAGGTCGGCCTGCCGATCGTCGACCCGGAGGACATCTCGGCCGTGGCCGCCGCCGTCCTGACCGAGCCGGGCCACGCCGGCGCGACGTACGAACTGACCGGGCCGGCCCTCACCACCCCGCGCGAGCGGGCCGCCGCCATCGCCGAGGCCGTCGGCGAGCCGATCGCCTTCGCCGAGCAGACCCGCGAGGAGGCCCGCGCCCAGATGGTCACGTTCATGCCCGCCCCCGTCGCCGACACCACGCTCGACATCCTCGGCACCCCGACCGTCCGGGAGCGGACCGTCAGCCCCGACGTCGAGAAGATCCTCGGCCGGGCCCCCGGCGACTTCGCGGGCTGGGCCAGGCGCAACGCCGCCGCCTTCCGGTGACGCCCGCCGGGACGGACGGCCCGCGCGTCGGCTCAGGCGCTCACGCCGAGATCCCCGGCCGTCACGGGAGCGCGCGGCGGACGGCCCGACACGTGCCGTTCGAGCTCGTCGAGTGCGCTGTCGCTGAGCCGCCGGGTCTCCGCGCCGATCGAGCCCGCGACGTGCGGGGTGAGCATGACGTTGGGCAGGTCGTACAGCGGTGAGCCGGCCGGCAGCGGCTCGGGGTCGGTGACATCGAGGATGGCGTCGATCCGGCCGGCCGCGCACTCGCGTTCCAGCGCGGCGGTGTCCAGGACCGAGCCGCGCGCGGTGTTGATCACGGTCGCGCCGTCGCGCAGCAGGGCCAGCTCGGCGGCCCCGACGAGGTGACGGGTGGCGGGCAGCGCCGGGACGTGCAGCGTGAGCACGTCGCAGCGGGCCAGCAGCTCGGGCAACGCGACCAGGCGGGCGCCGGCCGCGCGCACCTCGTCCGCGTCCGCGTACGGGTCGGCGACCAGCACCTCCGCCGCCTCCAGGACGCGCAGCAGGTCCACGACCCGGCGGCCCACCCGGGAGAAGCCGACGACGCCGATCGTCCTGCCGCGGTTGGACAGCTCGCCGCGGCGGGCCAGGTAGGACCGGTCCTCGCGGTACCGGCGCGCGTCCTGGGCGAGGAACGGCGCCTTCTTCCCGGCGAAGACGATCGCGGCCAGGGTGAACTCGGCCACCGGGATCGCGTTCTCGTCCGCCGCCGTGGTGACGAGCAGGCCGCGGCGCCAGACCGCGTCCGTGGCGAACCCGCGTACCGAGCCGGCGCAGTGGAAGATCGCACGCAGCCGGGACGCGTCCGCCAGGCGCTCGGCGGTCAGCGGCGGGCAGCCCCACGACGTCACCAGCACCTCGGCCGCGTTCAGCGCCCGCCGCGCCGCGGGCGCGTCCAGGTCGGCGGTCCAGACGGGGTCGCCGACCTCGGCCAGTTCGCGCAGCCGCCGCAACTGCGGCTCGTGGAACTGCTCGGCGAAGGTGGCGGGGTCCATGACGAGCAGGGCACGCGGCCGTCGTACGTTCACCTGGGTCCTTCCGGCGGCGGCATCGCTCAGGACGTGAACCTGACCAGCTCCACCCGTGAGCGGATGCCGAGCTTGCTGAAGATGTCCCTGAGATGGTGCTCGACCGTGCGGCCGCCGAGGAAGAGCTGCTCGGCGACCGCCTTGCCGGCAGCGCCCTCGGCCACCATGCGGGCTCGCCCGGGCGGGGCGGGAGAAAGTGTGGCATTCCGGTGACAGCAAGCGCTTGGTGACCTACCTTGAGTCCTGACCGTCAAGGAGTGCCGATGCGCAATCAGGGGCTTGGGTCTTGGCCGGCACGCAGGGCGCGGATGACGCCCGCCCGGCCCGCGATCGGTTTCCAGGGAATCGACCGCACTTATGGCGAGCTGTACGACCGGGTCACCCGGCTGGCTCACGGGCTCGCGGCCCTCGACGTGGGCCGCGGCGACCGGATCGCCTACCTCGGGCCCAATCACCCGTCCCTGGTGGAGACGTTCTTCGCCGCGGGCCTGCTCGGCGCGATGTTCGTCCCGCTCAACGCCCGGCTCGCCCCGCCCGAGCTGCGGTTCGTCCTGGACGACTCCGGCGCCCGGGTCGTCGTCCTCGGCGAGGGCCGCGACGGCGGCGGGCTGCCAGGACGGCACCTGAGCCAGGACGCCGTCGAGGAGCTGATCGCCGGCGCGCCCGCCGACCCCCTCGACGAGCCGGTGAGCCAGGACGACATCTGCCTGATCATGTACACCTCGGGCACCACGGGCCGCCCCAAGGGCGCGATGCTCACCCACGGCAACCTCATCTGGAACGCCGTGAACCTGCTGGTCGACGTGCCGCTCGCGCACGACGAGGTGACGCTGGTCAGCGCGCCGCTGTTCCACATCGCGGCCCTGGCGCAGACGCTCGTGCCGACCGTGCTCAAGGGCGGCAGGGCGCTGCTGGAGCCGTCGTTCGAGGTGGACAGGACGTTCGACCTGATCGAGTCCGAGCGGGTGACGGTGATGTTCGGGGTGCCGTCGATGTTCACGGCCCTCGCGCGGTCGCCGCGCTGGGCGGGCGCCGACCTGTCCGGAGTGCGGCACCTGCTGTGCGGGGGAGCGCCGGTGCCCGAGCCGCTGATCAGGACGTACCGGGCGCGCGGGCTGACGTTCCTCCAGGGGTACGGCATGACGGAGACCTCGCCCGGCGCGCTCTTCCTCGGGGAGGGGCACCCGGACGACAAGCTCGGCTCGGCCGGGGTGCCGTGCTTCTTCTCCGACGTGCGGCTGGTGGCCCCCGACGGCTCGCCCGCCGCCCCCGGCGAGCCCGGCGAGGTGTACGTGCAGGGCCCCAACGTCATGCCCGGCTACTGGCGGCGTCCGAAGGAGACCGCGAAGGTGCTGTCCGCCGACGGCTGGTTCAGGTCGGGCGACATCGGCGTGGCCGACGAGGACGGTTACGTCCGCATCTCCGACCGGATCAGCGACATGTACGTCTCCGGCGGCGAGAACGTCTACCCGGCCGAGATCGAGAACCTGCTGTACGCCCATCCGGCGGTGGCCGAGTGCGCGGTGATCGGCGTACCGGACGAGAAGTGGGGCGAGACCGGCAAGGCGCTGGTCGTGCTTCGGCCGGGCGCGAGCGCGGAGCCCGACGACCTGCTCGCCCACCTGGACGGCCGCCTGGCCCGCTTCAAGGTCCCGAAATATCTGGAGTTCGTCCCCGAGCTGCCGAGGAACGGCGCCGGCAAGGTGCTCAAGGCGTCCCTCAGCAGGCTGTACGGGGAGCAGGGCGGCTGACCCGGGCGGGATCAGCCGATCGCGGGCAGGCGCAGGTCGGCGAAGACGCCGCGGTGGTCGGTGCCGGGCACGTCGAGGAGCTCCGTACGGGCCACGCCCACCCGCCGGTCGGCCAGCACGTGGTCGATCGCGATGATCGGCGGTATCGCCCGGCCGCTGGGCCAGGTCGGGACGAGCCCCTTGCCCACCTGGTCGGCCGCGTCGACGTAACCGCGGGCCAGCAGGTCGCGGAAGGCGCGGTGGTCGAGGGTGGCGTTGAAGTCGCCGGCCAGGACCCTGATCACCGACGGCGACGGGGACGGCAGCGCCCTGAGCGAGGCGTTCCACCGCTCCACCATCGGGCCGAGCGGCGCGTCGGGATGCACCGCCACGACCTCGACCTTGACGCCCCCGGGCAGGGACAGCGTGGCGGCCGGCATGTTGTGGCCGATCGGGGTGAACAGGCCCCGCAACGACCTGAGCGGGTGCTTGGCGAACAGGCCGCTGCCGATCGCGCCGTCCGCGGCCTGGAGCACCCGGTAGGGGAGCAGCTTGCGCAGCCCGGCCTGGTCGAGCCGCCGGACCGCGTCCGGCGTCAGCTCCAGCGCGCTGAACATCTCGATCTCGTACGTGCTCACCAGGCGCACCACGGCCTCGGCGTCGGCCCGGCCGAACAGGTTGACCGACAACACCCGCAGCGGGACGCCGTCGGTCACCTTGCCCGCCTCCACCCCGGACGCCCTCGGGATCAGGCACGCGACCAGCACCACGCCCACGAGCGCCGCGCACAGCCCCGCCGGACGGTTGCGCCTGAGCACCGACAGCAGCGCGGTCAGGGCGGCCAGCCCCGCGCCGATCGGCGTCACCGTCATGAGCTGGGTCAGGAAGGAGCCGGTCTCCAGGCCGCCGACCCGCAGCGCCGCCCAGGCCGCCAGCAGCGCGACCACCGTCCAGGCGAACCAGCGCCTGCGCCGCCGGGGGGCCGGACGCTCGTCGGCGGATGCGCGTTCGGCCGTCGCGCTCGCTCCCCGTTGATCCACAGCATGAACCCTAAGGCAGCGGCGGAGGAGGCGAACCGGGGTCAGCCCGCCGACTCGGCCCCGGCCTTGACGGCGAGGAGCTGCCTGCGCATCGTGACGAAGTCCCCGACGTCCGTCATCGCGACGTGGGCGGCGCCGCGTACGGTGGGCTCGCCGCGCGTCCGGAGCCGGTAGATCAGCCGGGTGCCGCCGCCGGTGTCGCGGAGCGCGACGGAGCAGGTCGTGGTGGCGTCCGCGCCGCGGTCGGCCAGCACCAGGCTGTGGGGCACCTCGGCCCGTTCGACGACGAAGCCGCCGCCGATGACGTCGCCCGGCTTGAGGTCCCGGAGGGGCCGGTCGGGTTCGGCGGCCGCTCCGGGACGCGTGCCGGGACGCGGGTAGCCGCCGAGCCGGACCACCCAGGCCCAGACCGCGGCGGGCGGGGCGTCCACGGTGACGGCGCGGGTGGCCTGGAGCTGGGGGAGCGGCACGATGTCGTCACCCGGCAGGTCCTCGTGCACCTCGCTGTCGGTGGCGCCCCAGCGCAGATGCCAGGGGCGTACGGCGAGCAGGTACCCGGCCGCCGCACCCGCGGCCAGCCGGACCAGACGTCGTGGCAGGAACATCGCAACACTCCTTCGTACGCTCGGAATTTCGGCTATATGTGTGAATTATGGGCCAATATGGCTAGATCTGATCGGCTTTCCAAAACGTCAGATCGTAGGTCTCCGCTATCGGTCGCCATGCCTGGACGAATCGCTCCTTCGCCGTCTGCGCGTCCGCCGATCTGCTGAGACCCCGCCGGTAATTCCGGTCGCCGGAGACCGGGCCGGTGCAGCCCCCCGCCAGATGGCGCCGGGCCCAGGACAGAAAGGCGGTGTCGGCGTCGTAGGAGGCGTCGAGCGCGGTGATGAGCGCCTGCTTCAGCGCCGCGCCCTCGGGCAGGGCCGTCACCTCCAGCGTCCGGGCGGCGGCGAGCTGGTCGCGGCGGCTCGCGGTGATCTCCTCGATCGTGGTCACGGCGGCCCGGCGGCAGCCGGTCGCGTCGGCGATCGCCGCCGACAGGCTGGAACGGGTCGAGCTGCTGCTGGACAGGAGCTCGTCCACCTGCCCGGCCTGGCCGGCCGCCGTCCCGGCCCCGTCCGTGGTCGGGTCGCCGCTCGGCGTCGGGTCCCCGGTCGCGGCCGGGTCTCCGGTGGCGGTGGCGTCCCCGGTCGAGGGGTCGTCGGTCGCCGGGTCCCCGGCCGTCGCGGTCGACGTCTGCGGCTGCCCGGCCGGCGGCCCGCCGTCCGGGCTCCGGCCCGCCTCGGCCGGTGCGGACGGCCCGCTCCCGGCCACCCACCACACCAGGGCCGTCGTCGCGCAGGCCGCCGCCACGCTGACCAGCACCACCGGTCGCCGCCACCCCGGCGGACGCAGCCGTGAGGGCGGCGGCGGATGGTCGTCCCCGGGCGCCCTCGGCGAAGCCCCGCCGAGCGGCCCGCCCTGGATCGGACGCCCGCCCGACGCGCCGCCCCTGACGTCCGCAGGGCCGAGGGGCGGCGAGCCGGTGGGCGCGGGGCTGAAGGGTGGCGAGCCGGTGGGCGTTGGGCCGCCTCCTGCGGTGCCGGGCGGGCTGCCGGTGTCAGGGGTGGCGGTCGGAGCGGGGGAGGTGGGGGAGGGGGTGGGAGGGGGGACGGGGAGGAGGGCGCCGCAGCGGGGGCATTGGGCCAGGGCGCCGGTGTCGCTGCCGCATCGCCCGCACCGCCCTCCCACGCCTGAATGGTGGACCAATACACCCTCCCGTAATGTTCCGTAAAGGGATGAATTTCGATTTATCGGGCTTTTGTCCTGAGCTTCACTTCTGGTGAACGAGACTATTTGATAACAACGAGCCCCCCAAAGCACTCGCCCCTCATAAGCTCGGCCGGGTCCACCGACGAAGGAGGGTCATGGCCGTCGGCAGCTCCGGTGCCACCGGCTCGACGCGGGACACGGCGGCCCACCCGGGCGTGCCCCGCATGAGCAACGTCACCCGCTACCTCAGCGCCGCCGCCTACCTGGACAGCGGGTTCCGCGACCGGGTGCTGGCGGAGCTGATGTTCGATCCCTACCGCGCGGTCCCCCCGTCCTACGGCGGCTTCGACCTCATCCCGGTGATCCACCACTGCCGCCGCTCGCGCTCGATGCTCGTCGTCCGCGACGCCCTCATCACGGTGTTCTTCCTCATCGGGTTCATGATCTCCCCGATGAACACGATCGCGTGGGTGGCGGTGCTCGTCCCGCTGGTGCTGCTCACCTCGGCGCGGGTCCGGCGCGGCTCGGCGGTGCTGCGGGCCATGCTCTGGTTCTGGGCCGCGAGCATGGCCCTGGTCACGCTGTTCGCGGTGTTCTTCACCGGCCTGTACACGATCCTGCTGGGGTTCTCCGGGTCCTCGTTCTACGACGACCGCCCCTCCTACGACCTCGCCGACGTCCTGGGCCAGAACGCGGGGCCGCTGGCGCTGGCGATGTCCGTGCCCCTCACCACGCTCGGGGTGGCGCTGGTCTACCGGATCGCGACGTACATGACCCTGGCCGGCACGCTGCGGCCGGGCGCGCCCGAGCCGGTCACCGGCGCGGCCGGCCCCCGCGCCGCCCATCGCATCGACTACGTGCGCAGCGCCCAGTGGGGCAACGTCACCATGTACGCCAACGAAGACGCCTTCATGGGCGCCGGGTCCATCGCCCGGAGCTGGTCGATCGCCGTCGAGCTCGACCGCGTACGCGGCCGCGAGGGCCCGCCGCGCCGCCAGGACGACCCGGTCGACCTCGACCCCGTCGAACTGCACGCCTTCGTCCGCGAGCGGCTCAAGGACATGCGCGACCGCGTGCTGCGTCCCAACGAGGGCATCCAGCGCCTCGACATCGGCGACCACGTCGTCACCCGGGGGATCTTCACCGTGGCCGACTGGCACCAGGGCGGCGCCCCGGTGTCCCATCCGCTGATCGGCAAGAACGGCCTGCCCAGGTCCCACGCCACGCCCGAGGAGATCGAGGCCGTCGTCCGCCATCCGCAGGGCGGCGTGCGCTACTACCAGCGCGTCACGATCAACAACGCCGGGCAGGAGATCCGCGACCGCAACGGCCGGCTCGTCGCGCCCGCCGAGGACCAGGAGGCGCTGACCTCGGCGTTCATCTACCTGGCCGTCGAGGGCCGGATGCTCTACACCCAGTTCGTGGTCACCGTGCTGCCGCCGGCCTACGGCCCGTACCACGTGGTCGACCGGCTGCCCACGATGACCGGCGGCCGCATCGCCTGGGAGGCGGTCCGGTCGCTGAAGCTGCGGCTGCTGCGCGACGTGCTCGCCGCCCCCGCGCGCCTGGTCCGTACGGGCACGCAGGCCGTCCGGCAGAACATGATGGCGCCCGACCCGCGCAAGCACATCGTCTACCCCTACGGCGCCCGCTTCAGCGTCCGCGAGCTGGGCGCGAGCGACGACCTGCAGACCCACATCCAGGTGCTCGACGTCTCCAAGTACGTGCGGATGATCGAGCAACGGCTCACCGAGGCGGTCCTCGACTTCCTGGAGGACCGGGGCGTGGAGACCGGCGCCTACCGTCTGCAGGCGGCGAGCGTGACCATGAACACGCTGTCGGTCAGCGGCGGCGCCACGGTCAGCGGCCCGGTCGCCTTCGGGCACCAGGCCGCCGCGACGGTCAACAACCTGGGAGGGCAGAACGCGTGACGAACGAGGAGACCCCCATGCCCGGCTCGTACGGCGTGCACATCAGCGGCGGCGAGGTCAGCGGCCCGATCGCGGTGGGCCCGCACTCCCGCGCCACGGTCAACAACCTGGGCGGCACGTCCCCCGGCGAGGCTGCCCGGCTCCTCGACCTGCTGGAGCGGCTGCTCACCGAGCACGAGGCGGCCGTGACCGAGCCCGCGCGGGCCCGCCGGGACGTTGCCGACGTGCGGCAGGAGATCGAGCAGGCCGACCCCGACCGCTCCCGCGTCATGGACGCGCTCAAGCGGCTGTCGGCCCGCGCGGCCGAGGTGTCGGTGATCGTGGAGGTCGTCGGCCAGATCCGCGAGCTGTTCACCTGACCCGGGCGGGGGATCGTGGTCGGGGGGAGGCCGTGTCCCCCGGCAGAGACCGTGTTCCCGGCGGGGGCCGTGGTCAGCGGAAGACCGCGACCGCGGCCTCGCCGAGCATGTCGTCGATCAGCTCCACGACCGCCGCGACGACGGGGGAGTGCTCGCGCGCGATCTCCCGCAGCCGTTCGATGAGCCGGGCAGAAGGCTGGTCGAGGTAGAGCTCGGCCTCCAGCCGCAGCGCCCCCACCAGCCCGCACAGCGCCGCGCCGCGCCCGTCGGGCTGCTTCCAGCCCTCCACGGCCGAACGCACCCCGGCCGAGGCGCGCACCACCGAGGCGATGTCGGCCAGCTGGTGACGCGTGTACGGCAACATGCCCATGCGGCGCCTGGTCACGATGACGAGCACGCCCGAGGCGACCAGGCTCTGCCGGGTGCGGTCGTAGGCGTCCTCGGCCAGCTTCTTGATCCAGAACTTGGCCTCCCGCTCGGCCCGGTCGCGGGCCAGCATCGGGACGAGTGAGTCCACCGCGGCGTCGCCGACCGGGGTGGGGTCGGTGACGGCGATCCGGCCCTGCTCGACCGTGACGCGCTCGCTCAGCGCCAGGTCGAGCAGCATCGCCCCGGCCAGCCCGAGCGCCATCGAGTGCTGGTGCACCAGGGGCTTGCCGGACTGGTCGTGGCCGATGAGGAACAGCTCCTGGTGGAGCGGCGGCCGCGTCATGGCGACCGGATGCCGGTCAGGCCGGCCTTCTCGCCGTCGTCCAGCGTCGGACGGCGGCCCCGGGCGTACAGGACGCCGAGGACGACGAAGCCGACGGCGAGCCAGATCAGCCCGACCCGCTGGGCCAGGATGTTGGCGTTGACGATCACGAAGATCAGGATCGCCATGCCGATCAGCGGCATCACCACGTGCGACCAGAGGTCGGACGAACGCCCGCGCACCCGGTAGTGGACGATCACCGACAGGTGCAGCACCACGAACGCGATCAAACCGCCCATGTTGACCAGGCTGCTCAGCAGGGTGACGCCGGAGCCGTCCTCCAGCTGCGCCGCCCACACGCCGATGCCGACGGACAGGACCGAGACGAGCAGGATGGCGTTGGCCGGCACCGAGTGCTTGATCGACACCTTGGCGAGGAAGGAGGGCAGTTGCCGGTCGCGGGCCATGGCGTACAGCAGGCGGGAGACGGCGACCTGGGCCACCAGCGTGTCGGCGAAGCCCCAGGAGATCGCGGTGGCGGTCGAGGTGACGTGCCGCAGCCACTCGCCGCCCGCCGAGGCGGCGGCGTCGTAGAAGGCGCTCTCCGAGCCGGACGCCAGCAGGCCCGCCGGATCGGGCACCAGCAGGGCCGCCACCCAGACCTGGACGACGAACAGCAGGCCGGCCAGGATCAGCGCGAGCCGCATGGCCCGGCCCACCTGGGCGGAACCGCCGGCGGACTCCTCGACGAGCATGCTGATGCCGTCGAAGCCGAGGAAGGACAGCACCGCGACGGAGACCGCGGCGAAGATCACCGGCCAGGAGAAGGTGTCCGGGTTGAACAGCGGAGAGAGGCTGAACCCTTGGCCCTCGCCCTGGAGCAGGGCCCAGACCCCGATGAGTACGAACAGGCCGAGCACGACCAGCTCGCAGGTGATCAGCACCTTGGTGAGGGTGATCGTCATCCGGATGCCGCGTAGGTTGATCACCGTGTTGACGGCCACGAAGATGAGCAGCCAGCCCCAGACCGGCACCCCCGGCACGCTGGCGTTCATGGCGATCGAGGCGACGAGGTAGAGCAGGCTCGGCACCAGGAGGTAGTCGAGCAGGATCGCCCAGCCGGTCATGAATCCGACCGGCGGGGCGATGCCGCGGCCCGCGTAGTTGTAGACCGAACCCGACAACGGGAAGGCCCGGACCATCTGCGTGTACGAGGCCGCGGTGAACAACATCGCGACCATGCCCACCAGGTACGCCAGCACGGGCATGCCGCCCGAGATCTTGTACACCGGGCCGAAGATCGCGAACGGCGCGATCGGCACCATGAAGATCAGGCCGTAGAACACGAGGTCGGTAAGCCCGACCCCGCGGCGTAATTCCTGACGGTAGCCGAACTGCTCGACGTTCTCCTGAGGTTGCACGACAGCCTCTCCATGTCGTCATGCGCGCACGCGGGGGGTGACGGGCCTCGGTATACGCATGGGGTTACGGATACCGGTGGGGCTCGATCTGGCGATCCTTCCGTAGCTCACGGTCACGTCGCAAGGGTCTGCTCCAGGTGCTTGCGTACCTGACCTCGCCGAGGGCCCGTCCGCGCGGTCGCCGGCGCCTCCTCAGCAGGCGCCGACGTCCTTCCAGACCCCCCATTCGCCGGTGGTGCCGGGCTCCTGGCCCTGCGTCCACCACTTGGCCTCCCACGTGTGCGCCTTGTGCGAGACGCGCTGGCCGCCGTTGTAGACGGCCGTCGCGCTCCAGGCGGGCGCGGTGCAGGAGCCGCCGGTCGGGGTGACGGTCGGCGTCGGGCTCGGGCTGGGCGCGACGCCGCCGCGCGCCAGGTCCTGGAGCAGCCCGTACGTCCTGCCGCCGAAGGTCAGCGTGTAGTTCGCCTGGCCGGGGACGGGCAGGTAGTACACGTAGTCGAGGGTCACCGACGCCCCGGGGGCGAGCGTCTGCCACGTGGGCAGCTTCACCGACACCCGGTTGAAGTCGCCCTTGAGGCCGCCGACGTTGTTGCCGGTGTGCTCGCTGCTGATCACCCTCAGGCCGAAGCCGGACTGGTCCTTGGCGTTGTTCGGGGCCGAGGACGCGTAGTCCCACTGGAACTCCGCGCCGCCCGGGATGGTGGTCTGCGTCTTGTTGGTGATGACGAGCTTGGGGTTGATCGGGTAGTTGCTGTCGCCGGCGGGGAAGCCGGTGGCCTCGATCGTGACGTCCACCTTCTCGGCGGGGACGGCCACCTTGGCCTTGGCCGCGCCGTACGGGCTCGCCGTCCTGAGCTTGTCGTAGAGCAGGCCGGTCAGGGTCTGGCCCATGAAGTACTCGCCCTTGGCCGCGTCCCAGGCGTAGTCGCCGGCCAGCTCCCAGATCATCACGCCGCCGATGCCCTGGTTCTTGACGTAGTCGGCCTTGGCGCCGAGCGACTGGTCGTCCTCGGTGGACAGGAACACCTTCTTGGTGGCGTTCCACAGCCAGGGGGCGGTCAGGGTGGCGTTGTAGTTGCGGGTGTAGGTGCCGGTCAGCCTGTCCTCGGGGTCGCCGGCCGGGTCGAGGCCGTAGGCGGGGCCGTAGGAGCCGGCGATGCCCTTGGCCAGGTTCATGGCGTGCCACATGGGGTTGGAGCCGGCGCCGACCTCCTTGCCGTTCTCCTCGTCGTGCCACAGGTTGTCGATGCCGCGGGCGCCGTCGCCGCACGTCGTCAGGCCCTGCGGGCAGCTTCCGCTCTGGCCGTTGGAGGTGCCCCACAGGCCGTTCGTGCCGCCGTTGACGTTCTTCCAGCCGCGCGTGTAGTACGGCACGCCGACGTTGATCCGGCCGGCCGGCATCGCGCCGCGGAAGTAGTGGTAGGCCCAGTCGGTGTTGAGGTAGCCGAGGCCGCCGTACTGGGCGGTGGTGTAGACGCCCCACTTGGCCAGCTCGGCGTCCTTGCCATCGTCGTACAGGGCCGCGTTGGGGCCGACGAACTCGTTCCAGGCGCCGTGCAGGTCGTACGACATGATGTTCACGTAGTCCAGGTACTGGGTGACCTGGAAGGTCTCCATGCCGCGCAGCAGGTAGCCGGAGGCGGGGGCGGCGACGGTCAGCATGTAGTACTTGCCGTCGGCGGCCGCCGCGGTGTCCAGCTTCTGGCGCAGCGTCCGCATCAGCGCCGCGTAGCCCTTCATCAGGTTCGGCCTGCGGGCGTTGGCGATGGTCCAGTCGAGCGGGTTCCCGGCGTCCTTCATCGAGGTCGGGTACTCGTAGTCGATGTCGACGCCGTTGAACCCGTACGCGCGGATGAAGGCGACGACCGAGTCGGCGAACGTGCCGATGCCGGCCTGGTTGACCGAGCCGTCGGCGTTGGTGGTCATGGAGTAGAAGCCGCCGGAGGGCACGCGGGCGCCGTTCGCGTCGAAGTAGCCGCCGGTCTCGGCCCAGCCGCCGACCGACACCAGCGTCTTGGTGCCGGGGAACTGCTTCTTGTACTTGTTGAGCAGGTTGAAGTGCCCCTTGTAGGAGTAGGCGGGGTCCATCTCGGCGCCCGCGACGCCGGGCCATTCCGTCGCGGTGGCGTTGGCGTCCACGGCGATCTTGTTGGCGCCGTCGACGTGGGCGAAGGCGTAGTTGAGGTGGGTGACCTTGCCCCACGGGATGTTGTTCGCCAGGTAGGCGGGCTGGCCGTTCTTGCCGGTGCGCCAGCTGGTGAAGTAGCCGATGATGCGGCGGGGGTGGTCGGCCCCCATCTTCTCGCGGCCGTCCTCGTCGTAGGCCAGGCAGTAGGGGACGTCCACGCCGGGGGTCTGGTAGAGGCCGTCCGGGCGGCAGGCGGCGTTGTCGGCCGCGGCGGTGGCCGTACCGGCCAGGGCTCCGGCGATGAGCAGCAGTGAGGTGCCGCACGCGGCGAGCGCCGCGCGGGTGCGTAAGGGCTTCAAGGCCACCTCCGATGGGGCATGGCTGGGGGGGTTGATCGGAACGTAAGCCGAGTGACCAGGACCGTCAATGCTCTCTGTTAGGAAACTTTCTTAATAGTTCACCTGAGGGCCGCCCGAGGTGCCGCTTGCCCGCATGTGACCAGGGGGAGTACGGTTCCTCCACCTCTCTGTTAAACGATTAACAGGACGGACGGCCGACGCATGTCCACTCCCCCACTCCAGCCACAGCAGCCCGAGCTCACCATCGCTCAATTACCCGTCTTTCCTATAGGGAATGCTAGGTTATTCGACTAACATGAGACCGACAGCGCGACAGGTGGCCGAACTGGCGAACGTGTCCGTGGCGACCGTCTCCTACGTGCTCAGCGGCCGGGACCGTCCCGTCGCCGTCGGCACCAGGAAACGGGTGCTCGACGCGGCCAGGCAGCTCGGCTACACCCCCGACCAGGCGGCCAGGAGCCTGCGCAGACGGCGGACCCAGCGGGTCTGCCTGGTGCAGAGCTCGCCCGGCGGCGTGCCGTCGGAGGAGCGGCTGGCCAGGGACCTGCACGAGATGGCCGACATGCACGGCTACTCCGTGATCACCCTGGCCGTCTACTCCCGGGCCCGCGCGAGGGCGGCCGCGGACGTGCTGCGCAGCGGCATCGCCGACGGTGCCCTGGTCAACGTCGCCGTCGACGAGCTCGTCCACGACCTGCTGGCCGAGTCGGCCGGACGGCCGCCGATGGTGGTGGTGCACGACGTGGACGTGCCCGAGGGCTGCGACGTCGTCCGCACCCCGGAGGCCGAGGCGTGCGCCGAAGCCGTCGAGCACGTCCTGGAGCAGGGCAGGCGCCGGATCGCGTTCATGGCCCAGCGCCACGAGCTCTACCGCGACCGTCCGGTCGGCCGGCTCCTGGGCTACACCACGGCCCTCGACCGGCACGGCGTCACCGACCGGATCATCGTCTCCGGCGCGGACGACCGCGTCTCGGCCTACCAGACCGCCGCCGAGCTGCTGGCCTCGCCCGGCCGTCCGGACGCGGTCTTCGCCGCCTCCGACCGGGCCGCGATCAGCGTCATCCGGGCCGCCAGGGACGCGGGCTTGCGTGTCCCCGGCGACCTGGCGGTGGTCGGGGTCGGCAACGTCGGCGAAGGTCTCATCAGCAACCCGCAGCTCAGCACCGTCGGCCCGCTCAGGCACGACTACACCGACGTCGTGCGCCTGCTCTTCGACCGCCTCCAGGCCGAGGAGCCCCTGCCCGCCCGCGAGATCGTCCGGCCGTGGACGTTCCTGCGGCGGGGCTCTTCCTAGAAGGGAAATGCGAGATGTCTCCCACCCTCTCCCGCCGCGACCTGCTCCGCCTGGCCGGGGCGGCGGCCGCCGTGCCCGTCCTGTCCGCCTGCGCGGGAGCCCCGCCCACGCAGAGCGCGGCGCCCGGCACGTTCACCGTCTACTGGAACGCCGGCCACGACTACCAGGCCTACCGCAAGGTGATCGCCGAGTTCGAGCAGGCCCACAAGGTCAAGGTCAACCTGCAGAAGTACCAGTGGCCCGACCTGCGCACCCGCCTGCTGGCCGACTTCGCCTCCGGGATCGGCCCCGACGTGGTGGAGGAGCCCGGCGGCTGGGTGCAGGAGTTCGCCATCTCCGGCAACGCCCGCTCGCTCCAGGACCACGTCGATCGCGACGGCGCCGCCATGGGCTTCCCCGCCGACTGGCGTCCGGCCACCGTCGAGCGCAACTCCTACCAGGGCAAGGTGTACGGCGTTCAGCTCCACCTGACCTGCAACACGCTCCTCTACAACAAGGCCATGCTCGACGACGCCGGCCTGGAGCCCCCGTCCACCTGGGACGAGTTCCTCGCCGCCGCCGTCAAGCTCACCAAGGACGGCGTCCACGGCGTCGCGCTCAACCAGGACTACGGCTACATCTGGCCCTGGCTGCTCCAGGCCGGCGTCACCCCCTACGACGCGAAGACCGGCCAGATCATGACCCCCTTCGCGGACGCGGTCGCCGCCATGCAGTTCCAGGCCGACCTGACCCACAAGCACAAGGTGGCCCCCGTCCCGGTCTCCAGCACCGACTACTCCGGCCCGCAGAAGCTGTTCTCGGCCAAGCGCGCCGCGATGATCCTCACCGGTCCTTGGGACCTGGACCCGATCAGGAAGACCAGCCCCGACATCGACCTCGGCGTCGCCCCGCCGCTGCGGAAGGCCCGGCAGGCCACCAACGCGGCGGGCGTCAGCCTGTTCGTGCCCGCCAAGGCGGCCAGGCCCGACCTGTCGTGGGACTTCATCAGGCGCGTCACCACCCTCCAGGCCGAGCAGGCGGCGACCGCGGAGGTCGGCATGCTCATGCCCCGCACCTCCTGGGCCGCCCTGCCCGAGGTCCAGTCGGACGCGGCCACCAAGGTCTTCGCCGACGCCCTGGCCTACGCCGAGGACCCCGGCAGGCAGGTCCGGCTCACCGGGCAGCTCGGCAAGTGGGAGGAGCAGCTCAAGATCATGTATCAGGAGGTGCTCATCCGGAACACGCCCGCCGAGGCGGCCCTGAAGAAGTTCACCCAGGCCGCGGAGGGCTTCCTCAAGTGATCCCGCGCCCCAGGACCCTGGCCGGCCGCTACGCCAGGACGGCCTACCTGTTCCTGACCCCCGCCATCCTGTTCTTCGCGGCCTTCTTCTACCTGCCGATCGGCAACGTCGTCGCCACCAGCCTGCGCACCGGCCCGCAGGCCGACCGGTTCGCCGGCCTGGCCAACTACGGCCAGGCCCTGGCCGACCCGGCGGTGCGGCACTCGTTCCTGGTCACGGTGGCCTTCGCGGTGGCCGTGGTGGCCGGCTCGATCGTGATCGGACTGGGCCTGGCGCTCGCCATCGACCAGCCGCTCAAGGGGCGGGTGGCCTTCCGCGTGCTGCTGCTGGTGCCGTACCTGACGTCCGTGGCCATCGTCGGGCTGCTGTGGCGGAACATCCTCGACCCCGAGCTGGGCGTGCTGAACCGGCTGCTCGGCGCGCTCGGCCTGCCCGGACAGCAGTGGCTCAACACCGCGCCGCTGCTCACCATCGCCGCGGTCACGCTGTGGCAGAGCGTCGGCTACACGATGGTGCTGTTCCTGGCGGGCTTGCAAGGTATCCCGGAGACCTACCACGAGGCCGCCAAGATGGACGGCGCCGACGCCTGGCGCCGGTTCTGGTCGATCACGCTGCCGCTGCTCGCGCCGACCACGCTGTTCGTGTCGGTGATGGCGGTCATCTCGGGGCTGCAGGCGTTCGGCCAGGCGTACATCATCACCAACGGAGGGCCCGGCGACGCCACGGACCTGTCGGTGTTCCACATCTTCAACGTGGCCTTCCGCACCAGGGACTTCGGCTACTCCTCGGCCCAGTCGGTGCTGCTGCTGGCGGTCATCGTGGCGTTCACGCTGATCCAGCTCAGGGCCGGCCGGCGCGGGGAGGTCGTGTACTGATGCGCAGGCCGCTGCTCTACACCCTGCTCGGGCTGGCCTCGCTGGTCACCGTGCTGCCGCTGCTGTACATGGTGTCGCTGTCGCTGCAGACCGAGGCGGAGACCATGTCGGCCGAGGCGGTCCTGTGGCCCGCCGCGCCGCAGTGGGGCAACTACGCCGAGCTGTTCACCCGCGCGCCCTTCGGCGACTTCATCGTCAACAGCCTCGTCGTGGCGGGCGCCATCACGCTGGCGCACCTGGTGTTCGACCCGCTGGTCGGGTACGTGTTCGCCAAGTTCCGCTTCCCGCTGCGCAACACGCTGTTCGTGGCGTTGCTGGCCACGCTGATGGTGCCGTTCTTCGTGCGGATGATCCCGTTGTACGTGCTCATGGCCCAGCTCGGCTGGCTCGACACGTACCAGGGGCTGATCACGCCGTTCCTCATGGACGCGTTCGGCATCTTCCTCATGCGGCAGTTCATCCAGCCCATCCCCGACGACCTGATCAGCGCGGCCCGCATCGACGGCGCCTCGGAACTGGCCATCTACCGGCGGATCATCCTGCCGCAGGCCAGGCCGGCGATGGCCGTGCTCGGGCTGTTCACCTTCGTCTTCCAGTGGAACGAGTTCCTGTGGCCGCTGGTGGCCACGTCCACGCCGGAGATGCGGACCATCCCGGTCGGGCTCACCCTGTTCAACCAGGAGTACTTCACGCTGTGGCACCTGACGGCGGCCGGTTCGGTGATCCTCTTCGTGCCCACCGCCGTCCTGTTCGTCCTCACCCAGCGGTACTTCGTGCGCGGCATCGCGCTCACCGGCCTTCGATAGGAGCCCCTTCTTGCGTCCGAACGTGATCGTCGTCCTCACCGACCAGCAGCGGTGGGACACCGTCGGCCCCTTCACCCCGAACCTCGACAGGATGGCCAGGCACGGCACGCAGGCCACGGTGGCGCTCACCCCGCAGCCGGTGTGCGCCCCGGCCCGCGCCGCCCTGCAGACCGGCCGCTACCCGACGTCCGTGGGCGTGCACCGCAACGGGCTGACCCTGCCCGGCGGGCAGCGCACCCTGGCCCACCACTTCGGCGAGGCCGGGTACGCCACCGGCTATATCGGCAAGTGGCACCTGGCCGACGGCGACCCCGTACCGGCCGGGCAGCGCGGCGGCTACGGCACCTGGCTGGCGGCCAACACGCTGGAGTTCACCTCCGACGCCTACCGCACGATCGTCTACGACGACGCCGACGAGCCGGTCTTCCTGCCCGGCTACCGCTCCGACGCGCTGGTGGACGCCGCGATCAGGTTCGTCGCCGACCACCACGCCGAGCCCTTCTACCTCTTCGTCTCGTTCCTTGAGCCCCACCACCAGAACGAGGTCGACAACCACCCCGCCCCCGACGGCTACGAGGAGCGCCACCAGGGCCGCTGGCTGCCCGCCGACCTGGCCGCGCTCGGCGGCACCTCGGCCCGCCACCTGGGCGGCTACCTGGGCCAGGTCAGACGCCTGGACGAGGGCCTCGGCCGGCTGCTCGACGCGCTGCGCAGCATGGACCTGCTCGACGACACGATCGTCGCCTACACCTCCGACCACGGCAGCCACTTCAAGACCCGCAACGACGAGTACAAACGTTCCTGCCACGACGCGTCCCTGCGGGTGCCGCTGGCGCTGCGCGGCCCCGGCTTCGACGGCGGCGGCGCCATCTCCCGCCTGGTCAGCACCCTGGACCTGCCGCCCACGCTGCTGGCGGCGGCCGGGCTGCCCGTCCCGGAGGAGATGCAGGGCCGCTCGTTCCTGCCGCTGCTCGCCGACTCCCGCGCGCCGTGGCCGGAGGAGGTGTTCTTCCAGGTGAGCGAGTCGGAGGTGGGACGTGGCCTCCGTACGCGGCGGTGGAAGTACTACGCCGTCGCCGAGGACGCCGACCCCTGGAACGCCCCGGCCGCCCCCCGCTACCGCGAGCAGGCCCTGTACGACCTCGACAGCGACCCGCACGAGCTGGTCAACCTGGCCGGGCTGCGCTCGCACGCGCAGGTGGCCGCCGAGCTGCGCGAACGCCTGCTGCGCCGGATCGTCGAGGCGGGCGAGGCCGAGCCGGTCGTCGACCCGGCCGCCGAGCTGGACTCCGACGAACGCGTCCTGCCCGACCCGGCGGTACGGATGCTCGGCCCCGAGCCGGTCAGGTTCGGCCACCAGCGGCGGTCATGAGCCGGTCCTGCGCAGGATGAGCACGGCGATGTCGTCGCGCGGGGCGCCGTGGGTGAAGGTGTTCAGGTCGGCGGCCAGGGCCTCGACGGTCCTGGCCGGCGGGTCGCGGGCCCAGGAGCGCAGCCGCTGCTCCAGCGGGTAGAAGGAGCCGTCCCGGTCGCGGGCCTCGGTGACGCCGTCGGTGCACAGCAGCAGCGAGGCCCCCCGCGGGAAGGCGAAACGCGCGCCGTGGCGGGGCTCGCCCGTCAGCGACGCCAGGCCGAGCGGCACCTCGGGCTCGCCGAGCCAGAGCTGCCCGGCGTTCCCGTTGTGGATCAGGTACGGCGCGATGTGCCCGCAGTTGACGGCGTCCACCTCCAGCTCCGGGCCGACGTCCAGCAGGAGCGCGGTGACGAAGCGCTCGGGCTCGCCGGTGTGCGCGGCGAACCTGTTGTGCCTGGTCACCGCGTCCTCCAGGGCGTCGGCCACGCCCATGAGGCTGATCTCGCGGTAGGCCGCCTCCCGGAAGGCGCCCAGCACGGCCAGCGCGGCGCCGATCGCGGGCAGCCCCTTGCCCTGCACGTCGGCGATCATGACCCGGGTCCCGTACGGCGACGGCGCCACCTCGTACATGTCGCCGCCCACCATCGTGTCCTCCTCGATGGGCTGGTAGAGGCCGTCCACGACCACGTCGAGCGAGCGCAGCGGCAGCGGCCTGACGAGCTGCCGCTGCAAGGCCGCGGCGGCCGAGCGCAACCGGCGCACCTCGTCCTCGCGCTGGATCCGGTAGCTCGCCCCGACCACGCTCATCAACCCGAACGCCGCGGTGAAGCCGGAGACCTCCAGGTTCGTCCGCAGGTTGCCGCCCAGGTAGGCGACCGAGCCCGACACCACCACCAGCACCCACAACGACGCGATCGCCGTCTGCCACACCGTGCCGAGCCCCGAGACGATCGCCGGCAGGAAGATCAGCACCGGCACGAGCTCCGCGCCCCCGCCGGTGAACCGGTCCAGCCCGACCACCAGCGCCGTGATCCCGACCAGGCCGACCAGGAACACCGGCGTCGTGAAGAAGGGCCGCCTGAGCCCGCCACCCCAGAGAATCGTCGTTCACCCCCGGTGACCAGCTTCTCCCAAGGCGTCCACGTTCCGTCCTGCGGCGCGCCGGACACGGCGAAGGGCCGGCCCCGAAACCCGGGACCGGCCCTGACGTGCGAACTTATCCGAGGCCGTTCTTCATGGCCGTGAGAAGTTCGGCGTTGGTGGTGTCACCGCTGAGCTCCCAGAAGAACGCGCCGCCGAGGCCCTGGCTCTTCGAGTAGCCCATCTTGCCGCCGATCGTGCTCGGCGTGTCGTAGCTCCACCACTGGTTGCCGCAGTAGGCGTACGCCGTGCCCGCGACCGTGCCGGTGGACGGGCAGCGGGTCTTGATGACCTTGTAGTCCTCGATGCCCTGCTCGTACGTGCCGGGCGCCGGGCCCGTCGCCGTGCCGCCGGGCGCGGCCTGGGTCACGCCGGTCCAGCCGCGGCCGTAGAAGCCGATGCCGAGCAGCAGCTTCGCGGCCGGGACGCCCTTGCTCTTGAGCTTCTGGATGGCGTTGTCGGTGTAGAAGCCGGGGATCGGGATCTTGTCCCAGGTGGTGAGCGGCGAGTGCGGGGCGGTCGGGCCCTGCGCGTCCCAGCCGCCGAAGAAGTCGTACGTCATGACGTTGTACCAGTCGACGTACTGGGAGGCGCCGCCGTAGTCGGCCGCGTCGATCTTGCCGCCGTCGTTGCCGTCGGCGGTGATGGCCGCGGTGACCAGGTTGTTCGCGCCGAAGCGCGAGCGCAGCGCCGACATGACGTTCTTGAACGCCGCCGCGCCGCTGGTGTCACAGGTCAGGCCGCAGGCGTTCGGGTACTCCCAGTCGATGTCGATGCCGTCGAAGACGTCGGCCCAGCGGGGGTCCTCCACCAGCTTGTAGCAGGAGTCGGCGAAGGCCGTCGGGTTCTGCGCCGCCTGGCCGAAGCCGCCGGACCAGGTCCAGCCGCCGAAGGAGAAGAGCACCTTCAGGTTGGGGTACTTCTTCTTCAGCTTGCGCAGCTGGTTGAAGTTGCCGCGCAGCGCGCCGTTGTCCCAGGTGTCGGCGACGCCGTCCACGCTCTCGCCCGCCTGGTAGAAGCGGTCGTAGTCGGCGTAGCTGTCGCCGATCGTGCACTGCCCGTTCTGCACGTTGCCGAACGCGTAGTTGATGTGGGTCAGCTTGGCCGCCGAGCCGCTGGTGTCGATGTTCTTGACGTGGTAGCCGCGCTGGTAGATGCCCCACTGGACGAAGTAGCCCAGCACCTTGTTGCCGCCACCGCCGCCGCCCGTGGTGGTCGCGGTGATCTGGTTGCTGTCGGCCGAGCGGTTGCCGGCCGCGTCACGCGCGCGCACCGTGTAGGTGTAGGACGTGTTGGCGCTGAGGCCGCTGTCGGTGTGCGAGGTGCCCGTGACGGTGGTGACGAGAGTGCCGCCGCGGTAGATCTCGTAACCGGTGACGGCCACGTTGTCGGTCGAGGCGTTCCAGGCCAGCGAGACGCTGCTGCTGCTGACGCCGGTCGAGCGCAGGTTGCCCGGCACGGTCGGCGGGGTCTTGTCGTCGCCGCCGCCGCCCGTGGTGGTGGCGGTGATCTGGTTGCTGTTGGCCGAGCGGTTGCCGGCGGCGTCACGCGCGCGCACGGTGTAGGTGTAGGCCGTGCTCGCGGTGAGGCCCGTGTCGTTGTACGTGGTGCCCGTGACGGTGGTGACGAGAGTGCCGCCGCGGTAGATCTCGTAACCGGTGACGGCCACGTTGTCGGTGGAGGCGTCCCAGGCCAGGGCCACGCTGTTGTTCGTGACGCCGGTCGAGCGCAGGTTGCCCGGCACCGACGGCGCGGTCGTGTCGCTGCCGCCGCCGCCGGAGACCTTCCACAGCGCCGCCACGTTCGGCGGCTCCCAGCCGGGCTGGGAGGTGTGCGCCTGGAGGCAGACGTAGTCCACGCCGTTGTAGGTGACGACCGTGCCCGCGGTGTACGCGGTCCACGGGGCCCAGGCCGCCGCGAAGGCCACCGTGCTGGCGGAGGCGATCGGTGGGACGGCGACGGCCGCGGTCAGGGGCAGGGCCAATGCCGCCATTCCTGCCAGGACCTTGCTCAGAATGGTGTGTTTCATGTCGCTCCGACATCCGTTGGGGGGTGTGTGGGGAGTGGGATGGGAGACTTCTGGGGAAACTATTAGGAAAGTTTCCTTTAAGTTGTGAATCGACGGTAGCCTCTGCCTGCGGGAGCGTCAATACGTATCGGTCAGGCGTCCGTAATCGTGCCGGTCAGACCCCGAATGTGCCCGTTCACGAGGGGATAACGGTTCAGGAACGGGGGCTGACGGCGGGGTGAGCCGTGGCCCAGCATGGGAGCGTGGCAGGAATCTCCGCCTGGCGGCGGACGCCCACGCGCCGCGGACCTTACGTGGTCCGCGCGGTCGCGGAGTTACGGTCCTGGCCGTCGCTGAACGTCAGCGGCACCGGGCGACAGGTCGCCTTCGCCGTACACGGAACCGAGATCCTGCGCCTGGCCGGCCGGGACGAGGTCCACGTACGGCTCACCGCCCCCGCCATCGGACGCCTGGAGCCCTATTTGCAGGCGTGCGATCAGGTCCATGCCTGCCGCGACCGCGCCTGGGTCGCCGTGCAGGTCGACGCCGAGCCCGATCTGGAATTGTTGCTGGCCCTCACGAGCGTGGCGATAAAGGCGCACGTGGCCTGAAACGATTCTTCGCGGTGCGTAGCGTTTCTCCTACGCACCGTCCGAACAATGCCCTCCATTTGCCCTGGAATTACTCGCCGGGTAGCTTGGTTGTACACAGCCGAACGGGGAGACGTCCCAGGTAGGGATGTCATTGCCGGGGAATTACCCCAGTGGGACCCGTGTTGTACAGAGTCGGCGCGGATACACCGCGTCCGGGCGTCGCAGATATACCTTCAGGCCCTTTCCTGGGCCCGGGAAGACGATGCGTCAGCCCTTTGCCTGACCAGAGACCGCTGAATCCGCCTGTGCGCGGAACCGGGGACCCATGTGTCCATCGGGGTGAATCGGCACCACGGTGCCGTAGGGCAGCTTCCCGCCCGAACCCGTCAGCTAACCCGGCAAGCGGCACGGAAGCACAAGGAGTAATCCCTCATGGCCAAGCACCGTCTTCACCGTGCCTACAAGCTCGACCTCGCCAAGATCGCCCTCGGCGCGACCGCCGTCGCCGGCGTGCTCGGCACGCACGCGGCAGTGAACGCCGACACCGTCCACGCCACCGCCGGCACCGCCGCCCAGACCGCCAAGGTCGCCGGCGTGGCCGCCGCCCAGCCGCGTGTCGCCACCGTGGCCGACAAGCGCGCCACCGACGAGAGCGCCAAGGGCAAGGTGAACGTCACCGCCGCCCAGGTCCTGGCCACCGCCCGCGCCCAGGTCGGCGTCTCCGAGGACGCCAACGGCGGCGGCACCAAGTTCCAGAAGTGGTACGCCGGCTCGCCCCGCGCCGCCGAGACCGTCGCCCGTGACGGCGGCAGCCGCCAGGACTACGTGAACGCCGCATGGTGCTCGATGTTCGTCTCCTGGGTCGGTGACCAGACCGGCGCCCGCCCGCAGGTCGGCTGGGACGCCTACACCGTCTCGCACGCCAAGTGGTTCGCCTCCAACGGCCGCTGGGGCACCGAGGCCAAGCCCGGCGCCGTCGTCTTCTTCTCCTGGAGCGGCAGCAAGAGCCTGAGCGACATCCAGCACGTCGGCTTCGTCGTCAAGGACAACGGCGACGGCACGATCTCCACGATCGAAGGCAACACCGGCAACGGCAAGGTCGAGGAGCGCGTCCGCCCGGCCTCCCAGGTCGTCGGCTACGGCTACCCGTCGTACGCCGCCTGATCTCCCTCCTGTGAAGAGCGCACTCCCTGCGGGGGGTGCGCTCTTTCGCGTGTGTGCTGGTCGACCAGGGTGGCGGCGGCCTGGGCGGCCGAGCGGGCGGCGCCGGGGTCCTCGGAGATCATCGCGGTCACGGTGGCGCCGTCGATCAGGGTGAGCAACTGCTCGGCGAGCAGGCCGGGATCGCCGGCGCCCGCCTTCTCGGCGAGCGAGCTCAGGTAGGCGCGCAGGCGTTCCTTGTGCGCGCGCACCGCCGTACGGACGGCGGCCGAACCGGCGCCCAGCTCGGCGAAGGCGTTGACGAAGCCGCAGCCGCGGAAGTCGTCCTCGGTGAACCAGCGTTCCAGCCACTCGAAGACCGCCGGGATGCGGTCGCCGGCGTCCGTCACGTACGCGGTGAGCGAGGCCGTCCAGCGTTCGTCGCGCCGCCGCAGGTACGCCACGACCAGCGCCTCCTTCGACGGGAAGCACTGGTAGAGCCGCTTCAGCGAGAGGCCGGAGGCGGCCCGGATCTCGTCCATGCCGACCGCCTGCACGCCGCGGCGGTAGAACAGGTCGCCCGCGGCGTCCAGCAGCAGCTGCTCGTGATCCATGACACTCCTCCAGGTGCTTGCGGCGGAGAACGCTCGTTCTCTACGCTATCGCACACCCCGGGAGAACGCCCGTTCTCTCGATATGAGAGGACATCACATGACACGCCCGCCCGTTCCGCCGTTCACCGAGGAGACCGCCCGGATCAAGGTCCAGGCCGCCGAGGACGCCTGGAACACCCGCGACCCCGAACGTGTCGCGCTCGCCTACACCGAGGACTCCGTGTGGCGCAACCGCGGCGAGTTCGTCACGGGCCGCGCCGAGATCGCCGCGTTCCTGCGCCGCAAGTGGGATCGGGAGCTGGACTACGCCCTGCGCAAGGAGCTCTGGGCGTTCACCGGCGACCGCATCGCCGTCCGCTTCCAGTACGAGTCCCGCGACGCCACCGGCCAGTGGTGGCGCAGCTACGGCAACGAGCAGTGGGAGTTCGACGAGTCCGGGCTGATGCGCCGCCGGGAGGCCAGCATCAACGACGTCCCCATCACGGAGGACGAACGCCGCATCTTCGGCTCCCGCCCCCTGTCCGAGCACGGAGTGGACGTCCTCGGCGTCCGGTGACCCCGCGACCGCTCCGGCATGTGACAGCCCGCCCGGAGATCAACGGGTAAGGTCGAGGAGCCGATCGTAGGAGGTCTGACATGGCGGTTCTGCTGCTGGGCACCCTCGACACCAAGGGGGAGGAGTACGCCCTCGTCCGCGATCTGATCGTCCGGGCCGGGCAGGACGTCGTCCTCATGGACACCGGCGTGATGGGCGCCTCCGCGCTGGCCGCCGACGTCCCGGCCGAGGCCGTCGCGCGGGCCGCCGGCACCGACCTCGACCGGCTCAGGAGCGCGGGGGACCGCGGCGCCGCGCTCGCGGCGATGGCGGCCGGGGCCACGGCCGTCGCCAAGGACCTGCACGCCCGCGGCGGGCTGGGCGGCGTGCTCGCGCTGGGCGGCAGCGGCGGCTCGTCCATCGCCGCCGCGGTCATGCGGGCGCTGCCCGTCGGCCTGCCCAAGCTGCTGGTGTCGACCATGGTCAGCGGCGACGTGTCCGCCTACGTCGGCGAGACCGACGTGACGCTCATGTACAGCGTCGTCGATGTCGCGGGCGTCAACTCCATCTCCCGCCGCATCCTGGCCAACGCCGCCGCCGCGATCAGCGCGATGGCCGCCTCGTACGACGCCGGCGCCGAGCCGTCCGGCGCGGACAAACCACTGGTCGCGGCCACGATGTTCGGCGTCACCACGCCCGCCGTGGACGCCGCGCGGGCCCGGCTGGAGTCCCTGGGCTACGAGGTGCTGGTCTTCCACGCCACCGGCTCGGGCGGACGCGCCATGGAGGCGCTGGCGGCGGGCGGCCACTTCGCCGGAGTGCTCGACCTGACCACCACCGAGCTGGCCGACGAGCTCGTCGGCGGCGTCCTGTCGGCCGGCCCCGACCGCCTGACCGCCGCGGGGAACGCCGGCGTCCCGCAGGTCGTCAGCCTGGGTGCGGTCGACATGGTCAACTTCGGCCCGATGGAGACCGTGCCGGACCGCTTCAGGTCACGGCAGCTCCTGGTCCACAACCCCACCGTGACGCTCATGCGCACCACCCCCGCCGAGAACGCCGAGATCGGGCGGGCGATCGGCGAGCGGCTGGCCCGCGCCTCCGGGCCCGTCACGCTGTTCGTGCCGCGCGGCGGCGTCTCGGCCGTCGACGTCGAGGGCGGGCCGTTCCACGACCCCCGGGCCGACGCGGCCTGCTTCGACGCCGTGCTCGCGGCCGTCGCCGGGAGCCCCGTCGAGGTCGTCCAGAGCGACCAGGACATCAACAGCGCGGAGTTCGCCGTGGCGGCCGCCGACCGGCTGCACCAACTGATCCAGAAGGGGGCCTGATGCATCGCGACGAGGCACTACGGAGGCTGCGCGCCCAGCGGGAGGCAGGCAAGCTGATCATCGGCGGCGGCGCCGGCACCGGGCTGTCCGCCAAATCCGCCGAGGCGGGCGGGGTCGATCTGCTCATCATCTACAACTCCGGGCGGTTCCGGATGGCCGGCCGCGGCTCGCTCGCCGGCCTGATGCCGTACGGCGACGCCAACGCGATCGTCGTGGAGATGGCGGGCGAGGTCCTGCCGGTCGTCAAGGACACGCCGGTGCTGGCCGGGGTGTGCGGGACCGACCCGTTCCGGCTGATGCCGCACTTCCTCGACGAGCTGAAGCGCATGGGCTTCACCGGCGTCCAGAACTTCCCGACGGTCGGCCTGATCGACGGCGTCTTCCGGGCGAACCTGGAGGAGACCGGCATGGGCTTCGACCTGGAGGTCGAGATGATCAAGCTGGCGGCCGAGCGCGACCTGCTCACCGCCCCCTACGTGTTCAGCCCCGAGCAGGCCACGGCCATGGCGCGGGCGGGCGCCGACATCCTCGTCCCGCACATGGGCCTGACCACCAAGGGCAGCATCGGCGCCGTCACCGCGATCAGCCTCGACGAGGCCGCCGTACGGATCCAGGAGATGCGCGACGCCGCCGTCGCCGTGAACCCCGACATCATCGTCCTGTGCCACGGCGGCCCCATCGCCGAGCCCGACGACGTACGCCACATCCAGGACAAGACGGTCGGCATCGCCGGCTTCTTCGGCGCGTCCTCGATGGAACGCCTGCCCGCCGAGCGGGCCATCGCCGAGCAGGTCCGCGCCTTCAAGCAGCTCTGACCGGGAGGAACCCGCCATGCACCGACGACCGGACGCCCTTCCCACGATGCTCTTCGACTGGGGGGCCATCAAATGGCACGTGACGCCCGACGCCGTGCCGGGCGCGTCCTCCACGTTCGGCGAGGTCATCATCAACCCGAACAAGGGGCACGAACGCCACCTCCACCCGGACTCCGACGAGGTCCTCTACGTCATCGAGGGCGAGGGGCGGCAGACCGTCGGCGACGACCCGGAGTTCCCGGTCAGGGCCGGTGAGGCGATCTACATCCCGAAGGGCACGCTGCACTCCACGTTCAACACGGGGTGGCGGCCGCTGCGGATCATCGCGACGTACACGCCGGGCGGAGCCGAAGCGGCACTCCGCGACCTCCCCGGCTTCACGGAACTCACCCCCGGCGACCACCCGACCTGGACGGCCGTCACGCCGTGAACGGCGTAGGCCGGGTGCGGAGCGCCCGGGCTGCTTGACCTCGGCTCCGGCGATGAAGCCGCCGCGGTCGAGGCACAGGTCGGCGGTCCGCAGGATGTCCTCCCGGCTGTTCGTGGCGAACGCGATGTGGTGCAGCCGGCCGCTGGAGCCGGACCGGTCGTCGGTGCAGACGAGGTCGTAGGACTTGTTCGCGAAGTGCCGCCACTGGGCCGGGATCCGGCCGCTGTCCGGCATGATCTGCTCGGTGACGCGGGCGCCGAGCGTGTCCCTGACGAACGCGCCGCCGGCCGCCGCGGGAGGCGTACTGGCCAGATGATCGTTCGGCCCCGGTATGTCGGTGGCCTCCGGTAGATTTCCGGATCTGTTGATCAAGCCCATCGAAGTTGGCTGTCGGCGTGAGCATGCCGTCGGACTGGAGGTCGAGATCTTGGACGCGGACGAAACCGCGTGGGAGCAGCGCAGCGTCGTGCGGGTGGTGCCGCCGGTCCAGCCGCGCAAGCTGGCGAAGGTGCCCTTCGTCGAGCTGGCTGACGGCAGGTTGCAGGGGGTCGTGTCGAGCGGGTCCGACATCGAGCGGGTCTACGTCTCGTCGATCGCCGCCGGCACCCATGACCTGAGTTGCAGCACCAACAACAACCGCCCGTGCGGCGCGCTGCACGGCTACGCGTGCAAGCACATCCGCATGCTGGCCGACGAGGCCGTGCTGCAGTACGGCCTCGACCGGGTGGCCCGCTACCTGCGTGTCGAGGTGCCCGAAGGCGCCGGCCTGATGAGCGCGCTGAACGGGACCCCGCAGCGGACGCCGGCGGCCGTGGTGTTCAGCCGGTTCCTGCGCCACCTGGCCTACCTGGAGGTGCCGGACAGCACCGAGCCGCTGGCCGAGCTGCACTGGTTCCCGGCGATGGGGGAGGTGCGGTGATGCTCGACGTACAGCTTGGGGAGCTGGTCGGCGACGGGCCGGCCGGGGTGGAGGAGGCGCTCGCGCTCGTCGCGGGGTTCGACGGAGCGCTCGGGCACGGGTTCGCCCGGGTCGCGGAGGAGGACGCGGCGGCGCTGGCCGCGCTGGCGGGGGCGCTCGCGGGCTCCCCGCTCGGCGACCGGCTGGCCGAGGCGGCGGAGAAGGTGACCGCGGGGTCGGTCGCCGACGAGCATCTGGCGGCGCTGGCCGGGGGGCGTGCCGCGCTGTTCGGCGCGGTGCACGACGCCCTGCTCGCCCGCCTCGACCAGGCACTGGGCCGCAGCCGCACCTCCTGGCCTTCGGCCGCCACTACTGACGCCAACACAGGGGCGGCGTCTGTCGGCGGTGCGACGGAGGTCGATGCAGGGGCGGCGTCCGGTGGTGGGGTGCCGGAGAACGTGCTGGCCGGGTGCCGGGTGTGGTTGCGGGAGCTGGCGATCACCGGTTGGCGGGGCGTCGACGACGACCTCGTCTCCGGCGGTGACCAGGTGATCGAGGCGCTGCTCGCGGTGCCCGGGTCACGCGGGCTCGCCGTCCTGCTCGACGGGCTGGCGGCCGAGCTGCGGGCGTCGTCCCCGGTGGCGACCATGGACAGGGTGCCGGTCAGGCGGTGGGCCGATCTGTGGACGCGCGGGCTGCTGCTCGCCCAGTCCGGCCCGTGGCACGGCGTGCCCGAGCCGGTGTCGGGGCGGCTGCTGATCCTCGGCGCCGACGTGCACGAGCATGCCACGGTCGTCCGCGTGCAGGTGCACGGCGTCCTGGAGGAGGCCGGGGGGCAGGCGAGGCTGGTGCGGACGAGTGTCGCGGCGGCCAAGGTCGACACCATCGTCGGGCCGTCGGTGTGGCGGCTGTTCGGCGGCCGGCCCGTGCTCATGGGCGCGCTGGCCGAGCACCGGTCCGTGGAGATCGACGGCATGCCGCTGCTGCCCGGCGGCGACCTGCTGTGGCACGACGACCGCGCCCGTACGGGGGCCGAGGCCGATCCGTTCACCACCGCGCGGGTTCAGCTCGCGGGCGCGTCGGCCCCGGCCACGCCGCCGCTCGACCGCCATCCCGTACGCATCGCCGAGCCGGTGCTGGTCGAGGGGTACACGGTCGACGGGCACGTCCTCGACCTGGGCGGCAACAAGCTCACCCTCGACCTCGACCGGCTCCCGACGAGCTGCCCGCTCACGCCGGAGCTGGTGGCCGCGTCCTCGGCGTGCATCGGGCTGGTGCGCCGCGACGGCGGCAGGTGGTTGCTGCAGCCGCTCGCCGTCCAGGCCACGGTCAAGAAGAAGCCGGTCACCGTGCACAACGGCGACTGGGCGACGGGCCCGACCGACCCCAAGGTCGTCAAGGCCGAGGCCAAGGCCGGTGACGTGGTCGCCGTGCTGCGCGAACGGGCAGGACGGCTGCTGCGGAAATGACCGAACCCACCACGAGCGCCGACGAGACCAGGCGTCAAGTGCTGTACTGGCGGCTCATGTCGCGGCTGTTCTCGGCCGACGAGCAGCCCGCGCTGGAGACGGCCAGCATGGGCATCGTCGGCGACCTGGAGCTGCCGCCCGCGCTGCTCGACCCCGGCGTGTCGGTGGACACGCTCGTCCAGCGTTTTCCCGAGCTGGGCGACGAGCTCCAGGACCTGATGGCGGACAAGGAGCACGAGGAGGGCGGCGAGGTGCGCCGCGCCGCGCTGGTCTCCAAGCTGCTGCTCAACGTGTTCTCCACCGGCACGGGCGACGTCTCGGCGGGTCAGCTGGCCCGCTGGAAGCAGGACGCCGGCTGGTTCGAGAAGGGCATGGGCTGCGAGCCCGGCGGCCTCAGGAACGGGCCGGGCAACGAGGAGCTGGCCGCCGTGCTCGCCATGATCGAGGGCGACCTCGTCAAGCGCATGCGCCTGCGCGAGGTGCTGGCGGACCCGGCCCTGGCCAGGCAGCTCACACCCAGCATGTCGCTCATCGAGCAGTTGCTGCGCGACAAGTCCAACCTGTCGGGCGTCGCGCTGGCCAACGCCAAGGCCCTCATCCGCAGGTTCGTGGACGAGGTCGCCGAGGTGCTGCGCACGCAGGTGGAGAAGACCAGCGTGGGCGTCATCGACCGGTCGGTGCCGCCGAAGCGGGTCTTCCGCAACCTCGACATCGAGCGCACGATCTGGAAGAACCTCACCAACTGGAGCCCCGAGGACCAGCGGCTCTACGTCGACCGGCTCTTCTACCGGCAGACGGCCCGCCGCACCACCCCGGCCCGGCTGATCGTGGTCGTCGACCAGTCGGGCTCGATGGTCGACGCGATGGTCAACTGCACCATCCTGGCCTCGATCTTCGCCGGCCTGCCCAAGGTCGACGTGCACCTCGTCGCGTACGACACCCGCGCTCTCGACCTGACGCCGTGGGTGAACGACCCGTTCGAGGTGCTGCTGCGCACGACGCTCGGCGGCGGCACCGACGGCACGGCCGCGATGGCCCTGGCCAGACCGAAGATCGCCGATCCGCGCAACACGGTGATGGTGTGGATCTCCGACTTCTACGACAACCGCTCGCTGATCAACGACTTCGGGTCGATCCACCGGTCGGGGGTCAAGTTCATCCCCGTCGGCTCGGTCAACAGCTCCGGCTACCAGAGCGTCGATCCGTGGTACCGCCAGAAACTCAAGGACCTGGGCACCCCCGTGCTCTCCGGCCATGTCCGCAAGCTCGTCTTCGAGCTCAAGAACTTCCTCACCTAGGAGAACCCCCGACCATGAGTGACATGCTGCGCGCCCCCGCAGAGGTGAAGTACGCCGACGAGCTCGACTGGCTGGAGTCGGTCGACGACGGCCCCAAGCCGTTCTCGTGGCGGCTCAGCCCGCGCATGATCCGCATCTTCATCCTCGGCTCCGAGCGCTCCGACGGGCTCGACCGCGAGATCCCGCAGAAGTGGTTCGGTGACCGCAGCTTCGTCGAGCGCAGCATCGTGACGCTGGCCTCCGACCGCGGCCTGCTGCTGATCGGCGACCCGGGCACGGGCAAGAGCTGGCTGGCCGAGCTGCTGTCCGCGGCGATCAGCCGCAACTCCACGCTGGTCGTGCAGGGCACCGCGGGCACCACCGAGGACCACATCAAGTACTCGTGGAACGTCTCGATGGTCATCGCCAAGGGCCAGTCGCGCGAGTCGATGATCCCCTCGCCGATCATGAACGCCATGGAGCAGGGCGTGATCGGCCGCTTCGAGGAGCTGACCCGTTCGACCAGCGACGTCCAGGACGCGCTGATCTCGATCCTGTCGGAGAAGTACGTCTCCATCCCCGAGCTCGACGACGACAACATCGTCTTCGCCCAGCCCGGCTTCTCGATCATCGCCACCGCCAACAGCCGCGACCGGGGCGTCAACGACCTGTCCTCCGCGCTCAAGCGCCGCTTCAACTTCGTCCGCATCCCGGTGGTGACGAACAAGAAGAGCGAGGCGGAGATCGTCCGCTTCCGTACCGAGGAGCTGCTGCGCAGGCATCAGATCGAGCTGGACCTGCCGCCCACGCTGCTGGACATCCTGCTGCAGAGCTTCGCCGACCTGCGGGCCGCGGCCGCCTCGGCGACCAGCGACGACGAGAAGCTGGAGTCCGCGCTGTCCACGGCCGAGCAGATCGGCGTGCTGGAGGACGCGATCCTGCACAGCCACTTCTTCGGCGACCGCACGCTGCGCCCCGACACGCTCGCCGGTTCGCTGGTCGGCTCGCTGGCCCGGCGCAGCCCGGAAGACCTGGCCATCCTCAACAAGTACTGGCACGGTGTCGTCGAGCCGCGCAGCAAGAAGGACGGCGGCCCGTGGCAGGACTTCCTCGAGGGCGGCCGCCAGGCCATCTCCACCCTGTCATGAGCCTCTTCCAACCGCTGAAGGAGCAGCTCAGCGAGGCCGCCTCGGCCTTCGCGGGCGACGGCGCGGTGTCGTCCATCCTCACCGGCATGCTGGAGGACGTCGACCGGGCGCTGCGCGAGGAGCTGGAGATCTTCCCGGTCTGTCACCATTCGCCGGCCTCGGCGCTGGCCATGGTGCGCCGCCTGCGGGAGAAGCAGCCGAAGGTCATCTACCTGGAGCTCTGCGAAGACCTGACGCCGCTGCTGACCGAGCTGCGCAACTGCCGGCTGCCGGTGGCGCTCCAGGCGTTCGCGACCGAGCTGGACGGCTTCCCCAAGGGTTCGGGGCCGCTGAGCGTGGTGGCCCCGATCACCGAGGCGTCGGCCGAGTACCAGGCCATCTCGTACGCGCTGGAGACCCCGGGCGTCGAGCTGGTGCTGGTCGACCGCTCGTCCGACCACGTCTTCCAGTGGCTGCCGCAGGAGCGGGAGGAGCCGGCGAAACCGGGGGAGGAGGCCGGCCTGCACGGCGACGCCGTCGGCGTGGAGATCGGCGACCTGCGCCCCCGCTTCGCCGAGCTGGAGGAGCACCTGCTCCACCACGGCAAGGTGCGTCACTGGTCGGAATGGTGGGACCAGTACGTCGAGCAGCCGCTCTCCGGCGCCGACTACGACACCTACCGCCAGGTCATGGTCCTCATCGGCAGCCTGTTCCGCCGGTTGCGCCCCGACGACGACCGGCTGGCCGGCGACGAGGAGCGCGAGCGCTACATGTGGACCAGGATGCGCGAGCACCTGTCCACCTCGGGCGCCGACCCGGCCGACTGCCTGTACGTCTGCGGAGCCTTCCACGCCGCCAGCCGCGTCGAGCAGTTCGGTCTGGCCGCCACGGCCCCGTACGAGATCGGCCCGCGTACCGCGACCCGCTGGCTGTACGGCCTGATCCCCTCCAGCCACTCGGCCATCGAGGCGCAGTTCGGGCTGGCCTCGGGGTCGGTCTCGATCGCCGCCGCGACCTGGGCCAAGGCGGTGACGCGGAGCAAGCTGACCCCGTTCCAGCTCAGCGGGCAGAAGGGGGCCAGGAAACGGCCGGTCAAGCTGCCCGCGCCGACCGCGCCGGCGCAGGTCACCGACCGGCTGACCGGGTTCCTGTCCAGGCCGCCCGCGCTCGACGCGCTCGACGAGGCCGAGCTGCTGGGCTGGAGCGTGGACATCGTCCGGCTGGCCCGGCGCAACGGCTACCTCGCCAGCACCGCCGACGCCATCGCGGTGTTCGAGACGTCGATCCTGCTCGCCGGCATGCGCAACCGGGCCAGGCCGACGCCGTACGACTTCCAGGACGCGGCGGTCACCTGCATCGAGAAGGACGTCGTGCCGGGCCGGCGCGACGTGCGGCGCCTGTGCGAGATCCTGCTCGGCGGCGACCGCATCGGCTCGGTCGGCTATGACGCGCTGCCACCGCTGGCCCAGAACGTCTACGACCGGCTGCGGCCGCTCGGCGTCGACTTCGACAAGCGCACGATCCAGCGGGCGCTGCTCGACCTGCACTCCGATCCGGAGCTGCGGCCCTGCTCCGACCTGCTGTGGATGCTGCGCTTCCTGCTGCCCGGCGACGCGGCGCGGCCGATCATGGGCGAGCGCCGGCTCGGCGAGCGGTCGATCCAGGAGAGCTGGGACCTCGCGCTCGGGCGCAACCAGCGGGCCATCATCGAGC
Organism: Nonomuraea sp. NPDC049607; assembly: GCF_040675375.1. Classification (NCBI taxonomy): domain Bacteria; kingdom Bacillati; phylum Actinomycetota; class Actinomycetes; order Streptosporangiales; family Streptosporangiaceae; genus Nonomuraea; species Nonomuraea sp. NPDC049607. Next base: position 260,343 of record NZ_JBFAOV010000004.1, read on the forward strand.
TCGGCTACGAGGGCGTCACCATCGAGCAGGTGGTCGAACAGCGGCTGCGGCGCATGGTCTGGGAGCCGGACGCCACCGCCGCCGTGGCGCTGGCCGCCGTCGAGGACGCCATCCTCTACCTGGGCGGCGGGCGCATCGCCGACGAGCTGGGCGCGCGGGCGGTCGAGCTGCTCGCCGCCGAGCGCGGCGTCGACGACGCGCCCGACGTGCTGCGCCGCATCCGCCGCCTGCTGGCCTACTACCGCACCGCCGAGCCCACGCTGCCGGCGTGGTGCGAGGCGTTCGTGACCGAGGGGTACGCGCACTACTGCACCCTGCTCCCGACCGCGTTCGTCGAGGACGACACCGGCGTGCGGCAGGTGTCGGCGATGCTCGGGTTCCTGTTCACGATGGAGGGGCTGGCGCTGGCGCTGGGCTGCGACCGGGCGCAGCTGGAGATCGCGGTGCGGCAGTCGCATCCGGAGGCGCCGGCCAAGGTGGCGCTGCTGTGGGCCGCCCAGCACCTGCTGGGGCTGCTGCCGCTGGCCGAGCTGCGGTCGCGGTGCGACGAGCTGCTGGGCAACCCGCTGGTCATCCCGTCGTTCCCGCAGTACATCACCGGGTTCGTCCAGGCGATGGAGCCGGCTCCGGCGCTGTCCGGGTTCGTGGTCGAGGTGATCTCCAAGGCGTTCGGACGGCTGCCCGACCACGTGTTGCTGCCGTGGCTGCCGAAGCTGATCACGACGCTGCGGGATCAGGCGGGGGAGCTGATGCCGGTCCTCGTCCGAGAGGCCGGGCGCACGTTCCCGGGCAGCCTGACGGCGGTGGACGCCTGGACGCCGCCCTGGGCCCGTACGGCGGCGCCCGCGCCGAAGGCGGTCCCGGCGGTCGCGTCGGGGCCGGTCGCGGAGCTGCTGGCGGGGCACCCGGTGGCCTGCGACGCGGTGGCCGGGCTGCTGGGCTGCGGGGGCGGCTGGCAGGCTGCCACCCCCGCCACCGGCTCCCAGCACCGAGAGGTGGAAACCCTGCTCACCGACCACCCCACCACGGCCACCGCCCTGGCAGCACTGCTGGTGTGAGCGAGCCACCCTGCCCCGAGCCGCTGCTCTGGGTGGGGCACCACCGCCCTGGGCGCAACCGCGCCCGCGGACGCTCAGGGCGGGGTGGGTGTTCTTCGGTCGGGATCAGTGGTTGAAGGGGATGGTGCGGCCGGGGTGGACGGCGTCGGGTTTGTAGGTGGCCCGGTCGATGGTGAGGCCCTTCGGGTCCACCAGGAGGATCGTGTCGCCCTGGTTCCGCAGCTGCCCGCGACCGCCCACCACGACCTGCACCACGCCCCCGCCCGCGACCGTCCCCGTCAGCTCCTCGCGCCCGCCCCCCGAGTCCGCCAGCGCCCATCCGGCCAGGTCCACGGCCCGGCTGGTGACGTTGAGCAGGGTGACGGTCTCGTGCCCCCGGTCGCCGCCCAGCGGGTCGGGCAGCGCGGCCACGATGAGCACGTCCCCGGTGGACGGCGGGTGCGGTTCGACGGTGGCGCCGGGCGGCGCCGGGTCGGGGCTGATGACGAAGTCCTCCGGCCAGGCCGTGAGCTGGATCTGGGTGCCCGAGGCCCGGATCACGTCGTGCAGGTTGCCGTGTTCGAGCTGGTCCAGCAGGAAGACCGCGTCGTCCCGGTTGACGGGGTCGGCCCGGAGCCAGGCGTCGAAGCCGTCGAGGTCGGCCGCCCCGGTCGCGAGGTAGGGCACCAGCCTGCGGAACAGCTTGGGCCACATGACCAGCCCGGTGAGCGCGTCCAGGGAGCCGACCTCGGCGGGCCCGTCGGGGTCGGCGGCCGAGCGCGGCCAGATGCCGGTGGGCGACGCCTGCGCCCTGGCCGCACGCGACACCCCGGCCAGGTGCGCGCGCAGCGTCGCGGGCAGCGTGGCGTAGAAGGCCGGGTACGTCAGCCCGGTGGCCAGCAGCCTGGCGTTCGCGGACGTGTCCACCAGCGCCTCGTCGAGGAACACGGCCAGCCCGTCGGGCCCGGGGTGCTCGCCGGGGAACGCGAAGCCGATCAACCGCCCGTTGGCGTCGATGCCGTTGCTGAGGACGTGCCCGCGCAGCTCGTCCTGGTCGGCGGAGCGGACCTTGTTGGGCAGGTCGTCGAAGAAGCGCACGTTCGTGAAGCCGAGCAGGCGCAGCAGCTCGTCGCGGGCGGCGTTCGCACCGGTCAGCTCCTGGTGGGTGTCCTGGAAGTGGGTCTCCAGCGCGTCGATGGCCTCCAGACGGACGGAGATGCCGCGCGCGCTGAGCACCGGCGGCCGTCCGGACGGCCGGGCCAGCCCTTCGACCAGGGCGGGCGTGTCCGGCCTGAACTTGATCGTGTCGCCGTCGGGCTCGGGGCCCTGCCGGGGAAGGTCCGGGTAACGAATCACGAAGCTGCCGCGCAAAAGTGTGTAGCTCATTGGGTTCCCCCCAAAGATGGCCATCACCGCCGTATCGGCCACCGGGAGCGTAACTCCGCGCACTCCTCGGCGTCCACGTCCCACGCCGGGCCGGGATCGGCCCGGCGTGGGACGTGCCGGATCAGGCGGCGCCGAACCGGGGGATCGGCAGGTCCTCGGTGGCGACGTGCACGATGTGCGACTCGGTGTAGACGTCGATGCTGTGCCTGCCGCCCTCACGGCCCACGCCGCTGGCCTTCACCCCGCCGAACGGCGTACGCAGGTCGCGCACGTTCTGGGAGTTGACCCAGACCATGCCCGCCTCGATCGACTGGGCCAGCCGGTGCGTCCGGCGCAGGTCGTTGGTCCACAGGTAGGCCGCCAAGCCGTACCGGGTCGCGTTGGCCAGCTCCACCGCCTCCGTCTCGGTGGAGAAGGGCGTCACGCAGACGACCGGTCCGAAGATCTCCTCCTGGAAGATCCGCATGTGCGGGGCCACGTCGGCGAACACCGTCGCGGACAGGAAGTTGCCCGACGTCAGGTGCTCGGGCCGGGAACCGCCGGCCACCAGGCGGGCGCCCTCGCCCGAGCCGATCGCGACGTACTCCATGACGCGCTCGTAGTGCTCGGGGTGGATGAGCGCGCCCAGCTCGGTGGCCGGGTCGTCGGGCGCGCCCACGCGCACCCGCGCGGCCCGCTCGGCCAGCCGCGTCACGAACTCCTCGTAGACGGTGTCCTGGACGAGCACCCGCGAGCTGGCCGTGCAACGCTCGCCGTTCAGCGAGAACACGCCGAAAACGGCCGCGTCGAGCGCCCGCTCCAGGTCGGCGTCCTCGAAGACGAGCAGCGGCGACTTGCCGCCCAGCTCCATCGACAACGTCTTCAGCGACGACGCGGCGTTGCGCATGATGGTCTGCCCGGTGCCGCTCTCGCCGGTGAAGGAGATCACCGGGACGTCGGGGTGGGCGACCAGCGCCGCGCCGGCGTCCTCGCCGATGCCGTGGACCAGGTTGAACACGCCCTCGGGCAGCCCGGCCTCCTCCATGATCTGCGGCAGCAGGCTCGCCGACGCCGGGGACCATTCGGCGGGTTTGAGCACGACCGGGCATCCGGCGGCCAGCGCGGGGGCCAGCTTCCAGGTCTCCAGCATGAACGGCGTGTTCCACGGCGTGATCAGCCCCGCCACGCCGACCGGCTTGCGCACGACGTAGTTGAGCTGCGCGGAGCCGACGCGGTAGACGTCCTCGCCCATCGTGGTGATCACGTCGGCGAAGAAGCGGAAGTTGTGCGCGGCGCGCCGGGCCTGGCCGCGGGCCTGCGTGATCGGCAGGCCGGTGTCCCGGCACTCCAGGGCTGCGATCTCGTCGTCCCTGGACTCGATGGCCGCCGCGACCGCGCGCAGGGTCCCGGCCCGCTGCTCGGCGGGCATCGTGCTCCACGGGCCGTCGGTGAACGCCTTCTGGGCGGCGGCCACGGCCGCGTCCACGTCGGCCGCGCCGCCCGCGGACACCTCCAGGTACGGCTCGTTCGTGGTCGGGTCGAGCGCGGTGAAGGTCGCACCGGACTGGCTCGGGACGTGCCGGCCGCCGATGTAGTGCTCCAGTTTCATCAGGCGACTCCCTCGCTCTGTGCCAGTAGCTCGTTGATCCGGGCGATGCCGGGTTCGGTGGGGGTGATCAGGGGCGCCCGTACGTGACCGGAGGCGATCAGGCCGCGCTGCTCCAGCACCCACTTGGCGGGGGCCGGGTTCGTCTCCACGAACAGCAGCTCGACCAGCGGGTGCAGCGAGTAGTGCAGGTCCAGCGCGGTCGCGTGGTCGCCGGACGTGTACGCCTCGTACATGCGGGCCACGGTCTTCGGCGCGAGGTTGGCCGCCGCGCTGACGAAGCCGACGCCGCCGATGGCCAGCAGCGGCAGGCAGAGCAGCTCGATGCCGGACCACATGAGGAAGTCGCGCCCGCACAGGTTGAGCACGTGCGAGAAGTGCTCGAAGTCCTTGGTGGTCTCCTTGATGCCGACGATGTTGTCGTGGTCGCGGCGCAGCCTGGCCACGGTGGCGGGGGCGATGTCGACGGCGGTGCGGGAGGGCACGTTGTAGATGACGATCGGCAGCGCGGGGAACTCGGCGGCGACCGTGGCGTACCAGCGGTAGAGGGCTTCCTGGGTGGGACGGGCGTAGTAGGGCGTGATGACCAGGGCGGCGTCGGCGCCCAGGCGCTCGGCCTCGGCGGTCAGCCGCAGGGTCTCGTCGAGCTTGGCCGACCCGGTGCCGGGCAGGAACGGCACCCGGTCGGCGGTCTCCTCGGCCACCACGGCCATCGCCGCGACGCGCTCCTCGACGGACTGGGCGCCGGGCTCGCCGGTGGACCCGCCGGTCGAGATGCCGTGCGAGCCCTGGTCGAGCTGCCAGCGCACCAGCGAGCGCAGCGAGCCGAGATCCAGCGACCCGTCGGCGGCGAACGGCGTCACCACGGGGGCGATGGATCCGCGGACGGTCGACGGATCGGAGCGGAACTTCATGGGGTTCTCCTTCTCGGGGGGTCAGCGCTGCTGCTCGTACGCCTCGCGCCAGGCGCCCTTCAGCGGGTAGAGGCCGTCGATCGAGGCTCCCTCGGAGACGCGATCGAGGATGAAGCGCTCCTCGTCCTCCTGCCGGGCGGCGTCCCCGGCGACCTCGGCGACCAGCGCGGGCGGGATGACGACGACGCCTTCGGCGTCGCCCACCAGCACGTCGCCGGGGCACACCAGCACGCCGCCGCAGTCCACCGGCACCTGGGAGTCCATCGGGACGTGGCGGCGGCCGAGCACGGCGGCGTGCGCGGCGCCGTAGTAGGAGGGCAGGTCGAGGGAGGCGAAGGAGGGGCTGTCGCGCAGCCCGCCGTCGGTGACGACGCCGGCGGCGCCCCGGCGCAGGGCGCGCATGGCCAGGATGTCGCCCAGCGTGCCGGCGCCGTGCTCGCCCCGGGCGGAGATCACCAGCACCTCGCCGGGCTGGAGCTCCTCGACGGTGCGCTTCTGGGCGTTCATGCCGCCGCCGCGCTCGGCGAAGACGTCCTCGCGCAGCGGCAGGTAGCGCAGGGTGCGTGCGACGCCGACCATGCGCAGGTCGGGGCGGGCGGGGCGGACGCCCTCGATGAAGTGGTGGTCGATGCCGCGCGAACGGAGCTGGGAGGAGAGCGTCGCGGTCGAGACCGACCGCAGCGCGGCGACGATCTCCGGGGTCAGGGGGCCGGGCGCGGGGTGCGCGGCGCCGTACGCGGCGGCCCGGGTCGCGTCGGTGACCTTGGGCTGGACGCCGTACGCCGCCGGTGGTCCCTGGCCCGCGACGACCTCGTTGCGCAGCCGGGCCGTGCCCTCCAGCTCGACCTCCACCACGTCCCCGGGCTGCACGACGGTCGAGCCCGCCGGGGTGCCGGCCAGGATCAGGTCGCCGGGTTCCAGCGTCATGTACCGGGACAGGTCGGCGATCAGCAGGTCGAAGCCGAACAGCAGCTCGTCGGTGCACGCCTCCTGGGCCGGCTCGCCGTTGACGTACGTGCGCAGCCACAACCGCCCCGGGTCGGCGCCGGTGAGCAGTTCCGAGCCGACCGGGGTGAACCCGTCCTGGCCCTTGGCCCGCAGGTTGGAACCGAGGTCGGCGTGCTTGAAGTCGTAGACGCCGAAGTCGTTCGCCGCCACGTACCCGGCCACGTGCTCCAGCGCGCGCTCGGGGGATACGCGGTGGGCGCGGCTGCCGATCAGCACGCCGATCTCGCCCTCGAACGCCAGCAGCTCGCATCCGTCCGGACGCACCACGGGCCGGCCGGACCAGGACAGGGACGTCGGCGGCTTGAGGAAGTAGGAGGGGACGGCAGGGACGCGACCGCGCTCGGCGGCCCGGCCGCGGTAGTTCAGATGGACCGCGATGATCTTCCCCGGTGACAGGCCAAGAGGGTGTCCCACCTCGTCTCCTTCCAAATCATATACGACATCGTTTATGTTATGACATGTGGAACAATATCGACAAACCCCCTCAGATGCCTACATGATGCTCATCACGTCATCAGTGGAGAGGAGAGTGCGGATGATGGTTCAGACCGCCCAAGCGGGCCGGCGGGTGGCGTGATGGGCGAGATCGTGCTCGCCGCGAAGATCACGCACGTGCCGTCGATCTGGCTGTCGATCCAGCCCGGCAAACACTTCGGCATCCGCAGGCCCGCCGAGCTCGCCCTCGCCGAGGTCGGCAGGCGGGCACGCGAGCGCGGCGCGGACACGTTCCTGATCGCCGACACCCACTGGATGAACAGCATCGGCTTCCACCTCAACGGCAAGCCGCGCCACCGGGCCACGTACGTCAGCCATGAGTTGCCGCACTTCATCCACGACCTCGCCTACGACTACGCGGGCGACCCGGAGCTGGCCGAGCTGATCCGCGAGGAGATCGTCGCGGGCGGCCAGAAGGCCCGCGTGCACACCTACCAGGACCTGGGCCTGGAGTACGCCACGCTGGTGCCGATGTACTTCATGAACCAGGACGCCGGCATCCGGGTCCTGCCCATCGGCTGCAACATCTACTCGACCGTCGAGGAGAACCGGCGGATCGGCGAGGCCCTGCTGCGCGCCGTGCGGCGCGGTGACCGGAAGGTCGCCTTCCTGGCCAGCGGGTCGCTCTCGCACGCCTTCCCGCCCAACGAGATCGCCGAGTCGCTGCTCGACGACGTGAGCAGCGAGCTGAACCGCAACGTCGACCACGCGGTGCTGGAGATGTGGGGCGAAGGGCGCATCCCGGAGTTCCTCGACATGCTGCCCGACTACAACGAGCGTTGCACCGGCGAAGGGGCCATGGCCGACACCGCCATGCTGTTCGGGCTGCTGGGCTGGCGCGAGTACACCGGACGGGGCGAGCAGCTCTGCCCGTACTTCGGCAGCAGCGGCACCGGCCAGGTGGTCGTCGACTTCCCCGTGCCCGCCCACCACACGACATGAAGGAATCAGCGCAGATGACGGCCGTACAGACGTTCACGCCCGACAGGCCCGGCGGGGCGCCGCCCGTGCTGCTGCTGCACGGGTTCGCCTCCAGCGGGCGGCAGGACTGGGTGGAGACCGGGATCGCGGCGGAACTGGCCGCGGCCGGGCGCGTGGTCGTCGTGCCCGACCTGCCCGGTCACGGCGAGAGCCCGGTTCCGGCCGGGCCGGTGGGCGCGTCCGAGGTCGCGGCGGCGCTGCTCGCCCTGACCGGCGACGGGCCGCTCGACGTGGTGGGCTACTCCCTCGGCGCCCGGCTCGCCTGGGAGCTGCCGGAGCTGGCCCCCGACCGGGTGCGCGCGGTCGTGCTGGGCGGGCTCAGCCCGTTCGAGCCGTTCGCCGCGCTCGACGTGGCGGCGCTGCGCTCGGCCGTCGCGGGCGGCGAGCCGGGCGACCCGATGACCGGCATGATCGCGTCGATGATCGCGGGCGCCTCGGGCGGCGACCCCGAGCGCGCCGCCGGGTTGGTACGGCTGGTCGAGGGGCTGCGCGGTACGCCGTTCGAGCCCAAGGGCTGGGCCGGGCGCACGCCGCCGGTGTTCGTGGCGGGCTCGCAGGACATGATGACCTCGGGCATCGAGAACGTCGTCGCGCTGGTCCCCGGCGCCCGGCTGGTCACCGTCCCCGGCGACCACCGAGCCGCGCTGGCCGGCCCCGAGTTCCGCGCCGCGATCGCCGCAGCGCTCAGTACGGCGTCCGATACGGTGCTCGGCACGTGACCAGCACCGACGGAGTCGCGTCGAAGGCGGAGCTCAGCTACGAGATCCTGCGTTCGCGCATCCTGGACGGCACGTACGGCCCCGGCTACCAGCTCGTCATGGACCGCCTCGCGCGGGAGATCGGCGTGAGCACGATCCCCCTGCGCGAGGCGCTGCGCCGCCTGCAGTCCGACGGGCTGGTGGAGGTCGTGCGCAACGTCGGCGCCCGCGTCGCGGTCTTCGACGCGGCGCAGGTGCGGCACACGCTGGAGGTGCTGGCCCGCCTGGAGGGGTACGCGACCGCCGTCGCCGCCCCGCGCATGGGCCCGGCGGACGTGGCCCGCTCCCGCGACATCAACGCCCGGCTGTTCCAGGCGCTCGACTCCTTCGACCCCGCCGCGTTCACCGCGCTCAACCGCGCCTTCCACTTCTCGGTCTACGAGCACTGCGACGACGAGCACCTGAACTTCCTGCTGGAGGCCGAATGGACCAGGCTGGACCACATGCGGCGCTCGGTGTTCGGCTACCTGCCGGGCCGGGCCCGCCGTTCGGTCGAGGAGCACGAGCACCTGCTCGACCTCATCGCCGGGGGAGCCGACCCCGCGGAGATCGAACGGCTCGCCTGCGCGCACAAGACGAACACCGCCGGCGCCCTCTATGACGTCCGGGTCACCCGCGGCTAACGATCGGGTCATACCCTCCTGGCAGTTTGTCCTACACTGGTAGACGAAACGCCGTACGGAGGGGTGCCGCATGCCCAAGATCATTGACCACGACCAGCGTCGTAGCGACATCATCGACGTCACGTGGGAGCTGATCACGAAAGGGGGCATCGAGGCGGCCACCATGCGCGAGATCGCGAACGCGGCCGGCTTCGCCAACGGCGCGCTCAAGCACTACTTCCCCGGCAAGGAAGACATCATCGAGGCGACGTACGAGCGCGCCCTGGCCATCGTGACCAGCTACGTCAAGCTCGACGGCCGTCGCGGGCTGGGCGCGCTGCGGGAGATGTGCGAGGCGGCGATGCCGATCGACGAGGAGCGCATCACGGCCGGCCGGGTGCTGCTGATCTTCTGGCAGACCTCGCTGACCAACCCCAAGATGTACGACAAGTACCTGGAGCACCTGCGCGCCTGGCGCGGGATGCTCCACCGGCTCATCGGGGAGGGCCGCGCCGACGGCGACATCCGCACCTCGATCCCCGACGAGCAACTCGTGGACGAGCTCGTGCTGCTCAACGCGGGGGCCAACGTGATGAGCCTGGTCGGCCCGCAGTTCTCCACGGTCGAGCTGCAGAAGCGGCACCTGGAGTCGTTCTTCGACCGCATCTCCCGGCCCTGACCCGGCCCTGACCCGGCCCTGATCCCGCCCGTTCCGGCCCGCGTCGCGCGTCCGCGGCGCGGGCCGGCGCGTGCTCAGACCGCTTCGGCCACGATGACCCGCGGGCTGCCCGGCAGGGCCAGCTTGTCCACCGGCTTCCAGGCCGCCTCGTCGAGCCAGCCGCGCACCTCCGACTCCTCGTAGACGACGGTCCCGTCGATCACCAGGTACTCCCCGGCGTGCAGCGCGTCGATGGCGCGCTGCTCGGCGTCGTCGTCGAGGAAGAAGTCGAGCAGCAGCAGCCGCGCCCCGGGCGCCGCCGCCGCGCGGGCGTTGCGCAGGATGGCCCGGTTCTGCTCGACGCCGAACCGGTGGATGACGTGGTTGACCATGACCAGGTCGTACGGGCCGGACGGCGTGGCCGTGTCGGTCGGGACGCCGGTCACCTCGGCCCGGTCGGCGAACCCGGCCTGCGCCACCTGCTCGGCGATCGAGTCGGAGAAGGTCGGGTCGTACACGAAGGACGCCCGCAGCCCCGGGTTGGCGCGCAGGGCCTCGAAGGCGAAGGCGCTGGACAGGCCGCCCAGGTCCAGCAGGCTGCGGAAGCCGGAGAAGTCGAACGCGCCGCCCAGCATCCTGGCGTGCAGGCTGTTGTAGGTCATCACCCCGGCCATGAACGTGCCCCACCGCTCGCCCGAGGTGTCCAGGACGCCCGGCTCGGTGGTGTCCACGGTCTTGTCGAACTGCAGCCAGTGCCCGTAGCTGACCTCGTTGAGGAAGGTCAGGAACGGGCCGAGGTCGAGCTCGGACGACTTCTGCCCGGCCAGGTAGCCGGCCGCGTCGGCGCCGAGGGCGTACCGGCCGTCGGTCCTGGTCAGGAGGCCGAGCCCGGCCATGCTGTCGGCCAGGATGCGGGCCATGCGGGGGGTGACGCCGGTGGCCGCCGCGATCTCCCCGGCGCTGCGCTCGCCGTCCGCGAGCGCCGCGAAGAGCCCGATGCGGCTGGCCGCGAAGAGCTGCTTGGCGCCCATGTAACCGGTGGCGATGGCGACGATCGGATCCGGCGTGGGGGAAGGCGTGGACATGGTCAAGGCCCTGCCCTTTCTGTATTGTCTACGAATGTAGACGTTCACCATAGACCCTCTGTCTACGAACGTGGAATAACCGTTGACAGTAGGGGGACCCTCTGTCAACCTTTGTAGAACTATCTGGCTCGAACATGGCTTTTCGGCAGCTCAGTGTGGGTTTGCGTACCCCACTTCGAGCACGGGACCGGTGCCTGGAATGGAGCTCTCGCGCATGTCGCTGCTCAACCTGACGGACCTCACCATCGGCGTCACCCGGGAGGACGCCGAGCCCCAGGAACTCGTCCATCGGCTCACCCTCGACGTCGCCTCCGGGCAGACGCTCTGCGTGGTGGGGGAGTCGGGCAGCGGCAAGACCGTGACGGCGTTGTCGATCATCCGCCTGCTGGAGTTCGTGGCGCCGGCCTACACCGAGGGGACGATCGAGATCGGCGGCGTGGACGTCACGCGGCTGAGCGCCGAGCAGATGCGCGCCTACCGGGGCGCCCGGATCGGCATGATCTTCCAGGAGGCCCTGGACTCGCTCAACCCCGCCCAGCGCGTCGGCGTGCAGCTCATCGAGGGCTACCGGCCCGAGGGCGCGCTGCCCCGGCAGGCGCTGCGCCGGGGGAGCCGGTTGCGCCGCGAGGCCGAGGCCAAGGCCAGGAGCCTGCTCACCGAGGTCGGGCTGGACGACACCGACCGGATCATGGCGCTCTATCCGCACCAGATGTCCGGCGGCATGCAGCAGCGCGTGATGATCGCCATGGCGCTGATGTCCGACCCCGACATCCTCATCGCCGACGAGCCCACCACCGCGCTCGACGTGACGACGCAGGCCGAGATCCTGGCGCTGTTCCGCCGCGTGCAGCGTGAGCATCGGACCGCCTGCGTGTTCATCACCCATGACATGGGCGTCGCCGCCGAGATCGCCGACCGGATCGCCGTCATGTACCGGGGCAGGCTGGTGGAGATCGGCGACAAGATGGACATCCTTCTTAAGCCTACGCATCCGTACACCAAGGCGCTGCTGGAATGCGTGCCGCGGCTCGGCGTCAGCCGCCGTACGGGATTCCCGACGATCTCGGAGGCCAAGCTGCGGGCCGCCACGGAAGGCTCCGGCGGGACCGTGACCGAGACGCCGGCGCTCGGCGACGAGCCGGCGCCGGTGACCGGCACCCCGCCCCTGGTCGTCGAGAACGTCACCAAGGTCTACCGGACCGGCCGCCGGGCGAGCGTGCGCGCGGTCGACGACGTCTCGCTGGAGATCGCGCCCGGCGAGTTCTTCGGCCTGGTCGGCGAGTCCGGCTCCGGCAAGACGACGCTCGGCCGCATGGTCAGCGCACTGGAACGGCCCACCTCGGGCAGCATCGCCTTCGGCGAGCACCGCATCACCGAGTCGGGGCTGCGCGGCGACGAGCGCGCCTTCCGCCGGGTCACCCAACTGATCTTCCAGGACCCGCAGAGCTCGCTCGACCCCCGGCACACCGTGGCCCGCATCATCGCCGAGCCGCTGCGCGAGCTGACCCCGCTGCGCGGCGCGGACCTCGACCGGCGGGTGGCCGAGCTGATCGACGAGGTCGGCCTGCCCGCCGACTGCGCCGGCAAGCTGCCCTCGCAACTGTCCGGCGGCATGCGCCAGCGCGTGTCCATCGCGCGCGCGGTCGCCGCCGAGCCGAAGCTCATCGTCGCCGACGAGCCCACCTCCGCCCTCGACGTCTCCGTCCAGGGCCAGGTCATGAATCTCCTCCTGCAACTGCGCCGCTCGCACGGCATCAGCTTCCTGTTCATCACGCACAACCTCAGCCTGGTGCTGTCGGTGGCCGACCGTGTCGGCGTGATGTACAAGGGCGATCTCATCGAGGTCGGCGCCCCGGAAACCATCGCCTCCTCCTCCACCCACGAGTACACGCGACGGCTCCTCGCCGCGAACCCCGACTTGTCGGCATACGTGGGATAGCCCCGGGCCGACCTTCTCTTCTGTCCCCCCTTTTAGAGCAAGAGCGAGAACCCCCATGAACGTGCTCAAGAGCCTGAGGGCCGGGCTCGTCTCCGTCGCCGCGGCGAGCGCCCTGCTGCTCTCCGGCTGCGCGGGCGGCGCGACGTCGTCCTCCCCGTCCTCCTCCGCCGACGCAGGCACCCCCGTACGGGGCGGCGGCCTGGTCGTCGCGGTGCCGACCGACCCGCAGTCGCTGGACATGGTCGCCAACCCGGGCCAGGTCACCGCGCACATCGGCAACATGTTGTACGAGAAGCTCTTCGAGGTCGACAAGACCTTCACGGCCAGGCCGATGCTGGTCGACACCTACAAGCAGAGCGACGACCGGCTCACCTACACCTTCAGGCTGCGCGCCGGTGTCACGTTCCAAGACGGCAACCCGTTGACCGCCGCCGACGTGGTGGCCAGCCTGGAGCGCTGGCTGAAGAGCCACGTCACCGGCCAGCAGGTCGCCGCCGACGTCAAGAGCCTCAAGGCCACCGACGACACCACGGTCACGCTGGAGCTGAAGAAGCCGCGGTACCCGCTGATCGACGAGCTGGCCAGCCCCGGCGCGGAGGTCTACGAGGCGAAGAACCTCAAGGGCGTGCCGGCCACCGGCTTCGCCAAGGAGGGCGCGGTCGGCACCGGGCCGTACAAGCTGAAGAGCTGGGACATCGGGCAGCAGGTCGTGCTGGAGCGCTACGACGGCTACAAGTCGCGCACCGAGGAGGACTGGGGCGGCCAGGCCGGCGCCAAGCACGCCTACCTCGACACGGTCACCTACAAGGTCGTCGCCGACCAGGACGCCGTGGTCAACGGCCTCCAGACCGGCCAGTGGGCGCACGCCATGCCGGGCGACGACCAGTACACCCCGCTCAAGAACAATCCCGCCGTGGTCGTGTCGAACCTGGCCGGGGCCAACCAGAACGTGCTGATCCCCAACTTCAACCAGGGCTCCAAGTTCTCCGACGTACGGGCCCGGCAGGCGCTCAACCTGCTGATGGACAAGCCCGCGCTGAACGCCGCCACCGGCGGCGGCCCCGACCTCACCGCCGAGGTGGGCGCGCTGGTCTCGCAGGACAACAAGGGCCTGTACTCCACCGCCGGCGACGACGTCTACAGGCAGCACGACCCGAACAAGGCCAAGGAGCTGTTCGCGCAGGCCGGCGTCAACGCCGGTGACACCGTGCGCATCCTGACCTCCAGCAGCTACCCGCAGTTCAGCCAGTGGGCGGTGCTGCTGCAGGACCAGCTCTCCAAGATCGGCATCAAGACGAAGATCGACACCTACGACTTCCCGACGATGCTCGGCACGATCACCAAGGACCCCGGCGGCTGGGACATCACCACCCTGTTCTTCAACGCCGCGCTCACCTCGCCCTCGCAGATGCCCGCGCTGACCCTCGGGGCGTTCAACGGCTCGGGCTCGCCCGAGCTGGCCAAGCTCATCGAGGACTACAACGCCGCGACCTCCCCCGAGACGGCCAGGACGCTGATGGACCAGCTCCAGGCGTTCGTGTGGCAGCAGTTCCCGGTCATCACGATCAGCCAGTCGAAGCTGTACGCCGCCTACTCGCCCAAGCTCAAGGGGTACGACACGTTCTACCGCGTGTTCTGGAACTCCTGGCTCCAGAAGTGAGGGGGGAACATGGCGGGACTGCTGCTCCGGCGACTGCGTGACCTGGTCGTCATCCTGCTGATCGTGGGCACGATGATGTTCTTCGTCATCCGCCTGATCCCGGGCGACCCGGCCATCGCGATCCTCGGCCCGACGGCCAGACCCGAGGACGTCGAGGCGCTCAGGCAGAGCATGGGCCTGTCCGGCTCGCTGTGGGAGCAGTACCTGAGCTGGCTCGGCAACGTGGCGGGCGGCGACTTCGGCTCGTCGATCACCTACCACGCGCCGGTGGTGGGGGTCGTGGCCGAGCACTTCGTCCCGACGCTGACCCTGGCGGTGATCAGCACCGTCGTCAGCTTCTTCGTCGCGGTGCTGGTCACCTCGTGGAACGCGGTCTCGCCGCGCAACCCCGTGGCCCGCGCGCTCAACCTGCTGTCCTCGCTCGGCATGGCGATCCCCGACTTCTGGATCGCGCTGATCCTGGTGCTGGTGTTCGCCGTGTCGCTGCGCTGGTTCCCCTCCAGCGGGTACGCCGACCTCTTCACTGATCCGGTCGCCGGGGTGCCGATGCTGGTGCTCCCGGTGGTGTGCCTGGTGATCGGGCAGTCGGCGCTGTTCACGTTGACGCTGCGGGAGAGCGTGCTCGGCGAGCTGCCGCACACGTACCTGCGCACCGCGCGGGTCAAGGGCCTGTCGGAGCGGCAGGTCATGCTCAGGCATGTGCTGCCGAACGCGCTCATGCCGCTGATCACCCAGCTCGGCAGCAACTTCGCGATGATGGTCGGCGGCATCGTGATCATCGAGTCGATCTTCGTCATCCCCGGGCTGGGGTCGCTGCTCATGGGCGCGGTCTCGACCCGGGACTTCCCGCTCGTCCAGGGCGTGACGTTGTTCGTCGCGCTGATGTTCGTGGTCGTCAACCTGATCGTCGACCTGTCCTATGCCCTCCTCGACCCCAAGGTGCGTGTTTCGTGACTACCGAGGCCGTCGCGGGGCGCGTCGGGACGGCCGGGCGGCCCTCCGCCGCCTCCCGTGCCTGGCGCCGCAACCGGGTGCTGATCACCGCCACCGCGCTGCTCGTCCTGGTCGTGCTGGCCGTCGTCCTGCTGCCGGTGTTCCTGCCGGACGCGAACGCGACCGACCCGGTGCACCGGCTGCTGCCGCCCTCGGCCGACCACCTGCTCGGCACCGACTCCTACGGCCGGGACGTGCTGAGCCGCCTGGTCTCCGGCGGCCGGGCCTCGCTCGGCCTGTCGGCGCTGATCACGCTCTGCGCGGCGTTCACCGGCATGGTGATCGGCCTGGTCAGCGGCTTCTACCGGACCGTGGACGCGATCGTCATGCGGATCATGGACGCCTGGATGTCGTTCCCCGCGATCATCCTGGCCATGGCGCTGGCCATCGGGCTCGGCGCCAGCATCTGGACCGAGCTGATCGCGCTGACGGTCATCTTCACGCCGTTCACGGCCCGGGTGATCCGCAGCCGGGTGCTCGGCGTGGCGGCGCGGCAGTACATCGGGGCGGCGCGGGTGTCGGGCATGCGACCGGCGAAGATCCTGTTCGTGCACGTGCTGCCCAACGTGCTGCCGCTGGCGCTGGTGCAGGTCGTGATCCTGTCGGCCTCGGCGATGCTGGTCGACGGGGCGATGAGCTTCCTCGGGCTGGGCATCGCGCCGCCGACGCCGACATGGGGCAACATGATCGCCGAGGGGCGGTCGTACCTGACGCAGGCACCGTGGCTGATCGTGCTGCCGGGTGCGGCGATCATGTTCTGCGTGCTGCTGCTGAACCTCATCGGGTCGAGCATGCGCAACGTCGTGGACGCGCGCGCCCGGTCGATGAGCGAGCTGCAGAAGCTGCGCACCCGCCGTCCGGCACGGTGACGGCGGGCGCGCGCGGGGACGCCCGGCGATCACCGCCGGGCGCCCCCGCGTCCGTGTCAGGGGGTCCAGACGCCGTCCGGGCTGACCTCGCGGTCCAGCCACAGGTCGGCCAGGGCCGCGCGGACCTGCGGCCCGTGCTCGCGCCAGAGTCGCAGCGCGCCCAGGTTGTCCTCCAGCTGGGCCGGCCTGCTCACCCCGAACAGCACGTTGGCCACCGCCGGATGCTCCAGGCAGAACACGATCGCGACCTGGCCGGACGTCGCGCCGAACTCGTCCGCCACCCGCGCCACCACGTCCGCGGCCTCTCTGATCGCCTCCCGGATGCCGCCCGGGTCCGCGCCGATCTTCCGCTCGGGGAACTTCCTGCCGACCAGGATGCCGCCCTCGAAGACGTCGCTGGCCTGCAACGCCAGCGCCCCGGACGTGAAGTGCCGGCCGTAGAAGTCGCCCTCGGCCATCGAACGCCGCGCGATGCTGTACTTGAGCTGGGCGAAGCTCGGCGGTGTCAGGCCCTCCTCGGCGGCGAAGCGCAGCGCGAGGTCGACGTCCTCGGCGATCCAGTTGTTGACGCCCCAGCTCGTGAACCGGCCGGCCGCGATCTGCTCGGCGACGTCCGTCACGATCTGCCGGATGTCGGGCCGCTGCATGTAGTCGCCGACCACGACGGTCTCGGCGCTCTCGACGCCGACGCGCTCGAAGCTGACGTCGAGCTGCTCGCGGAAGCCCGTGCGCGGGTACTCCCACAGCCACAGCTTGCCGCAGAGCTGCCAGTCGTCCCGCTTCGCGCCCGCCTCGCGCACCGCCCGGCCGAAGATGAGGTCCGTACGGGCCTGCTCGGCGTGCGGGCCCATGTTGTAGTGGGCGACGTCGAAGAGGGTCACGCCGGCGTCGAGCGCCGCCCTGATCAGGGCCACCGCGTCGCCGAACTCCATGCGGTCCCAGGTGTTCCAGGATCCCAGCCCGAACAGGGACGTCGTGGGGCCGTCCGGTCCGAGGCGTCGTACCGGAACCCGCTCTGTGTCGCTCACGTCGATCCACTCCCTGCCGGACGAGGTCTTTTTTGTCTACGCTTGTATAATAATAAACCCCGGACGCCCCCGCAGCCCCGTCTGTGAAGGGCACTCACCGAACAGGAACCCCCACATGAGCGAACCTGTCGTTCCCAGGACCGTCCTCGTCACCGGCGGCGCGAGCGGCATCGGCCGCGGCGTCGCCGAGGCCTTCGCCGCGGCGGGCGATCGGGTCCTCGTCGCCGACCTCGACGAGGCGCGGGCGCGGGCCGTCGCCGAGGAGATCGGCGCCCACCACGTCCAGGTGGACGTCGGGGACGCCGCCTCCGTCGAGTCCGCCGTCGCGGCCGTCGTCGCCGAGCACGGCTCCATCGACGTGCTGGTGAACAACGCCGGGCACACCGCGGGCGGCGGCCTCCTCATCGGGCTCGACGTGGACGTCTTCGACGCCTGCGCCCGGGTGAACTTCCGCGGCACGTTCCTGATGACCAGAGCCGTCGGCGCGCACATGGTGGAGCGCGGCGTACGCGGCTGCATGGTCAACATCTCCTCCATCGGCGCCCGCCAGCCCACGCCCGGCCTCGGCCACTACGAGGCCACCAAGGCCGCCATCGACGCCCTGACCCGCTCGGCCGGCATCGAGCTGGCCCCGCACGGCATCCGCGTGAACGGCGTCGCCCCCGGGCCGGTGCTCACCCCGATGACGGCCATGTTCGCCACGGACGACGCGGCCAGGAAGGCGTGGGAGGCCCGGATCCCGCTGGGCTCGATCGCCCAGGTGGCCGACATCGTGCCGGCCGTGCTCTTCCTGGCCTCCGACGGCGCCCGCCACATCACGGGCGTCAGCCTCCAGGTGGACGGCGGCCAACTCCTGGCCTGACCCGCCACCGCCGGGGCCGGGCCGCCACCTGGCCCCGGCGGTCAGTCCAGGGCCACCCCCTCGCGGAGGTGGACGATCCGGCCTCCGGTGACGGTGGCGTCGACCGCGACCGCGGGCAGGTCCGCCGGGGCGACCTCCAGCGGGTCGCGTTCCAGGACGCAGAAGTCGGCGACCTTGCCCGCCTCCAGCGACCCCTTCCACGCCTCCGCGCCGTCCTGCACGGCGGGCGCGGTGGTGTAGCAGTGCAGCAGGCGGGCCATCAGCCGGGGACGGGGGGCCCGTTCGCCCAGCAGCGCGCACGCCGCCGCCACCTGCGCCCGCCAGTCGGGCGTGGTCACCGGCCCGTCGCTGCTCAGGGTGAACGTCACCCCGCTCGCCAGCAGCTCCTGCAGCGGCCAGGCCGCGCCCGCGACCTCAGGGCCGAGCGCGCCCGCCACCCAGTCCGCCGTGGCGACCGCGATCACGGGCTGCGTGGTCAGGCCCATGCCGAGCAGGCCCATGCGGGCGATCTGAGCGGGGTTCACCAGGTCGCCGTGGATGACGTAGTGCCGTCCCGCGGCCCCCTGTTCCAGCTCGGCCACCGTGTCCACGAACGCGTCGATGGACCGGTCGCCCGTGGCGTGCACGCCCACCTGGAGGCCCGCCCGGTGCGCCAGCCGGATCATCGTGCGGAGGTTGTGCTCGCGCCCGGCGTCGTCGGCCCCCGCCACCAGCAGCGATCCGTGGCCGCCCGCGGTGTAGGGGTGGCAGGTCCAGGCCGACCCCATGGGCGGGATGCCGTCGGCGAAGATCTTGAGCCCGGCCACGTTCAGCCAGGCGGGGTCGGACCGGGGGAGCGGCGCGTCCAGGCCGGCGGCCACGTCCTCCAGGGTGCTGGGGCCGTCGAGGGCGCCGAACAGCCGCAACGCGGTCACCCGCGCCCGCAGCTCGCCCTCCTCGGCCAGCCTCGCGTAGGTGTCCAGGACGGCCTGGGAGAAGCAGCCGGTCTCGCCGTCGTCCTCGCCGGGGCCGAGGCCGGGCTCGGTGTAGCTGGTGATGCCGAGCGAGGCGCAGATCCGTCCGGCGCGCAGGATGGCCGCCCGCCTGGACTCCTCGTCGGCCAGCAGCAGGCCCTGGTGGGCGGACAGGCCGTGCTCGCTGATCAGGGTGTCCGGCCAGACCGCGCCCAGCCAGGCGGCGTGCAGGTGCGAGTCGTTGATGCCCGGCAGGACCGTGCGTCCGGCCAGGGAGAGCACCCGCGTGCCCGGCCCGGCGTGCGCCAGGGCCTCCTCGTCCGTCCCGACCGCCACCAGGCGTCCGGCGCGCACCGCCAGGGCGCTCGCCCGCCCGTCGCGGGCGTCGAAGGTGAGCACGTTGCCGCCGACCGCCACGAGGTCCGCGTACTCGTCCGCTGACACCGGGTTCCTCCTGAGGGGCTGTAATTGTTTGTCAACGAGTGTAGATTAACCACACTTAACGGTCGAAAGCCACGAAGGTGACCATGCCTACGAGAACCGCCGCCGCCGTCCTCACCGAGCACGGCAAGCCCCTCAGCCTTCAGGACGTGCCGCTGCCCGACGCCGTCGAACCCGGCGCCGCCCTGGTCCGCATCACGTGCACCACCCTGTGCGGCACCGACGTGCACCTGTGGGCCGGGCAGATGACGTTCCCCGGGATGCTCCCGATGATCCTCGGCCACGAGATGGTCGGCGAGGTCGTGGAGGCCGGGCCGGGCACCACGGACGCCCTCGGCCGCCCGATCGGCGCGGGCGACCGCATCGGCTGGTCGGAGTCCACCTGCGGCCACTGCTACGGCTGCGCCGTGCTGCGCCAGCCGGTCGCCTGCGCCAACCGCGGGTACGGCTTCACCCAGCGCGCAGACCGCCCCCCGTACGCCACGGGCGGCCTGGTCGAGTACTGCTACGTGACCCCGGGCGCGGCCAAGCTGCTGCTGCCCGCCGACGTCAAGGACACCTGGGCCTCGATGTCGGGCTGCGCGGCCAAGACCGTGCTGCGCGCCGTGGACCGGGCCGGCGGCATCAGGGCCGGCTCGACCGTGGTGGTGCAGGGCGCGGGCGCGCTCGGCATCTTCGCCACGGCCGTCGCCAGGATCGCCGGCGCGGGCCGGGTCATCACCGTGGGCGGCCCGGACGACCGGCTGGCCGCCGCTACGCGCTTCGGCGCCGACGCGACCGTCTCGACCGACCTGGGCAAGGACGAGCGCGTCGCCCGGATCAGGGAGCTGGCCGGGGAGCGCGGCGCGGACTACGTGTTCGACCTGGCCGGGGCGCCGACCGTGGCCGAGGAGGCCGTCGCGGTGGCCGCCCAGCGCGGGACCGTGGTGATCGTCGGCTCCACCGGGTTCGAGCTCGCGCCCGTGCCGCTCGGCGCGGTCATGGGCAAGGAGCTGACCGTGGTCGGCTCGCTCAACGGCGACATCGCCGACTACCACCGTTCGATCGAGTTCTTCCAGACGTTCGCCGGCCGCATGCCGTGGGACGAGCTGTTCAGCGAGCCCGTCGGCCTGGCCCGGGCCACCGCCTGCGTCGAGTCGATGTCCAGGCTCGGCCAGATCAAGGCCGTCGTCGACCCCCGCCTGCCCTAGGAGCCCCACCGTGCAGACCATCCCGCGCCGCCGCATCGGGCGCAACGGACCGGAGACGGGCGTGCTCGCGCTCGGCTCCTGGCACACCTACGACCGCATGGACTTCCACGACGCGGTCGCCATGATCCGCGAGGCCGTGGACCGCGGCATCGACCTCTTCGACGTCGGCGTGTACGGCTTCCCCGGCATGCCGCCCGTCTTCACCGACGTGATCTTCTCGGCCCTGGTGCGCGCGGCCGGCCTGCGCCGCGAGGACTACCTGCTCTCCTCCAAGCTGTGGCTGGAGGGCTACCCCGAGCACAGCCTCCGCGACCAGCTCCACAACGCCCTGTTCCGCGCCGGCGCCGACCACGCCGACCTCGTGGTGCTGGGCGACCTGCGGCACGACGGCGTGGACCTGCACCGGCTCGTCCTCGACCTGGACGGCCTGGCCAAGGAGGGGCTGATCCGGAGCTGGGGCGTCAACAACTGGTCGGCGACGAACGTGCAGACGCTCATCGACGCCGCCGCCGGGGAGGGCGTCGAGGGCCCGGCCATCGCGCAGCTCAAGTACAGCGTCTCACGCCGGTCGATCCCCGACGGGGCGCCGTTCGCCCGGATCTTCGCCCAGGGCGTCACGTTGCAGTCCTCCGACGTGCTGGAGGGCGGCGTGCTGCTGGGCAAGGGCGTGGACCGGCAGGTCGGCCGCGACCCCGGCGGCATCAGGGAGCGCATCGCGGCCTCGGCGGCCGAGCTGGCCCGCCTGGCCGCCGACCTGGACACCACCCCGGCGCAGGTGTGCGTGGCCTTCACCCTCACCCACCCGGCCAACACCACCACGCTGTTCGGCGCGACCGGCCTGGAGCAGTTGCGCGACAACCTGGCGGCCGTGGAGCTGGTCGAGCGGGTCGGCGCCGAGGAGCTGCGGGCCCGCGTGGCGCCGCTGTGGGCCGACAAGGACGCCGTCGATCCGGAGGGCCCGTGAGCACCCCGCCGAGCAGGGGTTACGAGGGCTTCGGCGGCACGGTCCGCGAGCTGGCCTCGCAGTCCACGCCCTGGTGGCCGCCGCGACGGCGGGCCCGTCGCGGCGCGCCCAACGTGGTGGTCGTGCTGGTGGACGACCTGGGCTTCAGCGACCTGTCGCCGTTCGGGTCGGAGATCGACACGCCGCACGTGCAGGCGCTGGCCGAGTCGGGCTACCGGTTCACCAACTACCACAGCACGCCGCTCTGCTCGCCCTCCAGGGCCGCCCTGATGACCGGGCTCAACCCGCACCGGGCCGGGTTCGCGATGGTGGCCCACGTGGACCCCGGCTATCCCGGCTACCGGATGGAGATCGCGCCGGAGGTGCCCACGCTGGCCGAGTCGTTCCGGGCCGGCGGGTACGCGACGTTCATGGTCGGCAAGTGGCACCTGACGATCGAGTCCAAGCTGCACGACGGGGCCGACAAGAGCTCCTGGCCGATCCAGCGCGGCTTCGACCGCTACTACGGCTCCATGGACGGCTTCACCTCCCTGTTCCACCCGCACCGCCTGATCAGCGACAACGGCCCGGTCCCCGACGAAGGCTTCCCGGACGACTTCTACCTGACCGACGCCCTCACCGACCGCGCCATCGGCATGATCGACGGGTTGCGCGCCAACGACGCGGACAAGCCGTTCTTCCTCTACTTCGCCCACCAGGCCGTGCACGGCCCGGTGCAGGGCAAGCCGGCCGACGTCGCGAAGTACCGCGGCCGCTACGACGCGGGCTGGGCGCGGACCCGCGAGGAGCGCTTCGCCCGCCAGCTCCGCGACGGCCTCTTCCCCGAGGGCACCAGGCCGTCTGACCCGGACCTGCCGCCGTGGGAGGAGAACACCGAGCTGTACGCCCGCCACATGGAGGTCTACGCCGCCGCCGTGGACGCCGTGGACCAGAGCCTCGGCCGGCTGGTCGAGCACCTGAAGCGCATCGGCGAGTACGACAACACCGTCATCGTCGTCACCAGCGACAACGGCGCGACCGCCGAGGGCGGCCCCGAGGGCACGCGCAGCTACTTCAGCCGCTTCGTGCGCCTGGCCGGCCTGCCCGACGACTGGTGCCCCGACGTGCCGCGCGACCTCGACCTCGTCGGCGGCCCCCAGGTCCACGGCCACTACCCGCGCGGCTGGGCGAACGTCTCCAACACCCCGTTCCGCCTCTACAAGGGCCACGCCCACGCGGGCGGCATCCATGTGCCGTTCGTGCTGTCGTGGCCGGCCGGCCTGCCCAGGGGAGCCGGCGACCCGGGCGTGCGCGACCAGTACGCCTACGTCACCGACGTCGCCCCCACCCTCCTCGCGCTGGCCGGCCTGGACCGCCCGCAGGACGTGGACGGCGTGCCGTTCGACCATTTCCTGCGCGAGCGCGACCGGCCGAGCCTGCACCGCTCGCAGTACGTCGAGTGCGGCGGACAGCGCGGCTACTTCGAGGACGACTACAAGATCATCGCCCCGTCGCTCGGCCACGACTGGGAGCTGTACGACATCGCCCGCGACCCGGCCGAGACCGCCGACCTGGCCGCCGAGCAGCCGGAACGGGTCGCCGACCTGGCCGCGAAGTGGCGGGCGGCGGCCTGGCTGAACACGGTCTTCCCGCTGGCCGACACGCCCGACATGCTGGAGACCCGGCCGCCGACCGAGCTGCCGCTGTCGGAGCCGGTCACCATCCGCCCGGGCACGCCGGTGCTGGAACGGTTCCGGTCGAGCAGGCTCACCTCTATGCGCTCGTTCACGATCGAGGCCTGGCTGGAACGGCGGCCGGGCGACGAGGGCGTGATCGTGGCCCACGGCGACCAGGGCGGCGGCTACGTCCTTTACGTGGAGGACGGCGAGCTGCGGCTGACGTACAACGCCTACGGGGTGCCGGTGCGGGCGGGCGGCCCGCTCCCGGCGGAGGGGCCGGTGACCGTCACGGCCCGCTTCACGGCGCTGCCGGAGATGCGCTGGGACATCGAGGTGCTGGTGGAGGAGAAGCCCGTGCTGGCGGTCGAGGGGGTCCCGCAGTTGCTGGGCATGGCCCCCTTCACCGGCATCAGCGTCGGCTTCGACTACGGCGGCCCGGTGGACTGGGAGCTGCACGAGCGCCGCGGCGTGTTCCGCTACCGGCGCGGCCTGGACCGGGTGCGGTACGTGCCCGGCGAGAAGGCGCCCTACAACCCGGAGATCATCGCGCTGGCCGAGGACCTGGCGCAGCGCGCGATCGAATGACGGGTCACAGGTGGTAGGCGTACTCGCCGAACTCCCAGTCGGTGACGTGCCGCTGGAATCGGGCGACCTCGTCGCGCTTGTAGGCCAGGAAGGCGGCGGTGAAGTCCTTGCCGAGCAGCTCGGTGAGCTCGCCGTCGGCCTCCAGGGCGTCCAGGGCGTCGGGCAGGGTCATCGGCAGCACGGGGGCCTTGGAGGCGTCGTAGCCGTAGCCGACGAGCGGTGCGGGCGGCTCCTCGGCCGCCCGCACGCCCAGCAGCGCGGCGGCCGCCGCCCCGGCGACCAGCAGGTACGGGTTGGCGCTGGCGTCCCCGAGCCGCAGCTCGAACCGGGTGCCCGCGCCGCGCTCCGGCGGGATCCGGAGCATCGCGCTGCGGTTGTCGAGCCCCCAGTCGACGAGCCAGGGGGCCAGCGTGTCGGGGCCGAACCGTTTGTAGGAGTTGACCGTCGGGTTGGCCAGCGCCGCCAGCGCGGGGGCGTGGGCCAGCACGCCCGCGATCGCGTACCGCGCGGTCGCCGACAGCCCGTACGGCGCGGCCGGGTCGTCGAAGGCGTTGCCGCCGTCCTCGCCCAGGCACGACAGGTGCAGGTGGAACCCCGACCCGCCCTCGTCGTTGAACGGCTTGGCCATGAACGTCGCCAGCCTGCCCTCCACCCGCGCCAGCTCCTTGACCGCCACCTTGAACCAGAAGGCCCGGTCGGCCGCGTCGAGCGCCTCGGAGTGCCGCAGGTTGATCTCGAACTGGCCGCTGCTGAACTCGTGGTTGCCCGCCGTCACGCCGAGGCCGAGGTCGCGCAGGTGCCGCAGCGTGCGGGTGAGGTGGCCGTCGGGGTCGCCGCGGCGGCCGGCGGTGTAGACGTTGCCGGTGGCCTCGGCGTAGCGCTGCCAGCCGCCCGCGGGGGCCGGGTCGCACAGGAAGTACTCCAGCTCAGGCCCGACGACCGGGCGCAGGCCCTGCTCGGCGCACCGGGCCAGCACGGCGCGCAGCAGGTCGCGGGGCGACTCGGGGGCCGGGGCGCCGGTGGCGGGGTCGACGACGTCGCCGTGGCACCAGGCGACGCCGGGCTCCCACGGCAGCGGGGCGAGCGTCGCCAGATCGGGTATGACGGCGATGTCGGGCAGCCCCGCGTCCAGGCCGCCGCTGATGTCGGCGGTGCCGCCGCGCGGGGTGGAGTGGTAGACCGCCCGGCAGAAGGCGAGACCGTGATCGACGGCGTCGGGCAGCGACTCCAGCAGGACGTCGCGGGCGCGGTCGGTCCCGGTCAGGTCGGGGTAGGTCACGCGGACCACGTCGACGCCCCGCTCGGTCAGGCGGTCGATGTGCTGCTGCACCGGTCTCTCCTATGGTCGTTTGACGCCAAACGTAACGGGCGCGTATTGGCCGCCGCAAGACCTGTTGACCGATCGGCCCAGATGTTCCTATTTTATTTGGAACCAAACGAGTTTCCAGGAGGACCATCTTGGCCGGCGTCCGCGGCTACTTCCACCCCAAGACGGCCACGGGCCGCTCGTCCCTCGTCCCGGAGCCGCCGTGGCACTACTCCGGCGACCTGCTCACGATCGAGTACCGCACCGACCCCGGCCGGGTGCGCGAGCTGCTGCCCGACCCGCTGGAGCTCGCCGAGGAGGACCCGGGCGCGGTCGCGCTCATCTGGGCCGACTGGCAGTCCTGCGCCGGCTCCCGCGAGGAGCTGCTGGACCCGGTGCGCTCGCAGTACAAGGAGGCGTTCGCGGTCGTCCGCTGCTCCTACCGGGGGCGGACGTACTCCAGGTGCGTCTACATCTGGGTGGACAAGGACTTCGCCGTCGCCAGGGGGCTGCACCAGGGTTACCCGAAGAAGCTGGGGTCGATCCACCAGACCAGGCCGCACCCGTACGGGCCCGCGCCCCGGATCGAGGCGGGCGCCCGGTTCGGCGCGACGCTGGCCGCCGCCGACCGCCGCCTGGCCCAGGCCGTGGTGACCCTGCGCGAGCCGTCGCCGCACAACGGGTTCGTCAACGGCCACCCGATGGCCCACCACCGCTGGCTGCCCGCCATCGGCAAGGGCGGCGGGCTGGCGCTCGACGAGCTGGTCGAGTCCGGCGCCGCCGCCTTCGAGGCCGGCCAGGCATGGGCGGGCGACGCCGAGCTGGAGCTGTTCGACGCCCCGACCGAAGAGCTGTCCCGGCTGGCGGTCCGCGAGCCCATCGGCGCCTACTTCCGCCAGGTCGGCGTGGTGTGGGACGGCGGCACACTCCTGGAATCCGGCACGTCCGGCGCGCACTAGCCCCTTGAGAAGGGAAGCACCTGACATGTCCGAACACATCACCGTCGCCGGGGTCACCGTCGACACCCGCCACTGGATCGGCGGCCGGCGCGTCGCCTCCGAGCGCACGTTCACCGACCTCTCGCCCATCGACGGCACCGCGCTCGGGGAGATCGCCCGCGGCGGCCCCGCCGAGGTGGACGCCGCCGTCACCGCCGCCCAGGACGCCTTCCCCGGATGGGCCGCCACCCCGCGCGCCGGACGGGCCGCCGTGCTGCGGGCGATCGCCGACGGCGTGGAGAAGCGGCTGGAGGAACTGGCCGCCGTCGAGACCCGCGACAACGGCGCCCTGCTGCGCTCGCACCGCCGCGGCGTCATGCCCCGCGTGGCGCACAACTTCCGCTTCTTCGCCGACTGGCTGGAGGGCCTCGGCCACGACGACTTCGACACCCGCGGCCACGCCAACCACGTCTCCTGGGACCCGGCCGGCCCCTGCGCGCTGATCACGCCGTGGAACGCCCCCCTCATGCTGGCCACCTGGAAGATCGCCCCCGCGCTCGCCGCCGGGAACACGGTGGTGCTCAAGCCCGCCGAGTGGTCGCCGCTCACCGCCTCCCTGCTGGCCGACGTCGCCGCCGCGGCCGGGCTGCCGGACGGCGTGCTCAACGTCGTCCAGGGGTTCGGCGACGAGGCCGGGCAGGCCCTGGTCGAGCACCACGGCGTGCGCCGCGTCAGCTTCACCGGCTCGGTGCCGACCGCGCGGCGCATCGCCCGCTCGGCCGCCGCCAACCTCACCCCGCTCAGCCTGGAGCTGGGCGGCAAGTCGCCGCTGCTCGTCTTCGCCGACGCCGACCTCGACCTGGCCGTCGACCTGGCCGTCGAGCAGTACGACAACGCCGGCCAGGTGTGCCTGGCCGCCACCCGCCTGCTGGTCGAGTCGCCGATCGCCGAGGAGTTCACCCGGCGCTTCACCGAGCGGGCCGCGGCCCTGGTCCAGGGCGACCCGCGCGACGAGGCCACCGACGTCGGCCCCAACATCCACCCGCGCCAGGTCGAGAAGATCGACGCATTCGTCCGCCGGGCCCTGGCGGCCGGGGCCCGCGCCGTCATCGGCGGCGAGCGCGGGGACGGCCTGTACTACCGGCCCACCCTGCTCACCGACGTGGCCCAGGACAGCGAGATCGTCCAGGAGGAGGTCTTCGGCCCGGTGCTCACGTTGCAGACGTTCGACACCGAGGAGGAGGCCGTCCGGCTGGCGAACGACACCCGCTTCGGCCTGGCCGCCACCGTCGCGACCGGCGACCGCGAGCGCGCCCGCCGGGTCACCGAGCGGCTGGTCGCGGGCACGGTCTGGGTCAACTGCTTCTTCGTGCGCGACCTGCGCGCGCCCTTCGGCGGCTCCCGCGAGTCCGGCGTCGGCCGCGAGGGCGGCACCTGGAGCTTCGACTTCTACTGCGACCTGAAGAACACCGTCACCGCGCCGAAGGGCTGGAACGACCATGGGTGAGATCGTCGGGGCGGGCCTGCTCGCGCACGTCCCCACCATCGTGCTGCCCGAGCGGGTCCGGCTGGAGCTGAACGGGGGCAAGGAGATCACCCTGGTCACCGGCCTGCGCGAGCTGCGCCGGGACGTCTTCGAGCGCGACGACTACGACACCGTCGTGGTGCTGGACTCCCACTGGGCCACCACGGTCGAGTTCGTGGTCACCGCCCAGCCGCGCCGCGCCGGGCTGTTCACCTCCGAGGAGCTGCCGCGCGGCATGTGCCGGATGCCGTACGACTTCCCCGGCGACCCCGAGCTGGCCCGCAACGTGGCCTCCTTCGCCGACCGGCACGGTACCTGGATCACCCCGATCGACGACGAGTACCTGCCGATCTACTACGCCACCACCAACCTGTGGAAGTACCTCGGCGAGGGCCTGCCCGGCAAGCGCTGGGTGAGCATCGGCGTGTGCCAGACCGGCGACATGGAGGACCACCTGCGGCTCGGCCGCGCGCTGGCCGACGGCGTCGCGGCCACCGACCGCCGGGTGCTGGTGATCGCCTCCGGCGCGCTGTCGCACACGTTCTGGCCGCTGCGCGAGCTGCGCGACCACGAGGCCAGCGACCCGCGCCACATCTTCACCCCCGAGGCCCGCGCCGCCGACCTCCAGCGCATCGAGTGGTTCAGGCACGGCCGCCACGACGAGGTCCTGCGCACGATGCCGGAGTTCTGGACGTACAAGCCCGAGGCCCGCTTCCACCACTACGCCATGCTGGCCGGCGCCCTCGGCGAGGAACGCTGCACCGCCCCCGCCCGCCAGTACGGCGAGTACGAGAACTCGGTCGGCACCGGCCAGGCGCTGCTCTGGTTCGACCGCCCGTCCGGCGGCTGGACCGCCCCCCGACAGGAGAACGCCCATGCCTGAGTACCGCCGCGTCCTGCTCGACGGCGCCGTCACCGAGACCGTCCGCGACGGGGACGACCTCGTCGCCGGGGACGGCCGCCGGATCAGGGCCGAGGAGGCCGCGCACCTGCCGCCGGTCGTCCCCACGAAGATCATCGCGGTGCACCTCAACCACCGCAGCCGGGTCGAGGAGTTCCGGACCCGGCTGCCGGACGCGCCGACCTACTTCCACAAGCCCACCTCCGCGCTCAACTCCCACCGGGGCGCGGTCGTGCGGCCCGAGGGCTGCAAGTGGCTCAACTACGAGGGCGAGATCGCCATCGTCATCGGCCGGACCTGCCGCAACATCGCCCCCTCCGAGGCCGCCGAGCACATCGCCGGCTACACCGTGGCCAACGACTTCGGGCTGCACGACTTCCGCGACACCGACGCCGGCTCGATGCTGCGCGTCAAGGGCTCCGACACGCTCTGCCCGCTCGGCCCCGGCCTGGTGACCGGCTGGGACTTCCGCGGCAAGCGGCTGCGGACGTACGTCAACGGCGAGGTCGTCCAGGACGGCAACACCGACGAGATGACGTGGGACATGCACTACCTGGTCGCCGACATCGCCCGGACGATCACCCTCTTCCCCGGCGACGTGCTGCTGTCGGGCACCCCGGCGGGCTCGCGGCCCATCCGGCCGGGGGACGTGGTCGAGGTCGAGGCCGAAGGGCTGGGCCGGCTGACCAACCACGTCGTGACCGGGCCGGTGCCGATCCGGTCCGACGTGGGCGCGCAGCCGACGGAGTCGGAGGAGGTGCGCTCGACCGCGCTCGGCGGCGACTGGGAGTTCAGGGGCGTGCGTGCGCCGCGCCGCCCGTGAGGCTCACAGGGGCCGGCTGAGGATGCGGCGGCCCTCGTCGCGGAAGCCGCGCTTGCCGTAGTAGGCGAACAGGTGGCCGACGTCGGCGCCGTTCGGGGCGATCACGATCTCCAGGGTCGTGCAGCCCCGGGCGGCGGCCCAGTGGCGGCTGTCCTCGATCAGCCGCTCCGCCTCGCCGCGCCGCCGCGCCGCCGGCGTGACGAACAGGTCCTCCAGCTCGGCGTAGAGCCCCTGCTCCAGCCCGAACGCGGTCGTGGTGATGCCGAACGCGACCAGCGCGCCGTCGCTCTCGCTGACCGCGACCCGGGCCTCCGGCGAGGCGATCAGCCTGGTGAGGTTGGCCTTCAGCGTGTGCGCCGGGGTGGTGAAGCCGTCCTCGGCGTAGAAGGCGACGGCGAGGACGTGCAGTGCGGGCAGGTCCTCAGGGACGGCGGCGCGGATCATGGCAGCCATGATGCCCCGATTCGCGGACGAGTGCGTCGAACAGGGCCTGCTGGGCCGGGTCGCGACGGGCGGTGTCCTCCGGATGCCACTGGACGGCGGTGAACCAGCCGGGCAGGCCGTCGTGCTCCAGGGCCTCCACCGTGCCGTCGGCGGCGTGGGCGGCGGGGGACAGGCCGTCGCCGAGGCGTTCGACGCGCTGGTGGTGGAAGCAGGACGCCTCGACCTTCCGCGTCCCGGCCGCGCGCTCCAGCAGGGTGCCCGGGAGCAGCGACACCGGGTGCACGACGTGCCGGTGCCCGCCCTCGGGGCCGCCCATGTCC
Organism: Nonomuraea sp. NPDC049607; assembly: GCF_040675375.1. Taxonomy (NCBI): domain Bacteria; kingdom Bacillati; phylum Actinomycetota; class Actinomycetes; order Streptosporangiales; family Streptosporangiaceae; genus Nonomuraea; species Nonomuraea sp. NPDC049607. The sequence goes on from NZ_JBFAOV010000004.1 coordinate 290,251, forward strand.
TGCTCCAGGGTGCCGCCGAGGGCCACGTTGACGACCTGGAGCCCGCGGCAGACGGCCAGGGTGGGCAGCCCGGCGGCCAGCGCGTGGCGGGCCAGGGCCAGGTCGAAGGCGTCCTGCTCGTCGTCCACGTCGTAGACGTCCTGGTGGGTGTCGGGGGCGCCGTACCGGTGGGGGGCCACGTCGCCGCCGCCGGGCAGGAGCAGGCCGTCGAACCTGGCCATCCGGCCCGCCACGTCGTGCTCGTCCGCCGGATGGATCGTCGCCGGCTCGCCGCCCGCCCGCCACACGGCCTCCACCAGGGCGCGGGCGCTCACCTCGGCGGCGTACCGCAGGGCCGAGGCCGTGGCGGAGAAGCGGGCGGGGATCGCGATCAGGGGTCTCACAGCTGGATCCAGGTGGTCTTGAGCTCGGTGTACTTCTCCAGTGCGTGCGCCGACTTGTCGCGGCCGTTGCCCGACTGCCGCATGCCGCCGAAGGGCACGGTCAGGTCGCCCTCCTCGTAGCAGTTGACCCAGACGGTGCCCGCCCTCAGCGCGCGGGCGACGCGGTGCGCGGTGCCCAGGTCCGACGTCCACAGGCCGGCCGCGAGGCCGTAATCGGTGTCGTTGGCCAGGCGGACGGCCTCCTCCACGTCGTCGAAGGCCAGCACGGACAGCACCGGCCCGAAGATCTCCTCCCTGGCCAGCCGGGAGCCGGGGTCCACCCGGTCGAAGACGGTCGGTTCGAGGTACGTGCCGCCGCTGCCGGTCAGGATCCGGCCGCCGCCCGTACGCAGCCGCGCGCCCTCGGCGAGCCCGGCCTCGACGTGGCCGCGCACCCGTTCCAGGTGGGCCTCGCCGACCAGCGCGCCCATCTCCGTGGCCGGGTCGAGCGGGTCGCCGACCCGCAGCGTACGGGCGCGGGCGACCACGGCCTCCGTCACCCGCTCGGCGACCGACCGGTGGACCAGCAGGCGGGAGGGCGCGGTGCACATCTCGCCCTGGTTGAAGAAGATGCCCCAGGCGGCGGTGGCGGCGGCGGCCTCCAGGTCGGGGGCGTCGGGAAGGATGATGTTGGGCGATTTGCCGCCCAGCTCCAGCCATACGCGCTTGAGGTTGGAGTCGGCCGAGTAGCGCAGGAAATGCCGGCCGACGGCGGTGGAGCCGGTGAAGGCCAGCACGTCCACGCCGGGGTGCAGGCCGAGCGCCCGCCCGGCGGTGGGGCCGTCGCCGGCGACGACGTTCAGCACGCCCGGCGGCAGCCCGGCCCGGGTGGCCAGCCGGCCCAGCTCCAGGGCCGACAGCGGCGACAGCTCCGACGGCTTCAGCACGACCGTGCACCCCGCGGCCAGGGCGGGGGCCACCTTCCACGAGGCGAGCGTGAGCGGGAAGTTCCACGGCACGACCGCGCCGACGACCCCGGCGGGCTCACGGGTGACCAGGGCGAGGGCGTCGGCGGGCACGTGCGGGGCCTCGTCGGTGAGCTTGCCGGCCAGCTCGCCGTACCAGCGGAAGGTGGTGATCGCGGCGCGCAGCTCGATGTCGTGCGCGTCGGTGATCGGCTTGCCCATCTCCAGGCTGACGAGCAGCGCCAGCTGCTCGCGCCGCTCCTCGATCAGGGACGCCAGCCGCACCAGCGCCCGCCCGCGCTCGGCGGGCGCCATCCGCGGCCACGGCCCGGAGTCGAACGCCCGCCGCGCCGCCGACACCGCGAGCCCGACCTCCGCCTCGCCCCCGTCGGCCACCTCGGCCAGCACCCGGCCGTCGCGCGGCGAGCGCACCGGGAAGGACGCGCCGCCCGGCTCGTCGGCACCGTCGATGTGGTGCGCGGACGGCGGCACCAGCGCCGCGGCCCGGCTCAGCCATTCCTCGTGGGTCACCGCTTGTTCGGTGGCGAACGTCTGGCCGTGAGTCCGTGCGTCCGCCGGGTCTGCCATCGTCGGCCCTTCTGTCGTGGACGGGGGTGAAACAAAAATGTATGGGCCCAAACGATCGCCAGTCAATGGCCTGCCACGACTCGCGGGATAGGCTTCCGGCGGAGGGAGGACGAGATGGACGGCAGAAACCCCGCACTCGCCCGCTTCGACGCGCTGACCGGCCGGTGGGCCCTCCAGGCCAAGGTGCCGGGGCTCGGCGCCGCCCGGTCCGAGTTCACCTGGCTGGAGGGTGGCGCCTACCTGCGCCAGCACACCGAGTCCGGCCCGGTCCCCGACACCGCGCCCCTGGAGTGGCGGCGGAACTCGCCGTTCCCCGCCACCTCCCTGATCGGCCTCGACGACGCCACCGGTGAGTGCGCGATGCTCTACGCCGACGTCCGCGGCGTTCACCGCGTCTACCGCACGACCCTCGACGGCGGTGTCTGGCGCGTCTGGCGCGAGGCGCCCGGCTTCAACCAGCGTTTCACCGGCGAGATCTGCGACGGCGGCGACCTGATCGAGGGTCGCTGGGAGATGTCGGAGGACGGTCTGGTCTGGCGCCTCGACTTCGAGCTGACCTACACCCGCGACCTCGCCTGAGCCGGGAACAGGGCTCGCGGATCGTTGACCGGGCGTCAGGTTCGTTCTAGCATCCGCATGCCTGTATCCGAAAATTTCCCATGATATCCGAAACTTTCGGTCGGCTCCTCGCGCGTCCCCGCACCCTCCCGGAGAACGTGACATGAGAAGATCCAGCCCGTTCGCGCGCTTCCTGCTCCTGCCGTCCGACGGGCTCCGGTACGCCGTCTCCATCGACGACCAGCCGCCCCAGACGGTCGACATCACGGCCGTGACCGGCGCGAACGACACGACCATGAACCGCCAGTGGGAGCGCAACACCTCCGACAACGTCAACGAGACCACCACCGTGCACACGGTCACGACCCCGGGCATGCACGTGCTGAAGTTCTGGATGGTGGACCCGACCGTCGTCCTGCAACGGCTCGTGGTGGACACCGGCGGGCGCCTGCCCAGCTACTTGGGGCCGCCCGAGAGCCGGCGGGCCGGTGCGTCGTAGACCACCTTCGGCGGCCGGCCGCCGAACAGCTCGCCGACCGTGACGAAGCGGTAGCCGCGGGCGGACAGGCCCTTCAGCACCCGCGGGAGGGCCTTGACCGTGGTCGGATGGATGTCGTGGAACAGGATGACGCTGCCGGGGCGGACCCGCTTGAGCGCGACGCGGGCCACCCTGGCGCTGTCGCGGTGGGCCCAGTCGAGGGTGTCCACGCTCCACAGGACCAGCGGCCGGCGCGCCTGCCGCCGCACGTCGCGGTCCATCGCGCCGTACGGGGGGCGTACCAGGCCGGGCACGACGCCCGTGGCCGACTCCACGGCCCGGTCGGTGCGGGCGAGCTGGGACCTGATCGCGGCCGGAGTCAGCCGGGTCAGGTCGGGGTGGGACCAGGTGTGGTTGCCCAGCTCGTGCCCGGCCCCGACCGTGCGCCGGACCACGTCGGGGTAGGCGGCGACGTTCCGGCCGACGACGAAGAACGTGGCGCGGGCCTGGTACTTCGCCAGGTGCCGCAGGAGCGTCCCGGTGTAGGGGCCCGGGCCGTCGTCGAAGGTGAGCGCCACGCACTTGACCTTGCGGCAGTCGACCTTCTCCGCCGGGCTGCCGGACGGCTCGGCGGACGGCTCGGCTTGGTCCGGCTTCTGGTCGGGCTTCGGCTCCGGGGAGGCCGACGGCGTCGGATGCGTGGGGGTCGGATGCGTGGGGGAGGGCGTGGGGCCGGCGGGGGTGGCCCCCGTGAGCGCGGTCGTGACGGCCAGCATCGCCGTGGCCATTGCGATACCGGACAGACCCGGCCTCATGGCGCTGTTCATGGCGTTCCCCCTCATGCACCGCCCCCGGTGCGTCATCCCCTGAGATCAGCCCACAAGGACCGTTCCAGAGAGTTGGACACCAGATCCGCCCGCAAGGTTCGCAAGAGCGATCATCTGCGGATGAAGGTTTCTCCCATGCCCTACGGGCAGAAGTGTCCGGACGTGACAGCACCGACCGCCTAAGGTGGAAACGACGCCTTGTCAGGCACGGGAGGCATCGGAGATGCGGAACGGCCGGACCAGCACGACCCTCGCCCTCGCGGCGCTCCTGATCGCCGGATGCGCCTCCGGCGGAGGCGGCGCACGGCCGCCGGGCGGCCCAGGACAGGCCCAGGGCCCGGTGGCCAGGCTCGCGATCACCCCCGCCGACGGCACGAAGAAGGTCGCCCCCGACACCGGGATCAGCGTCAAGGTCACCGGCGGCAAGGTCACCAAGGTGACCGTCGCCGACGCCAAGGGACGCCAGGTGACCGGCTCGACGGCGGCCGACGGCACCTGGCGGCCCCGGTGGCCGCTGCGGCCGGCGACGTCGTACACGGTGAGCGCGCAGGCCATGGGCACCGACGGCAAGGCCGTCACCGGGCAGTCGTCCTTCACCACGCTCAAGCCCGGCCGGACCCTGCAGAGCGGCATGTCGCCGCTGGACGGCGAGAAGGTCGGCGTAGGGATGCCGGTCCAGCTCCTGCTGTCCCAGCCGGTCACCTCCAGGCAGGCCCGCGCGGCGGTCGAGCGTTCACTGGTCGTGAAGATGTCCGAGCCGGTCGAGGGCGCGTGGAGCTGGGTGAGCGACCGGGAGGTGCAGTTCAGGCCGCGCGACTACTGGCCGGTCGGCGAGCAGGTCAAGGTCGTCGCCCACCTGGCCGGGCTGCGCGCGGGCCAGGACCTGTGGGGGACCAAGGACCGCAGCCTGTCCTTCACCGTCGGCCCGCGGCACATCACCAAGGTGGACGCCGACCGCCACCGGGCCGTCGTCACCGCGGACGGCAAGACCGTCCGGACGATCCCCGTGAGCCTCGGCAAACCCGGCGACGACAGCTACTCCGGCACCATGATCGCCCAGGAGAAGGCGGCGGAGACCGTCATGGACTCGGCCACCATCGGGAAGCCGGGCGAGTACAAGATCAAGACCAAGTGGAACGTCCGGATGACCTACAGCGGCACCTTCTTCCACGCCGCGCCCTGGTCCACCGGCGCGCAGGGCAACTCCAACGTCAGCCACGGCTGCGTCAACGCGAGCCCCGCCGACGCCCGCTGGTTCTACGACTTCACCCAGCGCGGCGACGTCATCCAGGTCAAGGGCACCTCGCGCAAACTGCGGTTCGGGAACGGCCCCACGCCGTGGGCGAAGTCGTGGGAGGAGTGGCTCGCCGGCGGCGCCACGGGCAAGCCCGTTACCGGCTAGACCCGCATCTAACGGCAGGACCTGCGAGAACATCAGAATGTCGCCTTGCCCGCGCGGGTCCGTCCCACGATCATGTCGCGAATGGACGCCGACGTACCCCTGGACTACTACCTGATCTACGCCGCCCCCGAAGACCGCGGTCGCGGAACACTTCCCCTGGGCATCCTGGTCGAGGAGTTCGTGCTCTGCGACGACTACACCGCCGCGGGCATCGACTGCGCGGAATGGACCTCCGACTGCGGCGAGTGGCGTGAGTCGCCCGGGTCCAGCCGGGCCATCCGCGCCGAGCCCGCGCTGCGCGAGCGGGTGCTGCCGGTGACCCGGCGCGACGCCCGCGACACCTACTCGATGCTCGGCGGGGGCGCGCTGCCGCAGGAGGCCGAGCTGCGGGCCTTCTTCCAGTACCGCCAGGCGCTGCCCGCCGCGGCCCCGCTCGACCTGGGCGGCTCCCGGTCCACGCAGACCCGGCGCTACCGCATCCTGTTCGCGGGCGAGCTCGGCGAGCGCGGCCTGGCGAACGTGCGCACGGTCCTGCGCCTGGAGCAGCCGGAGGTGAACCCGCGGGCCAGGATCGCGGGCACCGCCACCGGGACCGCCGCGGGACACACCTTCACCTGGGAGCTGCGGCGCATCGGCCCCGGCATCGCCTGGTGCCTGGACGTCACCGTACGCCTGAGCGCCGGCCCGCTCGCCGCCATCGGCGCCCTGCTCCACCACCACCGGCAGGCGATCCGCGGGCAGGGCCTGATCCCGGTGACCATCGAACGCTTCGCCTAATGGGAGACGGGGGCAGGGCGCGGCGACCGCGTGGCCGGTCGGCGGGTCAGGGCACCGCGACCGCGTGGAGGGTGACCGGGCCGGGAAGCGGGTTCAGCTCGTCGGCCTGGGACACCCCGGGCGGGGTGAGCACGTCCAGTGCCTTGGGCACCGTGCCGGGGTCGGCCGCGCACAGTGGCGCGCCGCCGCCCTCGGCGCACACCCCGAACCGGTACGGCTCGGGCGTCGCCGCGAACCCTCTGGCCTGGTCGGCGGCGTAGCCGTCCTGGCCGGTCAGCACGACCGCGAACCGCCACCCCGGCCCCGGCGTGCCGAAGGACGCCTTGGGCAGGGCGACGGTGATCGTCCTGGTGGCCTCGGACGCGCGCACCGCCGCGCCGCCGGGCCCGCGCCCGTCCGCGGTGACCCAGACGGGGGCGGCGAAGCCCTGCGCCTCGACGCGCTGCGACCAGGCGTCCTCCTCGGCGATCCGGTGGTTGCGCTGAGGGAAGGCCGCCTGCGCCGACCGTCCGGCGGCGGCCGGATCCTGGACGTAGACGTCGAGGAGCTGCGCGCCGAGCGGGTTGCCGAACGTGGGGGTCAGGTCGCGCAGCCCGGCCCGCAGGTAGACGGTGGTCGCATCGGTGATCACCTGGAACCGCCGCAGGTCGAACGCTCCGGGACGGAAGTCGGCCGCCGTCGGGTAGGCGTAGGTCCCCGGGCCGTCGTCGTCGCCCTCGGGGTCGGTGACGTCGAGCACGGTCGTGCCGCCGGTGATGTCGCCGACGACCGAGCGCCGGGCGTACCCGGTGCGGCCGTCCGAGGTCGCGGCGACGGTGAGCACGACCTCGCCGAACACGATCGGAGCCCGGGCCGTGAACGCGCCGTCGGCCCCGGCCCGCACCGAGACGACCCGCGCGGGCGCCCCGACGTCCACGGGCGCGGCCTCGACGTCCACGAGCGCGCCCGGCGCGGCCGTCCCCTTCACGGTGACTGAGGTGTCAGCAATCGTCCCGCCTCCGGCGGGCGGCGAGGTGAGGGTGAGCGGGGTGGCGGCGGGCAGGCCGTGGGCGGCGTACCGCTCGCGCACCGCCTCGGGCTGCTCGGCCGGACGGCGGGAGCCGAGCGACAGAATGAGCCGCACCTCCTGCGCCTGAGCCCAGGTCAGCGGGGACGCCGACCCCGCCGGCCCGCCGTCGCGGAAGCCGATCGAGGCGGTCGCCGGGTCGCTCCCGTACGGCGACGCGCCCAGGCCGGGGTTCTCCCACGCCTGCTCCGGCACCAGCCCCGTCCCCGACGACATCGCCCGCATGGCCGCCAGCAGCGACGCCGCCGTGGCCTGGTCGCCCGTCTGGAGCGCCTGCTCGGCCCGCTCCCCGGCCAGCACCGGCCACACGTGGCCCGAGCCGGTGTTCCCGGTCGGCCACGGCCTGCCGGACGGCGCGCACGAGGTCGGATCGGGCTCGTGGCAGTCGCCGTAGCCGTCCTCGGTGCCCGGGGTGTCCGAGCCGTACCGGTACCAGCCGGGGCCGCTCGCGGTCGTGCGCCTGATCACCCGGTCCACGACCGCGAGGCCGGCCAGCACGTCGGGGTCGTCCGCGGGCAGGACGCCGAGCCTGGTCAGCTCCAGGAAGCCGGCGTCCACCACCCGGCGCTGGTCCTCGGTGGGGCCGCCGTTGCCCAGGCCGTAGGAGACGGCCGCGTCAGGGTCGCCGCCGCGCGACAGGCGCAGGAAGTAGCGGGGGGCGTACGGGCCGGTGGTGGTCACCGTCCACTCCTTGACCGAGCGGGCGAAGTGGTCGGCGGTGGCCCGGTAGAGCCGGGCGCGGGCCCGGTCGCCCTGCCGGTCGGCGATCTCGCCCGCCGCGACCAGCCCGGCGATCTCGGCCGCGATCGTGGACGGCGAGTGGCCCGGCTGCTCCTCCCACCGTTCCACGCCGTACGCGGGCCCGTGCGCCAGCAGGAAGTCGGCCGCCGCCCGTACGCGCGGCCACAAGGTCGCGTCGCCGCCGAGCCCGGACTGGTGGGCCATGAGGATCGGATAGGCAGTCTCGTCGAGCTGGTCGCCGCCGGAGTCGGGCGCGAGCCGGCCGTTGAGCAGCGAGTTGCGCGGCAGCCTGCCGTCGGGGAGCTGCTGGCGTTCCAGCAGGAAGCGGGTGGTGGCGCGGGCCGTGGCCAGGTCGCCGGCGGTGAGGAAGCCGGTGAACGCCTCGTACAGGTCGCGGGCGAACACCTCGCGATAGGAGCCGAAGTAGACCGGTTTGCCGTCCGGCAGCGCGCCCGCGTCGACCGCCTGGCCCCACGGGCTCGCCGGCGAGGCGACGACCGCGCCGGGGAAGGTCTTGTCCTCACTGGCCTTAAGCACGTTCGCCGACAGCCGGTAGGCGTCGGCGAGGGCGGCGGGCGGCCGGCGCAGCCCGGCGTCGTAGGCCGCCCAGCCCGCCTCGAACCGGGCGAGGGTGGACGCGAACGGCCGCGCCGCCGCCTCGCCCGCCGTCCGCAGCGCGGCCTCGGCGCTGCGCCCGAAGCCCAGCGCGAACGTCACCGCGCCCGAGGCGTCGATCGGCAGCCGGGCGGTGGCCACGACGTTGCCGCGCGGCGCGCTGTCGTAGGCGGTCAGCTCGTGGTCGGCGTCGAGCTGCGCCAGCCCGTCGCCGGACGTTCCCGCGTAGCCGACGCCGGCCCGCGGCAGCCGCCGCTCCGCCCGCAGCGCCAGGTGGGTGGGCACCGCGTAGTCGCGTTCCGCCGCGGAGGTCTCGGTGCCGGTGTCGGAGATCACGGGCGCGCCGGTGGCGGCGTCCACCGTGCCGGTGTCGGCCCCGCCGTCGGCCGGGCCGCCGCCGCCGTTGCCGTTCACGCTCGCGTCCAGCCGGACGTACAGGCGCAGGCCGGGCGGCTGGAGCCGGGTCCGCACGACGACCGCGTCGCTCCCCGGGTCGGTGACGTAGGTGGTGGTCAGCCGGTAGCGGCCGCTTCTGCTGGTGGAGGTGACGGTGCAGCTCAGCCCCGAACGGCCGGTCTCCACCCGGTAGGTGGTGTCGCGGGCCTGCGCCTCGGTGAACGTGGCGCCGTCGGTGACGACGAACTGCATCGTCTCGACGTTCGTGTTGTCGATCGTGGGCTCGTAGACGTCGGACAACACGCCGCCCGCGACCGTGTACCAGACCTTGGAGGTCCGGCCGGCCGCCGTCCCGACGCAGTCCTTGCGGGCGAGCCCGAAGTGGGACGCGACCCCGGGCCCGGTGGGCGCGGGGCCGGCGGCGACGGCGGGCCCGGCCGCGACGGCGACCGGCGGCACGCACAGGACCAGGGCGACGACGAACCGCCGGAAACCACGCATGACCAGCTCCCCTCCGCCCTCCGGCGTCTGGTTGCAGCGAAAACCGCCCCACCCGCCCTGTCAACCCAGCACGCCGGTGACCGGGCCGGCCTCGTCACGGGCGGACCGGTGCCGCGGTCAGCGACCGCCGGCTCGACGCGGCGCGGGCGTGCCGGTGTCGAACACGGCGAACAGGTCGTCCTCCTCCGGAGCCGATGCGAGCAGTTCGAGCAGCTCCATGGCGATGACGGAGTTCCCGAGTCCCTCCAGCCGCGCGGGTGCGAGGACGGACAGGTCGACAAGGTCCTGGGGGCACGTGACGGTCGGCGGTGTCATGGATGCTCCTTCGTCGGCTCCGGCCTGCCCGCGGCGTTCCTCGCACGAGGCGAAGTCGCTCGACGGGCCGGTTTCACCTTGGCGGACTTTCGCCTGCCCGCCAATGGCCTTCCGCTCCACCGCCGCCCCGAACGGGCCGCCCGGCGTGCCAGGAGGGCCCGGCGGAACCGCGCTGACCAGGTCTTTCATCCCTGTCGTTCCCCTTCGGGAGAAGGCATTCCCATCCGGCATGGCCCGCGCCGCGACCGGCCGTAGGGTGATCGTGCCCCCGACGGACGAGAGCAGGAGCGGATCATGCGCATCGTGCGGTTCAACAGCCCGGTGACCCGTCTCGACGCGGTCGGCGTCGACGACGGGGAACAGGTGGCGGAGCTCGACGGGGTGGGCGGGGTGGGCGAGCTGCTCCGGCTGCCCGTCGCCGAGCTGCGGGAACGATGTGCCGCCCCCGGCGGTCCCCGGCACAGGTCGGCGGACGTGCGCCCGCTGGCCCCCGTGGACGGCCGGATGGAGGTGTGGGCCGCCGGGGTCACCTACCGGCGGTCGCGGGAGGCCCGGGTGACCGAGAGCGAGCGGGCGGCCGACGTGTACGAGCTCGTCTACGACGCCGAACGCCCCGAGCTGTTCTTCAAGTCCGTGGCCTGGAAGGTGTCCGGGCACGGCGGCCGGATCGCGGTACGCGCCGACTCGGAGATCGACGTGCCCGAGCCGGAGCTGGGCCTGGTGCTCAACGCGGCCGGCGAGGTCGCCGGTTACACGGTCGTCGACGACGTCAGCTCGCGCACGATCGAGGGCGCCAACCCGCTCTACCTGCCCCAGGCCAAGATCTACCTGGGCGCGTGCGCCGTCGGCCCGGCGATCAGGCCCGTGTGGGAGGTGGCCGACCCGTACGCGCTGGGCATCACGATGGCCATCTCCAGGCGGGGCCGTACGGTGTGGGACGGCGAGGCGTCCACGTCCGGGCTGCACCGGCGCCTGGACGACCTGGTCGCCCACCTCTTCCGCGCCGACGTCTTCCCCGACGGGGCGGTGCTGTCCACCGGCACGAGCCTGGTGCCCGACCTGCCCTTCACGCTGCGGCACGGCGACGTCGTCTCCATCGGGATCGCCGAGGTCGGAACGCTGACCAGCACGGTGGTCGAGGGCCTGGACGCGATGCGCTGAAAGGCTTTTCATGTAAATCCAGTAGGAAATGTTGACTTGGCTGCGGGGGTTCCGTAGCTTCGTACGCATGAGCCAGGGCCTGTACCTGACCCGGCGCCCGCACGTGGACTACGGCCACGTCGCCAGCGCTCAGTGTCGCTGATCACGTACCTCCGGCAGACCTCCCTACCCCCTGCGCAGTTCTCCCCAGAGGAACTCATCGTGATCGACATCAGACGTGCACTCCTCGCCGTGCTGCTCGCGACCGTGACGGTCGGCTGCGGCGCGGCCGAGGGCTCGGCGAAACCCGGCGAACCGGAGGTGAAGGAGCTCCGCTACCAGGGCAGCGCGGGCAACGTCACCTTCCCCGAACTGGCCGCGGAGCTCGGCTACCTCGGCGACGTCAAGCTCAAGTGGGTGGGCAACACCACCTCAGGGCCGCAGGACATCCAGTCCGCGGCCACCGGCCAGACCGACTTCGGCGGCGCCTTCGACGGCGCGGTCATCAAGCTCAAGGCGGCCAAGGCCCCGATCAAGGCGGTGATCGGCTACTACGGCTCCGACGAGAAGTCGTTCAACGGCTACTACGTCAAGGACGACAGCCCCATCAGAACCGCCCGCGACCTCATCGGCAAGAAGATCGGCGTCAACACCCTCGGCGCCCACCACGAGGCCGTCATCAAGGAGTACCTCAAGCGCCAGGGCCTGACCCCGGCCGAGATCGAGCAGGTCCAGCTCGTGGTGATCCCGCCGGTCAACACCGAGCAGGCGCTGCGGCAGGGGCAGCTCGACGTCGGCACGCTCGGCGCCGTGCTCAAGGACAAGGCGCTCGAACGCGGCGGGCTGCGTCCGCTGTTCACCGACGTCGAGCTGTTCGGGCCGTTCACGGCCGGGTCCGTCGTGCTGCGCGAGGACTTCATCGCCAGGAACCCCGGCACCGTCAGGACCTTCGTCGCCGGCTTCGCCAAGGCCATCGCCTGGGCGCAGACCCGGCCGCGCGAGGAGGTCGTCGCCACGTTCGAGCAGATCATCGCCAAGCGCGGGCGCAACGAGAGCACCGACGTCGTCAAGCTCTGGAAGAGCACCGGCATCGCGGGCAGGGGCGGGGTGATCGACAGCCGGGAGTTCCAGCGGTGGATCGACTGGCTCCAGCGCGAGGGCGAGCTCCGTCCGGGCCAGGTCAAGGCCACCGACCTCTACACCAACGAGTTCAACCCCTACGCGAACGGGAGCGGCTCATGACCGCCACGATCAGCGAGACCGGCGTCCGTACGAAGATCGGCATCCGGAACGTCGGCAAGGAGTTCACGGTCAGGGACGCGGAGGAGCCGTTCACCGCCCTGTCCGGGATCGACCTCGACGTCCGCGAAGGGGAGTTCCTCACGCTCGTCGGGCCGAGCGGCTGCGGCAAGTCCACCCTCCTCGACCTGGTCGCCGGGCTGACCGCGCCGACGACGGGCGAGATCGTGGTCAACGGCGCGCCGGTCACCGGGCCCGGCCTCGACCGGGGGATCGTCTTCCAGCAGTACGCGCTGTTCCCGTGGCGGACCGCGCTGGCCAACGTCGCGTTCGGGCTGGAGGCCAAGGGCGTGCCCAGGGCCGAGCGTACGGAACGGGCGCGGCGGCACCTCGAACTGGTCGGCCTGTCCGGCTTCGAGGACCGCTACCCGCACGAGCTGTCGGGCGGCATGCGCCAGCGCGTCGCCATCGCCCGCAGCCTGGCCTTCGACCCCGACGTCCTGCTGATGGACGAGCCGTTCGCCGCGCTCGACGCCCAGACCCGCGAGTCCCTCCAGGAGGAGCTGCTGCGCATCTGGCAGCACACCCGCAAGACCGTCGTCTTCATCACGCACGGCATCGACGAGGCCGTCTACCTGGGGCAGCGGGTCGCCGTGATGACCTCAAGGCCCGGCCGGATCAAGGAGATCATCGAGGTGGAGTTCGACTCGCGCGAGGGCGACCTGCGGGCACACCCGCGCTTCGGCGAGTACCGGCACCACGTGTGGGGGCTGCTGCGCGACGAGGTCGCCGCGGCGCAGGTGCAGGAGCGGACGGCGGCGATCCGGCATGACTGACGCGCGCGCCGACGAGCGGACCCGCCCCGAGGGCGACGTCCACTGGTACGACCTCCCCGACGACGAGCCGGAGCCCGTTCCCACCTCAGGGAAGGAGCCCGCCGTCCCGGTCCGGCCCACCGAGGGGGAGAGCCGGAACCCGGCCCCGGCGAGAGCGAGCCGGAAGGCGGCGCGGAGCCGCGCGGGCGGGCTGGCGCGGCGGGCGGGACGGAACTCGGCCGCGATCCTGCTGCTCCTGGCCGCCTGGGAGGTGCTGCCCCGCCTCGGCGTGGTGGACCCCGTGTTCGTGCCCCCGCTCTCCGAGAGCCTGGCCGCCGGCGCGGACCTGCTGCTCACGGGCCGCCTGCCCGAGCACCTGGAGGCGTCGCTGGCGCGCTCGCTGTCCGGGTTCGGGCTGGCGATCGTGCTGGCCATCCCGCTCGGGCTGCTGATCGGCTGGTACAAGCCGGTCGCCGACTTCCTGACCCCGCTGCTGGAGGTGTTCCGCAACACCTCCGCGGTCGCGCTGCTGCCGGTCTTCACGCTCATCCTCGGCATCGGCGAGACGACGAAGGTGGCGTTCGTCCTGTACGCCTGCTCCTGGCCCATCCTGCTCAACACCATCAGCGGCGTGAAGACTGTCGAGCCCCTGCTGATCAAGTCGGCCCGGTCGATGGGGCTCGGCCCGGTGCGGCTGTTCCAGAAGGTGATCCTGCCGGCCGCCGTCCCCACCATCTTCACGGGCGTACGGCTGGCGGGCGCGTACTCGATCCTCGTCCTGCTGTTCGCCGAGATGGTCGGCGCCAAGGCCGGGCTCGGCTACCTCATCCTCGACGCCCAGTCCAGCTTCCGCATCCCCGACATGTACGCCGGCATCATCACGATCTCCGTGGTCGGCCTGCTGTTCAACCTGCTCCTGATCGGCGTCGAGCGCCGCTTCTCCACCTGGAGGACCACGTGACGAGAAAGCTCCACCTGAACGCCTTCCTCATGGGCGTCGGCCACCACGAGGCGGCCTGGCGGCACCCGCGCACCGAGCCGAGCCGCCTGACCGACGTCCGCCACTACCAGGAGCTGGCCAGGATCGCCGAGCGCGGCAAGCTCGACTCGCTCTTCCTCGCCGACGGCGTGGCCCTGCAGGGCAACGTCCGGCACAACGCGCTCGGCGGGCTCGAACCGCTCACGCTGCTGGCCGCCCTCGCCTCGGTGACCGACCACATCGGCCTGATCGCGACCGTCTCCACGACGTACAACGAGCCCTTCCACGTGGCGCGCAAGTTCGCCTCCCTCGACCACATCAGCGGCGGCCGGGCCGGCTGGAACATCGTCACCTCCGCCAGCGAGGCCGAGGCGCTCAACTTCGGCGTCGAACGCCCCGCGCACTCCGCCCGCTACGCCAGGGCGGACGAGTTCCTGGAGGTCGTCGGCAAGCTCTGGGACAGCTGGGAGGACGACGCCGTCCTGGGCGATCGCGCCGGCGGCCTCTACGCCGACACCGGCAAGATCCATCCCATCGAGCACATCGGGCGCCACTTCGCCGTCAGGGGACCGCTGAACACCTCGCGCTCGCCGCAGGGACGTCCGCTGCTGGTGCAGGCCGGGTCGTCGGAGGACGGCAGGGAGTTCGCCGCCCGGCACGCCGAGGCCGTCTTCACCGCCCAGCAGACCCTGGAGGAGGGCCAGGAGTTCTACAGCGACATCAAGCGGCGGGTGGCCGCCCACGGCAGGCAGCCGGACGACCTGCTCGTCCTGCCCGGCATCTCGCCGATCATCGGCTCGACCGAACGGGAGGCGCTGCACCTGGAGAAGGAGCTCGAAGACCTGATCATCCCCGCCTACGGCCTGGCCCAGCTCTCCCACATGACCGGCATCGACCTGACCGAGGACGACCTCGACCTGCCGCTGCCGGACGTGCCCGTCGAGACCGAGGGCGCGCAGAGCCGGCGCAAGCTCGTCATCGACCTGGCCAAGCGGGAGCGCCTGACGGTCCGGCAACTGCTCAACCGGCTGGCCGGCGGCCGCGGCCACCGCGTGGTCGCCGGGACGCCCGAGCAGATCGCCGACCAGCTCCAGGAATGGTTCTTCACCGGGGCGGCCGACGGCTTCAACATCATGCCGCCGCTGCTCCCGTCGGGCCTGTCCGACTTCGTCGACCACGTCGTGCCGGAGCTGCAGATCAGGGGCCTGTTCCGGTACGAGTACGAGGGCCGCACCCTCCGCGACAACTACGGCCTGACCCGGCCCGCCTCCCGGTACGCCGCCAGGCTGGCAGCGGCGGTGGCCGGATGAGCGTCGTGGCGCTGGTCGGCAACCCCCGCGAAGGCTCCAGGACGAGGACCGTGGCGGTCGAGGCGGCCGAGGCCGTCGCGCGGCGGCTCGGCCTCCCGGGCGCGCACGACGTGGTCGACCTGTCGGCGCTCGGGCCGCACCTGCTCGCCCCCGGGCCCGCGCCCGGCGTCGAGGTGGCGCTGGAGCTGGTGACCGAGGCGAGGGTGCTGGTGGTGGCCAGCCCCACGTACAAGGGGACGTACACCGGGCTGCTGAAGGCGTTCCTCGACCGGTTGCGGCCGGAGGCGCTGGCCGGGGTGGCGGCGCTGCCGCTGCTGGTCATGGGCGACCCGAAGCACGCGCTGGCGGTCGAGGTGCACCTGCGGCCCCTGCTGGTGGAGCTCGGCGCGACCGTGCCGACGCCGGGGCTGGCCGTGCTGGAGTCGCGGCTGCCCGAGCTGGAGGAGATCCTGAGCCGCTGGGCGGACCGCGTCGCGCCGCAGGTGGCCGCGGCCCTCGCGGTCGGCCACCCGGCCACCGCCTGAGACCGGGCGGCTCTCCGGGGAGCGGGCCTCCCCGACCGGCCTCCTGACCGGGCCTTCTTCAGCGGGCCTTCTCAGCGGGCCTCACCGAGCGGGCGGGGGCGCGGGGTCAACGCCAGTCGCCGGACTGGAGCGCCCCCGCCGCCTGCGGTCCCATCGTGACCATCCCGCCGTCCACGAACACCGACGAGCCCGTCATGTACGAGGCGGCCGGCGAGGCGATGAAGGCGATGACCGCGGCCACCTCGCGGGCGTCGCCCGGCCGCGGGATCGGGTACCCAGGACGGCTCCCGGCCCGCGGCACCCGGTCCTCCTGCCCGGTCATCGGGGTGGCGATCTCGCCGGGCGCGACGGTGTTGACCGTGATGCCGTACACGGCCAGCTCCAGCGCCAGCACCCGGCTGAGCAGCTTCAGCCCGCCCTTGGCCGCGCAGTACGGCCCCGCCCCCACCCTCGGGTACTCCTCGTGCACGCTGGTGACGTTCACGATCCGGCCGCCGCGCCCCTCGGTCGCCATCCGCCGGGCCGCCCGCTGCGCGCACAGGAACGGCCCGTCCAGGTCCACCGACAACACCGAACGCCAGCGCTCGTAGTCCATGCCGAGCAACGGCTCCGACGACCCCGTGCCGGCGTTGTTGACCAGCACGCCGATCCCGCCCAGTTCCCCGGCCAGCTCGTCGACGACGTGCGCGGCCCGTACCGGGTCGGTCAGGTCGTGGCGGCGCACGGCCGCCGCCTTGCCCGCCTCCCGCACCAGCGCGGCGGTCTCCCACGCGCCCTCCTCGTCCTCGTGGTAGGTGATCCCCACGTCGAACCCGTGCTCGGCGAGCAGCACGGCGGTGGCCTTGCCGATACCGGAGTCGGCGCCCGTGACGACGGCGACCCGGTCGTAACTGTCGGTCATGCCATCCCCCTGCCCGACCCCCGCCGCCTGACGCCCCGGGCTCACGACCCCAGCCCCAACTCCGCCAGCACCGAGCGGACCTTGGCCACCATCGCGGGCTTGTCCCGCCCGAGCCGCAGATCCCGCAGGGTGAGCACGCCGCGGAGCCGGGGCGCGTCCAGCCTGAGGTGTCCCAGGACGATGTCGAGGAAGGCGGTCGCGTCCTTGTCGGCATAGGGGGCGAACGCCTGGCTCAGCAGGATGCAGTCGGCGTAGGCGCCGGCCAGCTCGGCCGGGTCGTCGCCGCGGCTGGAGAGCAGCCACAGGCGCAGCAGGGCGTGGGCGGGCGACATCGCGCGGTCGGGCCAGTAGCCGGCGACGGTCATCAGCGAGCGGCTCAGCTCGGCCGTGAGCGGCGCCAGGGCGTGGACGAGCAGCTCTTCCTCGTACCCGCAGATGAAGTGGAAGTGGCGGGCGGCCGCCATGAACTCCTCGTGCATCCAGGAGGACTGTCCGCGGGTCTCGTGCCCCGGCCCCCTCTCGAAGGTCCAGTAGAGGTCGACCAGCGGCGGGGCGGATCCCCTGCTGCCCACCCACCTGAGCAGCAGGGTGCGTTCGCCGTCCTGCCACGACCGCTGGACCTCCACGCTGCGGACCAGGTTCGTCCAGGCGTTGTAGGCGATCTGGGACCGCCACAGACGGGCGATGCTCCGCCACCTGCTCACCACCGAGATCGGGGTGCCCGCCGTGACCGCCGGCGCCGGGAACAGCTCCTCGCCGGTGACCTCGTCGCACGCGAGGGTCAGCAGGATGAGCAGGTTGAGGCTGTAGGTGGCGAACTGCATGGGGGCGGTGCGCAGCTCGCGGACGCGGCCGGGCAGGTACGAGCCGAAGCTCGTGGAGCTGCGGAAGTACAGCGCGTCGTGGAACAGGGCCAGCAGGGTGCGCTTGAGCATGGTCCGCGAGTCCCGGCTCAGTCCGCGGATCAGGTCCTGGAGGAACTCCAGCACCGACTCACGGGCCGACAGCGGGTTGTGGCAGAGCAGCGCATGCAGGAAATCGTCGTTCGGCCGGTTGCGCCGGGCGTGTCCGGTGTCCAGTTCCGCCGCGGCCACCAGGGCCTCGACCTCGTGGGTGGTGAGCCGGGCGACGAGATACTCCCCGAAGGTGGAGTGCAGGAACTCGTAGGTCTTCCGCTTGCGGTCGTCCTGCGTCGCCTGCGATTCGTGCACGAAGAAGAAGCGCCCGACGATGAGCTGGGCGGGGTTCAACGGCGTCTGGAACTCGCCGGCCTGGCTGCTCTCCTCGGACAGCAGGCGGAGAAGGTCTCCCGCGAGGTCCTCCTCGGTCGCCCACTGGCTGTTGCGGTTGAACATGGCGAACGCCACCACCGACAGCCGCAGCAGCTCCTGGTCCACGGAACGCTCCAGCGCCTCCTCCGACAGCGCGTCGCCGGACTTGCGGACCTCCCTGCGGGCGAACCTGACCAGGAGCCGTTCGTAGAGCTGCGCCCGGTCCAGCCTGCCCAGCTCGTGCCGCAGGGGATTGCCGTCCATGTCGTAGAGCGCGAGCATCAGCAGGAGGAGCGGCTGCGAGGCGAGTTCGCCGAGCCCGGCGACGGTGGACAGCTCCAGCGGGAGGAGGGAGTGGTCGCCGAAGTAGCCGGCGTTCAGCCGGTTCCACATGTCCAGCCAGTGCCTGACCTGGGTCTCGTTGAACGGTTCCAGGTGGATCACCACGGTCTCCCGCGGCAGGCGGGCCCGGTCGGCCACCACGGTCCGGCTCGTGACGATGACCGCCGTGGGCCTTCCCTGGGCGGCCTCGCGCTCCTGGAACCCGGCCACCTTCTCCAGGTAGTTCGTGCTGCTCACGCCGGTGACCTGGAGCAACTCGTCGAAGCCGTCCAGGATGACCACGCCGACGATGTTGGCGGCCCCGGCGTGCAGGGCGGGCCATCGCGCGCTCTCACCGGTGGCCTGCCGGATGGCGTGCTCGATCTGCGTCTGCAGGTCCTGCTCGGCCGGCACCTCCCGGAGCGGGACGCGGACGACGGCGAACTGCTCCGGCGGCAGCCTGGCCGCCAGGATCTTGGTCAGCACGGACTTCCCCGCGCCGGGCTGCCCCAGCACCAGCAGCGGCAGCTGGGTGGCACTCGGATGGGTGAGGTAGCCGAAGAGCAACGCGTGCAGGTCGTTCTCCAGAGGACGGCCCCGCCACCAGCTCCACTCGGCCGGCCGGGACGAGCCGGTCATGACCGCCCGGCGGAAGCACGGGCTGATGTACGCCTGGTCGAGCGTGGGCATGGTCATGTCGTCCGGCAGGTCGGCGCTGGAGATGACGGGCTGGTTCAACGCCGTCCGGTAGTGCTGCGAGAGCGCGTCGCGGATGCCGCCGGGCACGGCCCCCGACACGACCGATTCGAGCAGCCGGCGCAGATCGCGCAGGCCGGTGTCGAGCGATCCTATGACGGCACGGGTGGCCTGACGGTCGACGCGCGCCGCCCAGTAGGCGATCTCGGGCACCTCGGTGCACAGGCGGTGGAACAGTTCGGCGTACTGCCGTCGGGCCGCCTGCGGAACGCCGTCGGTCAGCCAGCGTTCGGCCTGCTCGCGCTGGGCCTCGGCCATGGACTCCCACATGCGCAGCCCGCGCAGGAACGCCAGCAGCCGGGCCGACAGCAGCCGGTAGTAGTCGTCCAGGGCCTCCTCGACCTGCTCGTACGGCTGCGTCGGTCCAGGGCAGGGCAGTTCGGCGTGCAGGAGGTGCTCGACCAGGTCGCCCAGCCGGGTGCCGGTGACGTCCGAGGCCCCGGCGATGAGCACCTGCTCCGACTTGAGCATGCGCAGCTTCCCGGAGCCGAAGTGCTCCTCGCCTTGCCGGACGGCCTCGAAGAACGCGGTGACGACGATGACCGCGTGGGCCGCGGCGATCCGCTGGGTGCGCTGGTACCTGCCGAGCCCGGAGAAGCGGTCGTGCAGCGCCGTGCCGAGCTGTCCGCTCACGCGGGCGAGCTCCCCCTCGACGTCGAACAGGCTGACCACCAGCTCGCCCGTCGGGCCGGTGGCGCTGAGCAACAGCCCTCCGACCAGGCGGTCGAGCGCCTTGACCAATTTCCCCTCGCCGCCCAGCACTTTCACGGCATCCGAATAGTTGAACCACCCTACGGTCACACAAGACCTACACCACAACGGAGGATGAGCCGTCTACGGTTGTGTTACTGATGTGACCATATGGTTAGACGTCGGATGAATCAATAAATGGTCCGTTTAGGCGGGCGAAAGCGGCGTTGGGTTTAATGTCGATTAAGTAATGAAATGACGTATTTGGAGGGGCGTCGGCGAGGTGTCGATTCCTCGCCGACCCCGAAATCCGGTCCCTAGCGGTCGCCCGTCAGGGGCGGCGGCGGGGTGCAGTTGTCGAACATCCTGCAGTCCTCCGCCTGACGCGGCTCCTCCAGCAGCTCCCGCACGGTCAGGCCGATGGGGGAGTCGCCGAGCCTGTCAAGGTCGGACACGATCGAGGACGCGTCGATGAGATCGCTTCGCTGCGGCGCCATGGCCCTCTCCTCTGAAGTTTCGCGAGGACGTTGATCTGGAAGGTACTGTCTGCGTGCCGGCATTGTTGTCGCCCTATTGTAGCTGTCCGGAAAGCGCTAACAGTGCTGACCGTAATGACCGGCGTGTATGAAACCTGTACGCTAATCAGCATAATGTCGGCCATCTCCATCTTGCCCCTGCCACCAGTGCGGTAATCCATCACTGGGACTCGCGGACGGGAGGCGAAAACGCGTGACGGATTCACCGGAGTCGGTGGCGTGGGGGACCACGGGCCCGTACCCCGCGGTCTGGAAGGTCCCGCCACGGAACCAGAACTTCACCGGGCGCGAGGATCTGCTCGACAGGCTGCGCAGCGGGATCGTCGGCCAGGTCACCGCCGTGGTGGCACACGCCCCCACCCTCCCGCAGGGCCCGCGCGCCCTGCACGGCCTGGGCGGCGTCGGCAAGACCCAGATGGCCATCGAGTACGCCTACCGCTTCCGCGACCAGTACGACCTCGTCTGGTGGATCCCCGCCGACCAGCCGGGCCTCGTGCGATCGAACCTGGCGCAGCTCGCGCCGAGGCTGGGCGTGCCGGGATCCACCATGACCAGCACGGAGGACGCCGCCGACGCCGTGATCGACAGATTGCGCAGCGGGGAGCCGTACGAGCGGTGGCTGCTGATCTTCGACAACGCCGACGAGCCCGAAGACCTCCAGCCGAACATCCCTCCCGGCCCCGGGCACGTGCTCATCACCTCGCGCAACCACCGCTGGGAAGGCGTGGTCGGCACGGTCGCCGTCGACGTGTTCAGCCGCGAGGAGAGCATGCAGTTCCTCGGCAGGCGCATGCGCCGCTCGATCAGCGACGCCGACGCCGGACGGCTCGCCGAGGCCCTCGGTGACCTGCCGCTGGCGCTGGAGCAGTCGGCCGCGCTGCAGAGCGAGACCGGCATGTCGCCGGAGGAGTACCTGCGCCTGCTCAATGAGCGCACCGCGAGCCTGCTGAGCGAGGGCAAGCCCGCCGAGTATCCGCTGTCGATGTCCGCGGCCTGGGAGCTGTCGGTCAGCACGCTCCAGGAGCACCTGCCCGAAGCCATGGAGCTGCTGCGCTGCTGCGCCTTCTTCGGGCCCGAGCCCATCCCCCGGGGGGTGTTCCGCCCGGTCAAGGGCCCGGTGCGGCCCGTCATGGCCGAGTTGCTCGCCGACCCGCTCCGGCTGAGCAGGGCGATCAAGCGACTGGGGAAGTACGCGCTGGTCCGCATCGAGGCCGAGCCGGGTGAGGGCACGGTCACCGGCGAGCGCACGATCCAGGTCCACCGGCTCATCCAGGCGCTGCTGAGGGAGGGCCTGGCGGCCGACACCCAGGACCAGATCCGGACGGAGGTGCACTCCCTGCTCGCCGGAGCGGCGCCCGGCGACACCGGCGACCCCGCGAACTGGCCCCGCTTCGACGCCCTGCTCGCCCACGTCGCGCCGACCAGGCTGGCCGACAGCCGGCGCGGAGACGTGCGGGAGTTCGCGCTGCGGATCCTCGAATACCTGATGGCCTCCGGCAACCACAACGTCGCGCGCACGCACGTCGACAGCTTCCTGGAGCGGTGGACCGCCGACTCCGGCCAGCAGGACATGAGCGTGCTGCGGGCGCGGCGCGTCAAGGGCGACCTGCTCCGCTTCCTGGGCCGCTACGACGAGGCGTACGACCTGGACACCGCCACGCTCGCCGCGATGCGGGAGGTGGCCGGCGACGAGCATCGCGACACCCTGGTCCTGCGCAACGGCATCGGCGCCGACCTGCGCGGCCGCGGCCTGTTCGTCGAGGCGCGCGAGCACGACACCGAGTCGGTGAGCCTGCACCAGGCCGTGCTCGGCCCCGACAACGCCCGTACGCTCATGGCGGTCAACAACCTGGCGCTCGACCTCGGGCTCAACAGCGACTACCGCGGCGCGCGGACACTGCTGGAAGAGGCGCTGAGGGCGGCTCAGCTCTCCGAGTCGGCCGTGAGCCGGGGCACGGTCCTGAACCTGTGGGCCAGCCTGAGCCGCATGACCCGGCTCTGCGGAGACTACGCCGAGGCCTGCGACATCGGCGAGGAGGCGCTGGCCTACGGCCAGGAGCAGCTCGACGCCGATCATCCGCGCATCCTGCTCACCCAGAAGGACCTGGCCATCGCCCGGCTCAGGGTGGGGGAGGCGGCCGAGGCCCTCGAACTCGCCGCCACCGTGCACGCGCGCTACGTGCGCAACTACGGCATCGACCATCCGAGCACGCTGGGCGCCGCCTTGTGCCTGGCCAACGCGTTCCGGGTCAACGACCTGATCGACCGGGCGTTCAAGCTGGCCCAGGACGCCATGGTGCGCTATCCGCGGGTGTACGGGGCCGACCATCCGTACTATTTCGGCTGCGCCAGCAACGTGGCGGTCCTGCTGCGGGTGCGCGGCGACGTGGAGGGCGCCCGCGAGCTGAACGAACGCGTCATCAACGGGCTGCGGGCCAAGGTGGGCGGTGGCCACCACTACGTGCTGACCGTCTCCGTCAACCTCGCCAGCGACCTGGCCGCCCTCGGCGAGCTCGAAGCGGCCTGCCGGCTGGGCAGGGACACACATCGGCAGCTCGGCCCCCTGGTGGGGGAGCAACATCCCACCACCCTCGCCTGTGCCGCCAACCTCGCCGCGGACCTGGCCAGGGCCGGCCACAAGGAGGAGGCGGACGCCCTGCGCGAGGAGACGATGCGCCACTACCGCGAGACGCGCGGCATGGAGCATCCCGACGCGCGGGCGGCGGACGAAGGCCGCCATCTCGACCTGGACTTCGACCCCCCACCCGTGTGACGGGCGGGCGCGGCGTTCACCCTCCGCGTTCGCTCCCCGCCGGGGGCGGCCCGGACAGCGCGGCCAGCTCCTCGTGGAGCGCGCCCCGGATGTGCGTGATCAGCCGGTACAGGTCGCGGCTGTAGACGGACGGATTGCGGAAGCCGCTGCCGTCGCGATACCGATGCGGGTAGAGGCCGCCCCCGCAGATCCCCACGATGTCGCAGGACGCGCACGTCTCCGACATCGCGTCACGGCCGATCTGCCGGGCCACGATGGCCGGTTCGAGCAGGGCCCTGTCGAAGGAGTCCCGCAGCACGTGCAGCGGGGTGCGCGTCGCTCCCTCGTAGGCGGACTTGAGCGTGTCGACCTGCTCGATGCTGCCGTCCGTCTCCACCACGACGACGGCCACGGGCGCCAGCCCGATCGACTCGCTCCTGGACGGGCTGCCGCACAACTGCCGGATGATCTCGTTGAACAGCCGGACGCGGGTCGTCCTGGGCCGGACCGAACGCCAGTGCTCGAAGACGGCGACGAGCCAGTCGCCGTACGGCCGCGCGGTCGCCGACCAGCCGGGCGGCGGGGTCTCCCAGTTGCCGTGCGGCAGCAGGAAGTCGACGGTCGGCGGCTGGAACTCCAGCAGGGCCTTGTAGGTGACGACAGGGTCGTTGGCCAGGTCGAGCGTGCACAGCAGGCCGCTGAACAAGTGGCGATAGGCGGGGGAGGTGAGCCGGGCCAGCCCGGCGCGCACCTTCGGGTAGCTGCCCTCCCCGTCGGCGCGCCGGCGGTGGCGGTCGTGCCCGTCGGCGTCACCGTCGAGGCTGACGCCGACGTACACGTCGAGCTCGGTCAGCAGGTCCAGGAACGCCTCGCTGAGCAGGACGCCGTTGGTCTGCACCTGGACGACCGCGTCCGTCCGCTCGCCGAGCGCCGATCTCAGCGCGTTCACCGCGTACCGGACGTGTGGCATGCCCGCCAGCAGGGGTTCGCCGCCGTGCAGGGTGATCTCCACGCTCTTCAGCTGGTGGGCCTCGGCGTGCTCGGCGATGCGGGCGGCCACGCGGTCGATGGTCGGCTTCGCCATGCTGCGCGGCTGGCGGCGCCAGCTCTGGTCGGCCATCTCGTACATGTAGCAGTAGTCGCAGGCGAGGTTGCAGCGGCTGTGCAGCTTGAGGATGAACTGGCGGAAGGCGGTGGGGCGCCAGCCGGACTCCAGGAGGAGCCCGACGTCGAGGTCGGCAGGCCATTCGTTGCCGCCCGGACCAGGGGGCGCTCCGCCGTCTCCGTGCACGTCGATCAGCTCCTGGGACGAATGTGCTCCTCCATCATGGCCGCAGGAATCACGCTGTCAAAATCCCTTCGCCGGTGTTTCCGGGCTCACCAGGGGGAGGGGGCCGGGGGTGTGACCACTGGGGGGCGGTCGTCGCAGGTGAGGGTGTTGGGGAGGAGCCAGGGGGCGAGCCAGCCGTCGTTGCCGCCGCCGTCCGTCAGTGAGAACTCCGAGCCGGACGGGGTGAAGTGGAAGGTGCCGCAGTTGTTGACGGGGACCGCGCCCACGTTGCGGGCGTCCACGTTCTCGAAGGTGGCCGAGCCGGCGGCGCGGGCGCTGAGCACCGAGGTGCCGGTGCCGTCCACCCGGACGTCCTTGAAGCGCAGGTTCGTGATGGAGTAGAGGTCCTTGACGGGCCAGTCGGCGACCAGCATCACGGCGTTGTAGGTGTTGTCGAGGTAGTGGTCGCCGGTCACCCGGACGTCGGCGTCGATGTTCCGCTCCAGGGCGTAGAACCAGATGGCGCCGAGGCCGATGTTCCAGTTCAGCTCGTACGTGCCCGCCCGCACGGTGGTGTTGCCGGTGATGTCCAGGCGGCCGGTGAACGGCTCGGCGCCGAAGCGGGAGCCGACCTGCAGCGCGCTGCCCTCCCGGACGGGGTCGGCGACCAGGTTGGCCGAGACCGTGTTGTCCGTGCCGCCGTAGATCGCGATGCCGTTGGCCAGCACCGGTGTCTGCACGGTGTTGTGGTCGAACGTGTTGCGCGCGTTCGCCGTCCTCTCCGACCACATGGCCAGGCCGTCGTCGCCGGAGTTGCGGACGAAGTTGTCCGACACGACCGAGTCGGTGACGCCGGTGTGCAGGTTGAGCCCGTCGGCGATCTGGTCGGCGATCACGTTGCCGGTGACGCGGGTGCCGCTCATGGGCCCGTCGAACCAGAGGCCGACCTTGGTGTGGTGGATGTGGAGGCCCTCGATCGTGGAGTCGCTCATCGCGCCGCCGACGCCGTTGACCTGGTCGGTGTCGATCCGCTCGCGGACGTCGCCCTCGACGGCGAACCCGGACAGGTGCACGTTCCGGCTGCCGCCGTCCTTGGCGTCCTTGCCGTAGAAGCCGACGCCGGTGTGGACGGACCCGTCGGGCGCCGGGGTGTCGAGGGCGACCTCGCGGCCCTTGATGATCGTGTACCAGCTTCCCGCGCCGGTGATCGTCACGTCGTCCACGACGATGTGCCGGTTCACCTGGTACGTGCCGGGCGGGACGTACACCTTCAGGTGGGTGCGCCGGGCGAAGGCGACGGCCCGGTCGAAGGCGGACGAGGACTCGCGGCGGCCGGACGGGTCGGCGCCGAAGGCCAGCACGTTGGCCGCGACCGGCTCGATCCGCGGCGGGGCGACGAGCTCGGAGTCCAGCAGGTCGATGACCGTCCAGGCGGCGCCGGAGCCCGCCGTCAGCCGGATCCGGTCGCCCGCCCGGTACGTGCGCCCGAGCAGCAGGCGCTGCTCGTCGTAGAAGTGGCTGGGCCGGAACGGCTTGGTGATCGCAGGGGCGGGGGTGGTGGCGCTGGGCACGCAGGAGCACTCGGTGATCCACCAGTCCGGGTGCAGCAGGTCGGCGCCGGGGTCGTTGGTGAAGGGGTACTGGTTGTACAGCCACGAGTACTGCGAGGTCAGCGTCATGGTCGCCCGATGGCGGCCGTTGACCGCCACGTCCAGCGGCGCGGTGATGCCGCCGCCCGAGGGCGCGTCGGGGATGCTGTAGCGCACCGTGATCGCGTTGGCCGCGGCCGGGAGGGTGAACTCGACGTGCCGTCCGGGGGTCAGCCTGACGGCCCGCCGCCCGGACGCCTCGGCGGGCAGCGTGTACGCGCTGCGGTCGGGGCCGATGACCGTGCCGTCCGTCGCTGCGTTCTCGGCCTCCTGCTCGGCGAAGCCGACGCGCGCGCCCCGGCCGGCGACCAGCGCCGGGTCGAGGGCGGCCCGCGTCACGACGGGCCGCTGTGCCGTGGCGGCGGCCGCCGCGGGGACGGCGATCGAGACGAGGGGGAGGCCGAGAGCCGCGGCGAGCACCGCCACGACCCTCCGGGATGTGCTCGTGAGTGACATCCGAAGCTCGATTCTCTCGGGGGGTGAGGTGACAGTAGGACCCCACGACCCCGGGACACAAGGCTCCTGCGAAGGAGTTTCGTAACGTTGTTGTCGAGCTTCGAGACACTATCGATTTCTTGCGACAGTTACGCAAACCGCTTGCAAGCGGTCGTCATGGGAGCCAGCTCACCCGGCCGTGCAGCGCCGCGTACCCGACGAAGGCCACCACGTCGATCAGCGTGTGCGCGATCACCAACGGCATCGCGCGCCCCCACCGCTGGTACAACCGCCCGAACACCAGCCCCATCACCACGTTCCCGACGAACCCCCCGAACCCCTGATACAGGTGGTACGACCCCCGCAACACCGACGAAACGGCCACCGCCCGCCACGGCCCCCAGCCCGCCTGGTCCAGCCGGTGCAACAGGTAGCCGGCGACCAGCACCTCCTCCAGCACCCCGTTCTGCGCCGCGGCCAGCAGCAGCACCGGCACCCGCCACCACACCTCCGGCAACTGCCCCGGCACCACCGTCAGGTTGACGCCCAGCGCGTAGACCACCAGGTAGAAGGCCAGCCCCGTGCCGCCGATCGCGGCGGCGAGCAGCGCGCCGCGCAGCGTGTCGCGGCCCGGCTCGCGCAGGTCCACCCCGATCGTCCGCAGCGACTCGCCCGACCGGACCAGCAGGTACGCCACCAGCGCGACCGGCGCCACCGAGATCGCGATGTCCACGAGCTGCAACGTCAGGTCCAGCCACGGACGTCCCGGCGCCAGCGAGCCGACGAGCACGGCCTGCTGCCCCTTCAGCTCCTTGGGCGCGGTCAGCGCGCCGATCAGCCGGACCAGCGACAACAACCCGCTGGCGCCGAGCGAGACCGACAGCACGACGAGGATCTCGGCCTTGATGAGTCTGGGGCCGAGGGCCGGAGCGGGTGCGAGTGACTGCGTGTGCATGGGCCGCAGAGTAGCCGTCCATCGCTCCGATCCGGATAAAGCACCCCTTGTCGGCGGGTCTCGGGGCTCGATCGGGTCACCGTTCGGGTTCGTGGCCTGATGTCACACTTCCCGCCCCGGGGTTCTCTCAGGGGGCATGAACGACATGATTCTCGTCACCGGTGCCACCGGGGCGTTCGGACGTCCGCTGGTCGAACTGCTCACCGCCCAAGGGGCCAAGGTGCGGGCCGTCACCCGTTCGGCGGGGCCGGTGCGGCTGCCCGCCGGGGTCGAGGTCGTCGAGGGCGACCCCGCCCGCCCCGACACCCTCGCCCATCACCTGGACGGCGTCACCGCCGTCTTCCTGCACCCGCGCGCCATCGGCGACGGCGCGCCCGGCCTGCTCGCCCGCGCCGCCGACCGCGGGGCGCGGCGGGTGGTGGCCCTGTCCGCGATGAACGCCGACGACCCCCTCGACGAGCAGCCCTCCCGCTTCCGCGGCGACCGCAACAAGGAGGCCGAGGCCGCCGCCGTGGACAGCGGCCTGGAGTGGACCAGCCTGCGCGCCGCCTCCTTCGCCGGCAACGCCCTCCAGGCGTGGGCCCCGCAGATCCGGGCCGGGGACGTCGTCCGGTACGTGCACGCCGGCTTCCAGGAGGTGCCGATCGACGAGCGGGACCTGATCGAGGTGGCCGCCAAGGCGCTGCTCGGCGAGCACCCCGGCGAGCACCCCGGCGGGCACCCCGGCGGGCACCCCGGTGGCCACTCCGGTGGCCACCCCGGCGGGCGGCTCGGCGGGCGGCTGGAACTGACCGGGCCCGAGTCGCTGACCCATGCCGCGATGGTGGCGGTGATCGGCGAGGCGATCGGCCGGCCGCTGCGGTTCGAGGAGATCCCGCCAGAGGCCGCCGAACGGCACCTGGTCGCGGGCGGGCTGCCCGAGCCGTTCGTCCACGCCCTGCTGGCCCGGTACGCCCGGTACGCGGCCCGCCCGCAGCACCCGGTCACCGGGGACGCCGCCGCGGCACTCGGCCGCCCACCCCGCACCTTCGCCACCTGGGCCACCACCCACGCCCCGGCCTTCCACCACCCCTGACGAACCCGCCCCACCCTCCGCCCGTCGGCCTGACCGGGCCGCGGCTCGTCGGTTGGCGTTTTTTCAGCTGGACGGCCGGACGGCCGGCCGGGATCGGAGGTTTTCGTGGTTCACTCCACCGCCTACGTCGTCACCGCGCTGGTGACGATCGGCTTCAACGCCTTCTCCGGGTTCGCCGCCATGACCCGACTCAAGCCGGTCATGCGGACGCTCGGCCCCGCGCTCGACCGGGCCGGGGTGCCGGAGTCGTGGCTGGTCTGGCCGATCGGCGCGCTCAAGGCGGCCGGCGCGGCCGGGCTGGCGCTCGGCCTGCTGGGTGTGCCCCTGGCCGGGACGGCGGCCGCGGCCGGGCTCGTCCTCTACTTCGTCTGCGCCCTCTTCACCCACCTGCGCGTGGACGACCGCTCGCCGCAGTTCTACCTGGCTATCGTGTTCCTGGCGCTCGCGGTCGCCACCCTGGCGCTGGACACCGCGCTGGTGGTGCGGCTCTGAGCGGTGGTGTCGCTCTGAGCGGTGGGGCCGTTCTCGGCGGTGGGGTCGTTCTGGGCGGTGGTCAGTCCCGTTCGGGGACGGCCAGCTCGCCCAGGAGCGACCAGTCGTCCTGCGGGACGTTCGCGTTGACGATGCGCGGCGTCTCGGCCAGGTAGCCGGGCAGCACCTGCTGGGCCTGCTTGAAGTGCGCCGACGTCACGTGCGCGGCCCCGGCGTCCTCGTCGCGGAAGGCTTCGACGAGGACGTACTCGGCCGGGTCGTCGAGGCTGCGCGACCAGTCGAACCACAGGCAGCCCGGCTCGGCGCGGGTGGCCTCGGTGAACTCGGCCGAGATCTCCGGCCAGCGGCCGGCGTGCTCCGGCAGGACGCGGAACTTGGCGGTGATGAAGATCATGACGAGAACTCTCCGTGGTCGGTGGCGTTACGGCACGAGACTAGCCGCAGACCACCGCCCGTCCGCGTCCGCCACCAGGCGCGCCGGACGCGCCGTGCCACCGACCGCACCACAGGCCACCGCCCGTGCCACCTGGTCACGCCACTGACCGGCGTCAGGCCGCCTGATCACGGCGCAGGCCGGCGCGTGGGTTACTTGATCACGCCGCAGGCCGTTCGGCCGCCTGCGTCGCCGGTTCTGAGGGTGGCCTCGTCGGGGCCGTTCGGGGCGTAGCGGGCGGGGATGTTGGCCAGGTTGTCGGGGAGCGCGTGCACGACGATCGCGCTGCCGTCGGCGTCGGTCAGCTCGCGCAGCCCGAACCGGTCGGTGACGATCGACGCGGTGCCCGACCCGTCCTTGCCGACCAGCAGCGGCGGCAGGTCGCCCGAGTGCCCGGCGTGGCTGCCGCCGCCGGCCAGGTCGAGGTGGCCCCCGGCGGTGAAGAAGGGGGAGACCTGGCCGGTCGCAGGATCGACGGCCTGCGGGTCGCACAGGCCCGTCGTGTGGATGTGGAAGCCGTGGAAGCCGGGCGTCAGACCCTTGACGGAGACCGAGACGCGCGCCGTCCCGAACCCCTCGCGCAGGATGCTGAGCCTGCCGACCGCGACGCCGTGGGTGTCGCGGATGACCACGGGCCGCGGGTCGCCCGGCCGCGAGGCGGTGGCGTCGGCCACCGCTCCCGCGCCGATCGCGGCGACCCCGGCGGCGAGTGCGAGGCAGAGCGCCAGATGTGTCCGGCTGAACGTCCGTGCCTTGGGCATGGAGAGACCGTCCCTCGTGAGGCGGAGATGTGCGGACTCATCGAGGGTATGGGCGGGCCGCGTGCCCTGTCGTATAGCTCTTGAGTCGCCGGTCGGCGTTATGGGGCCGGGCGGGGATGCGGGAGCGGTGCGTCCCCGTCACCCGAGTTCCTCCGCGTCGAGCTCGCCGAGGCCCTGCTCTCCCGGGTCAGGCTCCCCCAGAGCGGGTTCTCCCGCGTCGGGACGGTCGGCGTCCCCGCTGGGACGGGCGGGCGCGCAGTCGTCGCCGCAGCCGCCGAAGCGTCCGGTGTCGATCGGCGCGAACGGCGTGGCGGGCACGCCCTTCAGGGCCGCCGTCATCGTGTCCTTCCAGATCGGCCCCGGCAGCGAGGCCCCGGCCACCAGGGGGAAGTACCGGCCGCCGATCGTGGTGTTCACCAGCTTGTGCCGCTGCGAGCCGCGCGGGTCGCCGATGCTGACCGCGCCCGCCAGATCCGGGGTGAACCCGGCGAACCAGGCGGAGGCGTACCCGTCGGTCGTGCCGGTCTTGCCCGCCGCGGGACGGCCGATGCCGCCGACGCCGCGCATCGTGCCCTTGGTGAACACGCCCGACAGGATGTGCGCGGTCGCGTCGGCGATGCCCGGGTCGAGCGCCTGCCGGCACGACGGCCGGTACGAGGTCGTCCGGCCGGGGCCGGTGCCGGAGGCGGTGATCTTGGTGATCGCCATCGGCGTGCAGTACTTCCCCTGGGCGGCGATGGCGGCGTACGCGTTGGCCACCGTCACCGGGTCCATCTCGTTGATGCCGAGCGTGAACGTCTCGTACTCCTGGAGCTTGCGCCCGTCGGCCCGGAGGGCGCCGAGCGACTTGGCTGTCTCCACCGTCCGGCACAGGCCCACCCGCTGCTCCAGTGCCATGAAGAACGTGTTCACCGACCCCCACGTGCCGGTGCGCAGCGTCTTGAACCCGGGGGTGCCCTCGTCGTTGGTGACCGTCCAGGACGGGTCGCCGACGCCGCCGCCGGCGCAGTTCTTGAAGGCCGCGGCGGAGGGGGCGTTGTAGCCGTTGCCGACGGTGATGCCGTCGTCCACCTTCATGCCCTGCTGGAGCGCCGCGATCAGGGTGAACGTCTTGAACGTCGAGCCCGCCTGGAAGCCGATCAGCCCGCCGTGCCGGGCGTCGGCCACCGCGTTGTAGGAGATCTGCTTCTTCTTGGCCGAGGAGCCGTAGCCGCGGCTGGCGGCCATGGCCCTGATCGCGCCGGTGCCGGGCTGGACCAGCGCCTCGGAGGCCAGGGCGTTGTCGGTGGCGTTGACGTGCTTCTTGATCGCCCGGTCGGCGGCGGCCTGGGCCTTCGGGTCGAGCGTGGTGTAGATCTTCAGGCCGCCCTGCGCGAAGGCGCGTTCCCTGGCCTGCCGCGTGCCGCCGAAGGCCGGGTTGATCAGCAGCTCGCGCCGGACGTACTCGCAGAAGTACGGATAGTCGCTGTCGCCGCAGCCGTTGGGCAGCCGGACGTCCTTGAACCCCAGCTTCTTCGCCTTGGCCGCGGACGCCTGCTCCGGCGTGATCCTGCCGAGCTCGGCCATCCGGTCGAGCACCACGTTCCGCCGGGCGAGCAGCAGCTCGCGGGCCTTCTTGCCGCGGCTCGGGTCGGTCGTGTTCGGGTCCTGCACGGCGCCCGCCAGCGTGGCGGCCTGGGCCAGGTCCAGCCGGGACGCCGGGACGCCGAAGAAGCGCCGGGCCGCGGCCTGCACGCCGTTGGCCCCCGCCCCGAAATAGGCGATGTTGAGGTAGCGGCGCAGAATCTCGTCCTTGCCGTACTTCTTCTCGACGCCCATCGCGTAGCGCAGCTCCTTGAGCTTGCGGGCGTAGCTGGCCTCCAGGGCCTTGTTCTTGTCCTGCTCGGTGTCGGCCGCGTTGAGCAGGACCTGCTTGACGTACTGCTGGGTGATGCTCGAACCGCCCTGGCTGAGCCGGTCGGAGCTGAGGTTCTTGACCAGGGCGCGCACCGTGCCCTCCACGTCGATCGCGCCGTGCTCGTAGAACCGGTCGTCCTCGATGGCGACGACCGCCGTCCGCATCACCTCGGCGATCTGGTCCAGCCGGACGATCTCCCGGTTCTGGTCGTAGAAGCGGGCGATCACGTTGCCGCGGGCGTCGTACACGGTGGAGGTCTGGGAGAGCGGCGGCTCCACGAGCGCCATCGGCTTGAGGTTCAGCTCCTCGGTGGCGGAGACGACCAGGCTGCCGGTGCCGCCGACGGCGGGGAGCGTGATCGCCGCCGTCAGCAGCCCGGCCGACACCGCCGCGACCGTGAGCCGGGCGACGTTCGACAGGCGAGTGGGCATGCGGGAGCACCTCCGGGCGGGAACATGGGTGAGCCCGGACATGACAACACAGGACAAAAGACGCTGTCCAAGACCGATATCAACTTTGCGGTGATATCGATTTCGATATCACCGCAGCGTACGGGCCACGCGCGAGCACCCGTCGCGCGTGGCCGCCTGCGTCAGATCATCGTCGGCGCAACCGGCTGCACCTGGTTCTCGACGTGCTCCTTCAGCCGCATCAGATCCTGCCGCAGCTTGCGCGCGGGATGCGCGCCGAGCAGTCCGGCGATGGCGTGCCCGGCCGCCCCTGCGATGGGGTTGTAGCACAGATGGACCTGGACGCGCGTCCTGCCGTCGGCCTGGGCGTCCACGCGCAGCACGCCGCTGTGGGCGATGAGCTCGCCCTCGGTGGACTTCCAGGCGATCTCCGCGCCCTCCTCGCGCCTGGTCTCCGTGGCCGTGAAGCGGATGCGCGTCCCGGCCGGGCCCCTGATCACCCAGTGGGAGCGCAGTTCGTCGGCCGACAGCCGCACCTCCTCCACGTCCGGCATGAAGCGCGGGAACAGCGAATAGTCGCTCACCAGCGGCCACACGGCCTCCAGCGGCGCCGCGATCGAGACGGCCGCGTTGACGTGGATCGCCTCGCGGCCGGCGTTGACCCCGGTGAGGCGGCGCAGCGGCAGGTTCGTCGCCGCCCGGACGGCCAGCGCGGACGCGGCGCAGCGGGTCAGCCAGGACAGCGGCCCCGGCAGCTTGCCGGTCATCGCCCAGATCGACGCCGCGGCCCCGCCCGCGAGCAGCCTGGTCGTGGGCGACCAGCGCTGCTGCATCAGCTCGGGCACCGCCTTGCGCCGCCTGCCCTGGCCCTGCAGCCGGGGCGAGTCGGTGCCGTCCCTGTGCACGTGCCAGTTGGTCTCGACGTGCTTGACGCCCGGGATGCGGCGCACCTTCTGGCGGGCGCGCTCGTCCTCGCCCGCGAGCACGTCGCCGGTGAGCGTCACGACGCGCTCGTGCACGTCGACCTCGACGGCGTGCGGGTGGCTGATGTGGCGGCCCAGTTCGGCGCGTACCCGCTCGTGCAGGACGCGGTCGTCGGCGGTGCCGCCGGTCAGGCGGTACCTGGCCGCCGCGGCCGATCCGCGGCCCCGGTTGGACAGGTCGCGGCCGAGCACGCCCAGGCCGTCGCGCATCTCGTGCGTGGCGTGCGAGCCCTTGTCCCGTACGCGGGCGCGGCGCGTACGGCCGCGGTCCGGATCCAGCAGGTATGTCACCGCGGCCCCGGCGCACGCGCCGAGCACGGCCGCGGCGATCGGATGGGACCGCCTTCGCGACTCCGTGTGGACGATCTGAATGCGCCGCGGAGCCTGTTGCCGCGATTCTCCGCCGGTTTTCCGCAGTTCCCCGCGGATTTTCCGCGGTTCCCCGTTGTTGGAGCTCATGCCCCGAAAAGCAGTCGTGCGCATGACCACAATCCCCCTCGCTCGCACTACCCGCTGGCCGTGGCCTACCCCGCAGGTCACAGCGCTAACGAGGGGGCCTTCGGGAGGCGTTGGTCGCCCTCGATATCGGGCATAAAGGTATAAGCGGGGATTTAAGGGGAGTTTTTACGATGAAGAGTACGGTTCGCGCCGCGACGCAGGCGTTCTGGATCGACGCCGGGCACGGCGGTGGGCAGGAGCACTACGGCGAGCAGCTGCGCAGGTGGCGGCACGCGTTCGCGGCCACGGGCGGGGAGCCGGGCGCGAGCGGCGTCACGCTGGATCCGCTGCACTTCGCGCTGGCCGCCTGGGAGGTGGCCACCCGGCCGGTCGCCGATCTGCCGTACGTGCGCACCCATCCCCGCGTCCTGGACGCGACCTGCCACCGCGCCGAGGACGCGCGCGACCCGCTGGCCGTGGTCGAACTCGCCGCGCCGCCGCCCGTCCCGCTGCCGGACGGCTGGTCGAGCTGGCGGCACGTGGGAGAGCAGGCGTACGCGGCGGGCACCGAGGGCGCGCCGACCGTGCTGAGCACGCTGGAGCTGCGCATTCCGCTGTCCGGGGACCGGCTGCCGACGCCCACCCGGCCGCGCGCCGAGGGCCTGCCCAACCTGGACGACGCCCAGGCGTCCCTGGAGGCGTTCGTGGCCGAGCTGAACGCGGCGGTCACCCCGTTCCTGCGCGAGCTGGACGGCGCCGAGGGCGTCCTCGACACCGGCGGAGCGTCGCTGGCGCAGTGGCTGCGTACGCAGATCGAGGCCGACAAGGCCACCGCGGAGGCGGCCGGCGCC
The DNA here is from genome assembly GCF_040675375.1 of Nonomuraea sp. NPDC049607. Lineage (NCBI taxonomy): Bacteria > Bacillati > Actinomycetota > Actinomycetes > Streptosporangiales > Streptosporangiaceae > Nonomuraea > Nonomuraea sp. NPDC049607. Next base: position 324,725 of record NZ_JBFAOV010000004.1, read on the forward strand.
GGGGCCTGGCGCTACCTCACCGCCTCCGGCCCCGTCGCGGCCCCGGTGCGCCAGGGTCCGGGCGGCGCGCGGCGGCTGGAGTTCGGCGGCGGTCGGGCGGTCACCCGCATCGGCTTCCACGACGACGACCTGCTCCACCCGGTCGAGGCGATCCACATCGCCCTGCACGACCCGGCCGACGCCATCGCCCGCTGCGGCGCGGAGCTGGCGCTGCTGAACGAGCACACCCCGCCCCTGACCGCCGGGAACGCCGGGGAAGCCGGGGGCGCCAGGGAGGCCGGGGGCGCCAGGGAGGCCAGGGAGGCGGCCTGTCCGCTGTGCGGCGAGGCCGCCGGATCGCCCTGCCAGACGCTGCGCCACCTCGCCTACGGCTACCGCCTCCGCCCCGGCTGGCGCCCCGAATGGAGCCCCTCCCGCTGACGGCCCGAGCCCTGACCGTTCAGAGGTAGTTGCCCTCGCCCTGGACGCGGGCGCCCTCGGGGAGGGGCAGGGCGCGGCCGGCGTGCAGGCCGAGCTGCTGCTGGCGGGCGGCGGCCTGCTGGAGCTGGAGCCCCGCCTGGATGCCCTGGAAGACGCCCTCCAGCCAGCCCACGAGCTGGCCCTGCATGACCCGGATCTCCATCTCCGTCGGCGTCGCGCCGTCCGGGGTGGGCCGCAGGCGCTCCAGCTCGTCGCGCAGCTCCGGCGCGACCGCCCCCGCGACCTCCTTGATGGCCTGCTCGTAGATGCGGTGCATGCGCTCCCGGGCGCGCTCCTCCAGGTGCACGCCCTTGGCCTCCTCCAGCAGGCTGCGGGCCATCGCGCTCACGCGGAGCAGGCGCGCGGGCTCCTCGACGCGTTCGATGTCCGCCTTCACGGCATCGCGCAGGTCGTGCTCCCGTTGCTCGTCCCCAGAAGCTGGATGCGGCGTCGTCGTCATGTCCTCAGTCCTCGTTCACGCAGGTGGGCGGCTCGTTACCGCCAGCAACAGCCCTTCCCGGTGCCTCGCCGTTCACTCGTGGGAGCGGCCGGAATCCTGGGTAGGGGTCACCCTCATGAACCGGCAGAATGACGATCCCGAGGACGAGTTCTTCGCCCCCGTCCTGCGCGAGCCGCCGCCCCCGGACGAGATCAGCCGTTCCGGCGTGGTGAGCGACACCGGCGTGCCCGGCGTGCACGGCGGCGGCGAGGGGCACTGGTCCCCGCACCCGCCGCCGTCGAACGCGCTCGGCCTGCGCCTGCTGGCCGCCGCGCTGCTGCTGCTCGCCGGGATCGTGCTGGCGGTGCTCGCGGTGCTGGCCGGACGGCTTCCGCTGGCGCTGCCGCCCGCGATCCTGGCCGTGGCCGCCGCCGTCTACCTGGTGGTGTTCGCGCGGCGCCGCGCCCGCGACGACGGCGGCCCGCCCACCTTCGGCTAGCGTGCGGACGCCGGCGGGGTCGCTGCCTGGGGTTTCGGGTCGCTTGTGGGGGTACACGCCCGCTGAGGAAAGAGGAGCCGTGATGTCTCTCATCGACAGTGACTGTGTGCGCAAGCTGCTGGAGTCCGAGCACGCCGACGCGACGCTCGTGTTCGTCCGGGGCGACTGCGTCGTGCTGCGGGCCGCAGAGATCGACGACGCCCACCGGGGGCTCGTGATCGCCAGCCGCGAGGACGTCGTGTCCCAGCTCCCCGACGGCGCCGCGACGAGCGGGCAGGCCCTCGACGACCTCGCCGTACGGCTGGACAACGTGGTGCGCGACCTGGGCGCCTGAGCCGCGGCGAGCCCGCCCGCATGTCCTGAATATGCAAGCCGCCACGTCCACCAGGCGAAAGACGGCGTCGGCCCCACCGGGATTCACTTCCGGGAACACGACACGAAAGGGGCCGTTCACATGCCTGACAACCCTGCCGGCGAGTTCTGGAAGGACCTGCGGCCGATCGAGAACTCCTTCCGGCCGGACGCGCTGCCCGAGGTGTACCTGTCCAAGGTGGCCACCGACGACGACCGGTACTACGTGCCGTTCACCGAGACCGTCGGCTCCCGGCCGCTGTGGATCAACGTCAAGGACAACAGCTGGGCCGACATCCTGCGGGCCAAGGAGGCCGGGCTGGTCAACCGGCACTACCACCCGCACGAGGTGTTCGCGTACACGATCTCCGGCAAGTGGGGCTACCTGGAACGCCCCTGGACGGCGACCGCCGGCGACTTCGTCTACGAGGCCCCCGGCGAGGGCCACACGCTGGTCGCCTACGACAGCGGCGAGCCGATGAAGACGTTCTTCATCGTCAAGGGCCCCCTGGTCTGGCTGGACGAGAACGGCGACCCCGACGGCTTCTTCGACGTGCACGACTACATCAAGATGTGCCGCGAGCACTACGAGAAGGTCGGCATCGGCGCCGACTACGTCAACTCCCTGTTCCGCTGACCGCCGCCCCGCCGCATCCCCCGAAATGAGAACGTCATGACCGACATCGCGGCCGCGCCGGACACCAGGGCCGCCGACCGGTACGAGAACCGCCTCCTCGTCATCCTCTTCCTGTCCTTCGGCTTCGTCTTCTTCGACCGGCAGGCGCTGTCGTTCCTGGCGCCGTACATGGACCAGGACTTCGGCCTGTCCAACGCCGAGCTGGGCACGCTGTCCGGCGTGCTCGCGCTCACCTGGGCGCTGGCCGGGATGTTCGCCGGCCGCCTGTCCGACGTGCTCGGCAGGCGCAAGCCCATCCTGGTCGCGGCCGTGGTGCTGTTCTCGCTGTTCTCGGCCTCGTCGGGGCTGATGGGCGGGTTCGCCGGGCTGCTGGCCGCCCGCGCGCTGATGGGCACGGCCGAGGGCGCCGTGCTGCCGATGGCGCAGTCGCTCATGGTCGAGGCCAGCCGGGAGCGCCGCAGGGGCTTCAACATGGGCCTGTTGCAGGGTTCGTCGGCCGGGCTGCTCGGCGGCATCGTCGCGCCGCTGGTCGTGGTGTGGATCGCCGAGACCTACGACTGGCGGATCGCCTTCTACGTCACGATCGTGCCGGGGCTGGTGATGGCCGCGCTGATCGCGAAGTTCGTCCGCGAGCGGTCGCCGCGGACGGCGGCCGAGGCGCCCACCAAGGAGCCCAGGGTGCCGCTGGGCGAGGTGCTGAAGCTGCGCAACATCGTCGTGTGCATGCTCATCGCCTGTTGCTACCTCACCTGGTTCGTCACCATCATCACCTTCACGCCGACGTACCTGACCCAGGTGAAGGGCTTCGGACCCGGCACGATGAGCGGCGTCATGACCTGCCTGGGCGTGGCCTGGGTGCTCTGGGGCTTCGCCACCCCGGCCATCTCCGACCGGCTGGGACGCAAGCCCGCGCTGATCGGCTTCACCGCGCTCGCCGTGTTCTGCCCGCTCGCCGTGGTCTACGTCGAGAGCCCGGTGCTGCTCGGCGCGATCATGATCGTGACCTACACCGGGCTCGGCTGCTTCACCCTGTTCATGGCGACGATCCCGGCCGAGACCGTGCCGCGCGGCGCGCTGGCCACCGCGCTCGGCGTGATCATGGGCGTGGGCGAGCTGGCGGGCGGCTTCCTGGGCCCGATGGTCGCCGGCTGGGCCTCCGACCAGTGGGGGCTCCAGGCCGCGATGTTCATCGCCGCCGGTGGCGCGCTGGTCGTGGTGGGGCTCGCCTTCGCGCTGAAGGAGACGGCCCCCGCCGTGCTGCGCAGGGCGGCCGCGTGAGGGCCGCGGTCTGGCACGGGGCCAAGGACGTGCGGGTCGAGGACGTCCCCGTGCGCGAGCCCGGCCCGGGGGAGGTGACGATCGCGGTGGCGTACTGCGGGATCTGCGGCAGCGACCTGCACGAGTACGCCGACGGCCCGCACGCGATCCCCGTGGGCGAGCCGCACCCGGAGTCGGGCGTCCGCGCGCCGGTCGTCCTCGGCCACGAGTTCTGCGGCACGGTCACCGGGCTGGGCGCGGAGGTCACCGGCCTGGCCGTGGGCGACCGGGTCGCGGTGGAACCGCACTACCGGTGCGGGAGCTGCCCGCGCTGCCTGGCGGGGGAGTACAACATCTGCCGACATTTCGGGTTCGCCGGGTTGATGGGCCACGGCGGGCTCGCCGAACGGGCGACGGTGCCCGCGTACATGCTGCACCGGCTGCCCGAGGCGGTGCCGCTGGAGCAGGCGGCGGTGTTCGAGCCGGCGGCCGTGGCCCTGCACGCGGTGCGGCGGGCCGGCATCCGCGACGGCGACACCGTCGCGGTCCTCGGGCTCGGCCCGATCGGGCTGCTCGTGGCCCGCTTCGCGGCGCGGGCCGGCGCGGGCCGCGTCGTGGCCGCCGACCGCTCGCCCGCCCGCCTGGACCTGGCCCGCCGCCTCGGCGCGGAGGCGGTGCCGGGCGACGGCCTGGCCGAGGCGGTCGGCGGGGAGGGCGCGGACGTCGTCTTCGAGGCCGTCGGCTCGGAGGGCACGCTGCGCGCCTGCCTGGCCGTCACCAGGCGCGGCGGACGGGTGGTGTTCCTCGGGCTGACCGGCACGGTCTCCCTCGACGCCTTCGCCCTGGTCAACAACGAGCAGACGATCGTGACCAGCGTCGGCTACCGCGACGTCTACCCGGAGCTGATCCGCATGGTCGCCGAGGAGGGCGTGGACCTGGCCGCGATCGTCACCGCGACCATCCCGCTCGAACACGTGGTCCGCGACGGGTTCGAGGCGCTGCTGCGCGGCGAGGACCAGGTCAAGGTGCTGGTACGACCCCCTCACGACGAAGGGCGGCTCTCATGACCGGCGGATTCGCCCCCGGGCTGTTCGCCGGACGGCAAGCGTTCGTGACCGGCGGCACCTCCGGCATCGGCGCGGCGACCGCCGTGCTCCTCGCCGAGCTGGGCGCCGCCGTGACCGCGCTCGGCCTGCGGCCCGCCGACCCCGCCGAGCTGCCCGTCCACCCGCTGGTCCGGGTCGTGGAGCACGACGTGCTCGACCGGGGCGGCCTGGCCCGAGTGCTGTCGGCCGGCGACCCGCTGGACGCGCTGGTCAACTGCGCGGGCGTCAGCCACGACCGCGAGGAGTACGACCTGGCCCGCTGGCAGCGCGTCATCGAGGTCAACCTGACCGCCACCATGGTCGCCTGCCAGGCCGCCCGCCCCGCGCTGGCCGAGCACGGCGGCGCGGTCGTGAACGTCTCCTCCATGTTCGCCTTCTCCGGCAGCAGGGACCGGCCCGCCTACAGCGCGAGCAAGGGCGGCGTCTCGCAGCTCACGAAGTCGCTGGCGGCCGAGTACGCCGCCGACGGCATCAGGGTCAACGCCGTCGCCCCCGGCTTCGTGGTCACCCCGCTGGCCCGCGGCGTGCTCGACGACCCACCGGCCCTGGCCCAGGTGCTGGCCCGCATCCCCGGCGGACGGCTCGGCAGGCCGCGCGAGGTGGCCACGGTGGTGGCGTTCCTGTGCTCGCCGGCCGCGTCGTACGTCACCGGGGCGGTCCTCCCCGTGGACGGAGGCTATCTGGCTGTGTGACAGGTCACCTAAGCTGAGGGTCCCCCTGACAGGCACGAACGCGAGGAGGGTCGCCTTGTCCGCCGTCTCCGTGATCTCCCAGGCCACGACCGAGCACGTCGAACCCGCCGAGCGCATCCACTTCTGGGAGGACTACAACCGCAGGGCGCTCGTGGGCCTGTCGTGCACGTCGTACTCCGAGCACGGCCTGCTGGCCAGGCAGACCAACATCGAGCTGGCCGGGCTGCGGCTGGCCGAGATCGCCGGGAACGCCCACGCGATCGAGCGCAGCCCGCAGACCGTCAGGTCCACGCCGAAGGACTCGGTGTTCGCGACGCTGCTGCTCAAGGGTGAGGCGGTGTTCCTGCACGAGAACGGCTGCCTGGCGGCCACGGCGGGCGAGCTGGTCGTCTACGACACCCGCCGGCCGTACCTGTTCGGGTTCTCCTCCTCGATGCGGCAGATCCTGGTGGACGTCCCGCGCGACCTGTTCGCGCAGGCGTGCGTGGCGGGCGGGCTGCCGGGGCCGATGGTGTTCGGCAGGGGGACGGCGCGCGAGGGCGCGCTCGTGGCCGCGCTGCGCTCGATGATCGGCGGCCTGGCCGCCCTGCGGTCCGCGCCCGACCCGGCCGAGGCCGAGCGGGCCGTGCTCGACCTGCTCAGGCAGCTCGCCGAGGAGCGTACGGGCGGGCGTCCCGGGCCCGACGCCTACCGGTCGCAGCTCATCGTGGCCGAGGACTACATCGACCGGCACCTGCACGACCCGTGCCTGGGGGCGGCGCAGGTGGCCGGGGTCATGGGCATCTCCGTACGGCACCTGGCGCGCATCTTCGAGTCCACCGGCCGCTCGCCCGCCCGGCACATCGTGGAACGCCGGCTGGTCCGGGCGCACGCCGAGCTGACCGGCCCCGGCGCCCGGGAGACCACGATCGCCGACGTGGCGCACCGGTGGGGCTTCTCCAGCCAGGCCCACTTCGCCCGGCTCTTCCGCACCCGGTACGGCCTGACCCCGAGCGAGGCCCGCGCCGAGGCCACCCGCTAGCCGGAGGGCCGTCCTCAGGGAAGGCGGCCGGTGTGCGCGAGGTCGGCCTCCATGCGCGCGGCCGTCGCCCTGAGCTCGGGCAGCACGTCGCGCAGCAGGTGGTCGCGGCTGGCCCTGCTGGCGTGCGTGGCCACGTTGACCGCCGCCACCACGCGCCCGTCCGGCCCGCGCACCGGGACGGCGATCGACCGCACGCCCTCCTCCAGCTCCTGGTCCACCAGCGCGTAGCCGTCGGTGGCGGCCTGCCGTACGGCCGCGGCCAGCCCTTCGGGCGAGGTGACCGTGCGCCGGGACAGCGGCTTCGGCTCGATGGCGGCCACCCGCTCGGCGGGCAGCCCGGCCAGCAGCACCCGGCCCATGGAGGTGGCGTACGCGGGGAAGCGGGTGCCGACCGTGATGTCGACGCTCATGATGCTGACCGTGGGCACCCGGGCCACGTAGACCACGTCGTCGCCGGACAGCACCGCGACCGACGCCGACTCGCGTACGCGGGCCACCAGGTCGGCCAGGTGCGGCTGGACCACCTCGCCGAACGTGAGCCCGGACAGGTGGGTGTAGCCCAGTTCGAGCACCTTGGGCAGCAGCACGTGGCGGTCGCCCTCGGCGGCGGCGTAGCCGAGGCCCTCCAGGGCCTGCACCGCGCGCCGGACCGTGGCGCGGGGCAGCCCGGTCGCCCGCGCGGAGTCGGCCAGGGTGCCGCCCCCGCGCACCGACCCGAGCGAGACCAGTACGGCCAGGCCGCGGGCGAGCGACCGGAGGTACCCCATGCCCAGCTCCTCCTTGACGGCCCGGGAGCCGTCGACGCCGGCGGGCGCGCGACGCGGCTCCCGGGCCCGGACGGCCAGGGCGGCCTCCATGGCCGCGACCGTGGCGCGCAGGCGGGGCAGGGCGTGCTCGCGCAGCCCCGCCATCGTGTGCCTGCTGGTGTGGCTGACCACGCTGACCGCGCAGACCGCCTTGCCGTCCGGGTCGCGGACGGGCAGCGCGACCGCGATCAGCCCCGGCTCGATGAGCTGGTCGTCCTCGGCCCAGGGCGCGCCGGGGTCGAGCAGCGCCAGCCCCGCCGCGCACCGCCCGGCGGGCAGCAGGTCGCCCACCCGGAAGGCCACCGACATCGTGCGCCGCCGGGTGAACTGGCCGACGAATCGCACGCCGTCGCCGTCGCGCACGGCCAGGGAGACGGACTCGTCCAGCTCGGCGGCCAGCCGCTCGGCCAGGGGCGACAGGGTCTCCTGGAGGCCGTCGCAGGCCAGGTAGGCCGCGCCCAGCTCCATCAGCGGCGGCGCGAGCAGCACGTCGCGGCCCTCGGCCCGCAGGTGACCCAGGTGCACGAGCGTGGCCAGCACGCGGTCGACCGTGGACCTGGCCAGCCCGGTGGCGCGTACGAGGTCGGTCGCGCGCATGCGCCGCCCGGGGTCGTCCGCCAGCACGCGCAGCACGGCGAGGCCGCGCTCCAGGGTCCCGGCCGGTTCCATCGGCGGCTCCTCGTCCAGATCGGGGGGCTTTGACAGGAACGCTCCCGTTACAGATACTCGAACCATAATAGTGAACTAAAGTTCGCAGAGCGAACACCTCGGCGAACTTGCTCGGCTGAACGGAGCGTCGTGCGGAGAGACAAGGTGGTCGCGACGGCCGCGGAGGCGCTGGCCGGCGTGCATGACGGCGCGTCGTTCGCGGTCGGCGGCTTCGGGCTCAGCGGCATCCCCAACGTGCTGATCCAGGCCCTCTACGACACCGGCGTGACCGGCATCGGCGTCGTGTCCAACAACTGCGGCGTCGACGGCGGCGGCCTCGGCATCCTGCTGGCAGCCGGGCGCATCGCCCGCGTGACCGCCTCCTACATCGGCGACAACAAGGAGTTCGCCCGGCAGTACCTGGGCGGCGACATCGAGGTCGAGCTGACCCCGCAGGGCAGCCTGGCCGAGCGGCTGCGGGCCGGCGGCAGCGGCATCCCCGCCTTCTACACCCCGGCCGGGGTCGGCACCCCCGTCGCCGACGGCGGCCTGCCGCTGCGCCACCACCCCGACGGCACGGTCGCCGTCGCCTCGCCGCCGAAGGAGGTGCGCGAGTTCGACGGCCGGGAGTACGTCCTGGAGCACGGCATCCGCACCGACTTCGCGCTGGTCCGGGCGGCCAGGGGCGACCGGTCGGGCAACCTGGTCTTCCACCGCTCCGCCAGGAACTTCAACCCGCTGGCCGCCATGGCCGGGCGGATCACCGTCGCCGAGGTCGAGGAGCTGGCCGAGCACATCGACCCCGACGAGGTCCACCTGCCGGGCGTGTTCGTGCAGCGCGTGCTCCCCCTCACCCCGGAACAGGCCGCCGACAAGGGCATCGAGAGGCGTACGACTACCCCGCCTCCGGCAGGGGGGACGGTCACCGAATGAGCTGGACCCGTGACCAGATGGTCGCGCGGGCGGCGGCCGAGCTGCGCGACGGCGACTACGTCAACCTCGGCATCGGCCTGCCCACCCGCATCCCCACGTTCCTGCCCTCGGGCGTCGACGTGGTCCTCCACTCCGAGAACGGCGTCCTCGGCGTCGGCCCGTACCCCGCGCCCGCCGACGTCGACCCCGACCTGATCAACGCGGGCAAGGAGACGGTCACCGTGCTCCCCGGCGCGTCGTTCTTCGACTCCTCGTTGTCGTTCGGCATGATCCGAGGGGGTCACGTCGACGTGGCCGTGCTCGGCGCGATGCAGGTCTCGGCCCGCGGCGACCTGGCCAACTGGATGGTCCCCGGCAAGCTGGTCAAGGGCATGGGCGGGGCCATGGACCTGGTGCACGGCGCGCGCAAGGTCATCGTGATCATGGAGCACAACGCCAAGGGCGGCTCACCGAAGATCGTCGAGGAGTGCTCGCTGCCCCTGACCGGCCGGCGGTGCGTGCACAGGGTCGTCACCGACCTCGGCGTCCTCGACATCACCGAACAGGGGCCGGCCCTGGTCGAACTCGCGCCAGGGGTGAGCCTGGAAGAGCTGCGCAACCGTACCGACGCGGAGGTCATCGCATGAAGGACGTCTACATCCTCGACGCCGTCCGCACGCCGTTCGGCCGGTACGGCGGCGCGCTGGCCGGGGTACGCCCCGACGACCTGGCCGCGCACGTCGTCGCGGCGCTGGTCGAGCGCACCGGCCAGGAGAGCGCCGACGAGGTGCTCCTCGGCAACGCCAACGGCGCGGGCGAGGAGAACCGCAACGTCGCCCGCATGGCCGCGCTGCTGGCCGGGCTGCCGGTCACCACGCCCGGCGCGACCGTCAACCGGCTGTGCGGCTCGGGCATGGAGGCCGTCATCCAGGCGTACCGGGCCATCGCGGTCGGCGACGCCTCGGCGGTGATCGCGGGCGGCGTGGAGTCGATGACCCGCGCCCCGTGGGTGCTGCCCAAGCCCGACCGCGCCTTCCCGGCGGGCGGCCAGGAGCTGGTCTCCACGACGCTCGGCTGGCGGCTGGTCAACCCGAGGATGCCCGCCGAGCACACGGTCGCGCTCGGCGAGGGCGCGGAGCTGATCGCCGACAAGCACGGCATCACCCGCGAGGAACAGGACGCGTACGCGCTGGGCAGCCACCGGAAGGCGGCCAAGGCGGCCCTCGACCGCGAGATCGTCCCCATCGCCGGCCTGACCAGGGACGAGGGCATCCGCGACGACACCTCCGCCGAGGCGCTGGCCCGGCTCAAGCCGGTGTTCAGGAGGGACGGCGGCACGGTCACGGCCGGCAACTCCTCCCCGCTCAACGACGGCGCGGCGGCGCTGCTGCTGACCGACGAGGAGGGGCTGCGCGGCCGCGAGCCGCTGGCCCGCATCACCACGAGTGCCGCGAGCGCGCTGGAGCCGCGCTACTTCGGGCTCGGGCCGGTCGAGGCCGTACGCAAGGCGCTGGCCAAGGCGGGCAAGGGCTTCGGCGACCTGTCGACCGTGGAGCTGAACGAGGCGTTCGCCGCGCAGGTGCTCGGCTGCCTGGCCGAGCTGCCCGAGCTCGACCCCGCCCTCGTCAACCCCGACGGCGGCGCGATCGCGATCGGCCACCCGCTCGGCGCCTCCGGGGCCCGCGTCACCGGCGCCGTGGCCCACCGGCTGGCCGCGGCCGGGTCGGGCGTCGGGCTCGCCTCCCTCTGCATCGGCGTCGGCCAGGGGCTGGCCGTCGTACTCGAAAGGTAGCGTCCATGTCCGAACCACTCACGCAGGCCGACATCGACCGCGAGATCGCCGCGCTGAGCGAGGCCCGCGGCGACCGGCCGGCCGACCACCCCGCGCGCGACTACGCCCCGTACCGCAGCACCCTGCTACGTCACCCCAAGCAGCCGCTGGTCGCGCTGAAGGACCCGGAGGCGAGCGAGCTGTCCGGCCCGGTGTTCGGCGTCACGGACGTGACCGCGCTCGACTCCGACCTGACCCGGCAGCACCTCGGCGAACCGCTGGGCGAGCGGATCACCGTGACCGGCCGCGTGCTCGACCGCCAGGGCCGTCCGGTACGCGGCCAGCTCGTGGAGATCTGGCAGGCCAACTCCGCGGGCCGCTACCTGCACCAGCGTGACGACCACCCGGCGCCGCTCGACCCCAACTTCACCGGAGTGGGCCGCTGCCTGACCGGCGACGACGGCGAGTACCACTTCACCACGATCAAGCCCGGCCCCTACCCCTGGCGCAACCACCTCAACGCCTGGCGGCCCGCACACATCCACTTCTCGCTGTTCGGCACGGCCTTCGCCCAGCGGCTGGTGACCCAGATGTACTTCCCCGGCGACCCGCTGTTCCCCTACGACCCGATCCTGCAGTCGGTCACCGACGACGGCGCCCGCCGGCGGCTGGTCTCCACCTACGCGCACGACCTGTCCAAGCCCGAGTGGTCGCTCGGCTACCGGTGGGACATCGTGCTCGACGGGCCCGCCGCGACCTGGATGGAGGAAGGCCGATGAACCCCACGCCCTCGCAGACGGTCGGCCCGTTCTACGGCTACGCGCTGCCCTTCCCCGGCGGCGGCGACCTCGCCACCGGCGGCATCACCGTGCACGGCCGCGTCTACGACGGCGCCGGCGCCCCGATCCCCGACGCGCTGCTGGAGTTCTGGCAGGCCGACCCCACGGGCGACCTGTCCGGCGCGCCCGGCTCGCTGCGCCGCGACCCGGTCGACGGCGCGGTCATCGGCCGGCACGGCGTCGACTTCACCGGGTTCGGCCGCGTCCCCACCGACGCCGACGGCCACTGGACCCTGCGCACGGTCGAGCCGGGCAACGGGTACATCAGCGTGTGCGTGTTCGCCCGCGGCCTGCTCCACCACCTGTTCACCCGCATCTACCTGCGGCCCGACGCCTTCCTCGACTCGTTGCCGCCCGAGCGGGCACGCACGCTGGTCGCGGTGGAGGAGCGGGAGGGCGTCCACCGCTTCGACATCCATCTGCAGGGCGAGAAGGAGACGGTCTTCCTTGACTTCGGCTGACCCCGCCGCGAGTGGTTCGGGGGATCTCGGGTTGCTCTCGCCCATGCGTGGCGGGGTCGAGGCGACCGGCGACGTGGCGGTCCTCCAGGCCATGCTGGACGCCGAGGCCGCGCTGACCCGGGTCCTGGCCGGGCTCGGGCGCGCGCCCCTGGAGGCGGCCGACGCCGTGACCGCCGCGGCCCGCGCCGAGCTGTACGACCCGGCCGGGCTGGCCGCGCGGGCCCGTTCGGGCGGCAACCCGGTCATCCCGCTGGTGGCCGACCTGCGCGCCGCCGCCGGGCCGTACGGGGAGCACGTGCACGCGGGCGCGACCAGTCAGGACATTCTCGACACCGCGCTCATGCTGGTCGCGTACCGGGCGCTCGGGCCGGTCCTGGGCGACCTCGACCGGGTGGTCGCCGGGCTCGCCACGCTGGCGCGGGCCCACCGCGACACTCTCATGGCCGCCCGTACGCTCACCCAGCAGGCCGTGCCGACCACGTTCGGGCTCAAGGCGGCGGGCTGGCGGAAGCTGGCCATCGACGCCAGAGACCGCCTGCGCGCCGCCCGCGAAGCCCTCCCGGCCCAGCTCGGCGGCCCGGCCGGCACCCTCGACCGCTTCACCGCCCCCGCCGACCCCGCCGCCGACTCCGCCACCCCCGGTGGTGGCGGAGGGGAGGAGGCGCTGGAGGTGGTCCGGCGGTTCGCCGGCGAGCTGGGGCTGGCCGCGCCCACGTTGCCCTGGCACGTGCTGCGCACCCCCGTCGCCGACCTGGCCGGGGCGCTGGCGTTCACGGCCGGGGCGCTGGGCAAGCTGGCCGCCGACGTGCTGGTGTTGTCGCGTACCGAGATCGGCGAGGTGTCCGAGGGCGTCGGCGGCGGCTCGTCGTCGATGCCGCACAAGCACAATCCCGTACGGGCCACCATGATCGCCGCGGCGGCCCGCCAGGTGCCCGCCCAGGCCGCCGTCCTGTACGCCTCCATGGCCGCCGAGGACGAGCGCCCGCCCGGCGCCTGGCACGCCGAATGGCAGCCGCTGCGCGAGGCGCTGCGCCTGGTCGCCGGCTCCGCCCGCGACGCCGCGGAACTGGTCGCCGACCTGCGGGTGCATCCCGGGCGCATGCGCGCCGCCCTGACCGTCGCCGGACCGCCCGGCGCCGCCGCCGCCCTGGTCAAGCGGGCGCTGGAGGAGGAGTGACGTTGTTGCAGCACCGGGTGGACGGCCCGGAACACGGTGAGCCGATCGTCCTCGGCCCGTCGGTCGGCACCTCGGCCCGGGTGTGGGAGCCGCAGGTCGCCGCGCTGGCCCGCCGGTTCCGCGTGGTCCGCTTCGACCTGCCGGGACACGGCGGCTCGCCGTCCCTCGGCGTGTCCACGATCGACGGCCTGGCCGGGCTCGTCCTGGAACTGGCCGACGGCCTGGGCCTGGACGCCTTCCACTACGCCGGCATCTCGATCAGCGGCGCGATCGGCGCCACGCTCGCCCTGCGCCACCCCGGACGCCTGCTGTCCCTGGCGATGATCTGCTCCTCGGCCCGCTTCGGGGAGCCCGGCGGCTGGCGCGAGCGGGCGGCGCTGGTCCGCGAGCGGGGCACCGCGCCGCTGCTGGAACCCACGGCCGGACGCTGGTTCGCCGGCCCCCCCGACCAGGCGCTCCTGGACGACCTCGCCGCCGCCGACCCCGCCGGCTACGCCGCCTGCTGCGACGCCCTGGCCGGTTACGACCTGCGCGCCGAGCTGCCCGGCATCGCCGTCCCGACGCTGGTCCTGGGCGGCCGCGACGACCCCGCCACCCCGCCCGCGCACGCCAGGGAGCTGGCCGACGGCATCCCCGGCGCGACGCTCGTCGAGGTCCCGGGCGCGGCCCACCTGGCCGGCGTCGACCAGCCGGAACGGGTCACCGCCGCGCTGCTCGCGCACCTGCCCGCCACCTCCGGCATGCGGGTGCGCCGGGAAGTGCTCGGGGACGCCCACGTCGACCGGGCCGTCGCCCGTACCACCGCCTTCACCAGGGACTTCCAGGACCTCATCACCCGCTACGCCTGGGGAGAGATCTGGACCAGGCCCGGCCTCGACCGGCGCACCAGAAGCTGCGTCACCCTCACCGCGCTGGTCGCGCACGGGCACCTCGACGAGCTGGCCATGCACGTCCGCGCCGCCGTGCGCAACGGACTGACGGCCGACGAGATCGGCGAGGTGCTGCTGCAGAGCGCGATCTACTGCGGGGTACCCGCCGCCAACGCCGCGTTCGGCGTCGCCCAGCGCGTCCTGACCGAGATATCAGGGGAGACCACATGACCATCACCCGTGACCTGCTGATCGGCGGCAAGAACGTCCCCGCGCAGGGCGGCCGTACGACCTCCGACCTGGCCCCGTACACCGGCGAGGTGTACGCGACCGTGGCCGCCGCGGGCGTCGAGGACGTCACGTCGGCCGTGGACGCGGCGCAGGCCGCCTTCGACGGCTGGGCCGCCACCAGCCCGTTCGCCCGCCGGGCGATCTTCCTCAGGGCCGCCGACCTGCTCCAGGAACGCGGCGAGCAGGCCGTGGCGCTGATGGCCGCCGAGGTCGGCGGCACCCGCCCGTGGGCCCTGTTCAACGTCGGGCTGGCCGCGAACATGCTGCGCGAGGCCGCCGCCGCCATCACCGCGCCGCGCGGCGACGTGCTCACCGCGCAGGAGGAGGGCGTGCTCGGCCTGGCCGTACGCGAGCCGCTCGGCGTGGTCGCCGCCTTCTCCCCGTGGAACGCGCCGATCATCCTCGGCGTGCGCTCGGTGGCCGCCGCCCTGGCCGCGGGCAACACCGTCGTCATGAAGCCCAGCGAGGACGCGCCGATCGCCTGCGGCCTGTTCGTCGCCGACCTGCTGCACGAGGCCGGGCTGCCCGCGGGCGTGCTCAACGCGGTCACCAACGACCCGGCCGACGCCGCCGTGATCGCCGAGGCGCTCATCGCCGACCCCCGCGTACGCGCGGTCAACTTCACCGGCTCCACCGAGGTCGGCCGGATCATCGGCACCCACGCCGCCCGCCACCTCAAGCCCGCCCTGCTCGAACTGGGCGGCAAGAACGCCATCATCGTCCTGGACGACGCCGACCTCGACCACGCCGTGGACGCCGCCGCCTTCGGCGTCTTCATGAACGCGGGCCAGATCTGCATGTCGGGCGACCGCGTGCTGGTGCACGAGTCGCTGGCCGGGGAGTTCGGTCGCAGGTTCGCGGACAAGGTGCGCGCGCTGCCCTCCGGCGACCCGTCCCGGCCGGAGACGGTGATCGGGCCCCTGGTCAGCGCGGACGCCGCGGCGCGGGTGGCCGGCCTGGTCGCCGACGCGGTCGACAAGGGCGCGACGGTGCTGGCCGGAGGCGGCGAGCCCGAGGGCGCGGTGCACCCGGCCACGGTGCTGACCGGCGTGTCCAAGCACGCCAGGTTGTACTACGGCGAGGCGTTCGGCCCGGTGTGCGTGGTCGACACCTTCGCCACCGACGATGAGGCCGTGTCCCTGGCCAACGACACCGAGCACGGCCTGACCGCCGGGATCATCACCGAGAACGGCACCCACGGCCTGCGCGTGGCCCGCCGCCTGCGGACCGGCATCGTGCACGTCAACGACCAGTCCGTGGGCGACGAGCCGCAGGCGCCGTTCGGCGGGGCCGGTTCCTCCGGGTACGGCCGCTTCGGCGGCCGGTGGGGCCTGGAGGCGTTCAGCAACACCCGCTGGATCACCCTGGCGACCGAACAGGCGCACTACCCGTTCTGACCGCCCGGCCCGTTCCCGCGAGCTGACCGCCCTGCCCGTTCCCACGGGCGACGGGCCGGTCTCTGACCGCCCGGCCCGCTCCTGGGAGCGGCGGGCCGGTCGGTCAGCCGGACCGCCGCCGGGTCAGTGGGCGTACGCCTGGAACTCGGCGGCCCGCACCTGCTCGCGGGCCGGGCTCGCCGTGGCGCAGTCGGTCGCGGAGCCGGGGTCGGCGTCCTGCTCGCCCGCGTAACGCGGGTTGCCGGTGCACTGGCTGCTGACCACCCGCAACATCAGGTGGGTGGCGCTGGTCGGCGGCACCCGGAAGGAGCGCACCAGCAGGTCCGCGCCGCGCGGCCGGGGCAACGTGGCGTCGAACGCGTCCGCCGGGCTGGTGTAGACCTTCCGGAAGCTCGCCGGGTCGGCGCAGTCGGCGGCGCAGGCCAGCACCTCGAACGCGCGCAGCGCCGAGAACCTGTTCTGCCCGCCCGGGTCGGCGGCGTCGCCGACGTCGGGCCGGAGCATCGCGCTCACCTGGACCCTGCGCACCGTGACCGGGCGGTCGCCCGCCAGGTCCACGACGACCGACCGGCCGGCCGGCGCGCCGGTGCGCGAGGCCCAGTTCGTGGCCTCGGTGTCGTCGATCAGCCGGGCCTGGTTGACGCCGTCGCCGGCCGCCGTCGCGCCCGCCGCGCCCGAGGCGAGGTTGCGCGGCGGCGACAGCGGGAGCGGCAGCTTCACCCCGGCCACCACCGGGAACGTCAGCCGCGTGTGCCCGAACCCGGCCCCCGCCACCACGAACCGGTACGTGCCCGGCGTCATCTCCACGGTGTCGCCCAGCGGCGTGGCCGGGTCGGTGTCGGCGACCGGCACCGCGCGGCCCTCGTAGTCGCCCACGTAGAGCCGCAGGGCCGCGTCCTTGGCCTCGCCGAGCGGCTTGAGCTGGAGGAGGCCGTTGCGGCCGGCCGGGTCGGCGAAGCTCGGCGTCGGGTCGGGGTCGTTCGGGCCGTTGCTGGCCGCGCCCTTGCCGAGGCCGTGCTCGGCGAACGCCCGCCACAGGATGTCCTGGTTCGCCCCGTCGAAGCGGATGGCGTCGGCGGCCAGGATCGCGTCCCGGTGATCGACGTAACTGACCGCGCCGGAGGCCATCAGCAGCAGGGCGTCGTACGAGAGCTGCGCCCACCGCCGGTTGCCCGGGCACCGGTCCACCGCCACCTTGCCGTCGGCGCAGTCGCGCTGCCGGGCGGGCGTGCCCTTGCCGTACCGCTTGACGAACGCCTCGCGGACGTCGAACTGGGTGGCGGTCCAGATCTCGCCGTCCGCGTGCACCTGCGCGCCGACCAGGTCGTAGGCGATGTCGCTGTAGTTCAGCGGCGACCTGGACATGTCGTAGTTGCGGATGCCGCGGGCGCGGTCGCCCGTGACGTACGGGCCGATCACGTACGGGGTCGCGCCGGAGGAGCGGAAGCCGTACTCGTTCAGGTACTCCATGGCGAACAGGTCGGAGGTGCTCTCGTTCATGGCGCCCGCCTGCGCGCCGCTCCAGCCGGCGTTCGGGCCGCCGATCATGCGGCCGGAGATGGCGTGGGTGTACTCGTGGCCGATGACCGACATGTCGTAGTCGCCGTCCACACAGGGGGAGTAGAACGAACCGGCGATCGGCTGCCACAGGTACATGTTCGTGATCGGGGCGACGCCGTCGGGGCCGGTGATCTGGTTGGCGTTGTCGCGTACCGACGACACGCGCGCCCCCGCCTGGGCGTTGCCCTGCTCGGGGTCGTTGCCGAGCCCGCCGCGGTCGCCGTTGTCCACCTGCATGTTCCAGGCGGACTCGGTGAAGCCGAGCCGGTAGGACCAGTCGTGCATGCGGTTGTGCATGACGTTGAGGTTGGCGATCGCCGCCTCCAGGTCCGCCTCGCCCGGCTGGTCGAACGTCGCCGGGTCGCACTTGGCCCGGTACCAGGTGTTGCGCCACGGGTAGACGTAGCGGCGGTCCGGGGAGGGCGCGTTCGCGCGGGTGCCGACGGTGAACGGGTCGCCGTTCGCGCGGTTCTCGTACGTCCGGGTGGCGTTGCCCGCGCTGGTCAGGGTCGGCGTGCCGGTGGCGTGGTCGACGTCCCAGGGGCGGCCGGTCGCCGGGTCGCCGCCGGTGGCGAGGTCGCAGCCGGGGCCGGCCGCCTGGCACCAGGTCCGCCGGGTGTCGGTGGAGGAGTAGTCGCCGGGCGGGTTGGCCGGGAAGGCGGCCCAGCGCGGGTTCTCGGGGTCGAACTGGTCGACCAGGTTCTCGCGGGTGAGGATGCCGCCGCTGACCGCATCCACGTGGGTGGTGTAGGCCGCGGCCTCGCCCTCCCCGCCGCCGATCAGGACCACCTGGTACGCGCTGTGCACGCCGTCCGGCGCGGGCACGGCCACCTTCGTGACCTGCTTCGTCGTCGCCGTGGCCAGGTCGATGCCGCCGTCGCGGGCCGCGATCTCCAGGGCCCGCGCCTCGCTGATCGCGGCGGCCGGGGGCGCGGCCTGCTCGCGGGCGAGCGAGGAGGTCACGTGGCGCACCTTCCCGTGCACGACGCCGACCGCGACGAGCCCGTCCACCCCTGCGGGCAGCCCGCCGAACTTCTGGCGCAGGAGCACGGCGTGACCGGCGCCGAGCGGGTTGACCGCGACCTTCTCCAGCCCGGCGACCTCCTCCGCCGACAGGCCGAACAGCGGCTCGTTGGCGGCCAGGTAGGCGCGGGCGGCCTTCTCGGGGTCCTCGCCCAGGCCCTCGGCGAGCGGCGCCGCGCCGGTGACGACGGCGGGGGTGCCGAGGGCGTTCCAGCGGATCTCGGCGCCCGCGGCCCGCGCGGCGACCCCGGCGGGCGGCGGGACCCGGCCCTGCCGGTTGTCCAGGTCCGGCCTGCCGTGCTGCTCGGCCTGGAAGTCGTGGACGATCGGGGCCTGTCCGCCGGGTTCGCCCCGCGCGGCGCCGGTCATGGGGAGGGCAGCAGCGGTGACCGCGAGGGCGATCACGGCGCTGCGTAACCAGGGTCCAGTCGACACAGTTCCTCCTGGGTACAGAAGACGCGCGATTGACGCCCGTCCCGCAAGAGGTAACACCGCCCCGGGGTCCTGACAAGATCGGGTAGAGCCTTCAGAAGTGTCCAGTTCTTGACATGGCCGCGTAATCAACCTATAGGTTGATAAACCAAAGGGTTGAACAAGGAGGTGGAGATGCTTCTTCAGGACAAGGTCGCGGTGATCTACGGCGGAGGCGGCTCGATCGGCGGCGCGGTGGCCCGCGCCTTCGCCCGTGAGGGCGCCCGCGTCTTCCTGGCCGGCCGCACCCGGGCCCCGCTCGACAAGGTCGCCGACGACGTCCGCGCGGCCGGCGGCACGGCGGAGACCGCCCTCGTGGACGCGCTGGACGAGCAGGCCGTGGACGCGTTCACCGGCTCGGTGGCCGCCCGCGAGGGCCGCATCGACGTCTCGTTCAACGCCGTCTCCGTCCAGGACGTGCAGCGTCCGCTGGCCGAGATCTCCGTCGAGGACTTCCTGCGGCCGATCCAGGTCGCCGCGCGCACCCAGTTCCTCACCATCAGGGCGGCCGTGCGGCACATGACCGGGTCGGGCGTCGTCCTGCTGTTCGGCGGCGGCGGACCGCAGACGCAGCCGGGGCTGGGCGGGTTCAAGGTGTCGCTGGACACCATGGAGGGCATCCGCCGCCAGTGGGCGTGCGAGGCCGGGCGGCAGGGCGTGCGCGTGGTCACCCTGATCACCGGGGGCGTGCCGGAGAGCATCCCCGCCTCGTACCCGGGCAAGGACGCGCTGGAGGCGGAGCTGCGCGAGCCCACCCTCCTCGGACGGCTCGCCACCCTCGCCGACGTGGGCGACGTGGCGGCGTTCGTCGCCTCCGACCGGGCCAGGACCATGACGTCGGCGACCGTGAACGTCTCCTGCGGCGCGATCGTGGACCATTAGGGTCGGCGCCGCCCTGGAAGGAACGTACGCACCGATGCCCGACGACCAGCTCAGCCTCACCTTCGCCGCCCTGGCCGACCCCACCCGGCGGGCCATCCTCGCCCGGCTGGCCGACGGCGAGGCCACGGTCAACGAGCTGGCCGAGCCCTTCGACATGAGCCTGCAGGCCGTGTCCAAGCACCTGAAGGTGCTGGAACGGGCGGGGCTGATCAGCCGCGGACGCGACGCGCAGTGGCGGCCGTGCCGCCTGGAGACGGCGCCGCTGGAGGGCGCCTCCGCGTGGATCGACCGCTACCGCGACCGCTGGACCGGCAGCTTCGACCGGCTCGACCAGGAGATCAGGAACCTCCGGCGCAGCCAGGAAGGACGTGACCATGGGTGAGACCGAATTCGTCATCGAACCCGGCCGCCAGGACATCATCATGATCCGGGCCTTCGACGCCCCCAGGGACGTCGTGTTCCGGGCCGTCACCGACCCGGCGCTGATCCCGCGCTGGTGGGGCCCCCACTGGCTGGACACCCGGGTGGAGGCCATGGAGGTCGCGCCGGGCGGCCGGTGGCGATTCGTCAACA
This sequence comes from Nonomuraea sp. NPDC049607, assembly GCF_040675375.1. Classification (NCBI taxonomy): domain Bacteria; kingdom Bacillati; phylum Actinomycetota; class Actinomycetes; order Streptosporangiales; family Streptosporangiaceae; genus Nonomuraea; species Nonomuraea sp. NPDC049607. The sequence continues at coordinate 344,866 of NZ_JBFAOV010000004.1, forward strand.
TCGACGCCCGTGGCGGGGAGTACGCCTTCAGTGGCGTCTACCATGCCGTCGTGCCGCCGGAGCGGTACGTGCGCACGTGGGAGTTCGAGGGCACGCCGGGCGAGGTGGCCCTGGAGACCGTCCGGCTGGAGGAGACCGGCGGCGGCACCCGGTACGTGGCCCGGTCGGTGCACCCGTCCGTCGAGGCCCGGGACGCGATCGTGCGCGCCGACGGCCCCAAGGGCGGCGCCCACTCCATGAACCGCCTGGCCGAACTCCTCGCCCGCTGACCGCGGGCCTCCTACTTCGGGCAGGCGAGGCGGCAGCCGCCGAAGCGGGTCGTGTCCGGTTCCGGGAACCGGGTCTCCGGGACCCCGCGCAGCGCCTCGGTCATCGAGGCCCGCCAGATCGGGCCGGGGATCGTGGTGCCGTCCACGACGTCGTGCCGGCGTCCGCCGATGGGGACGTCGGTCAGCGCGGGCGTCGGCGGCACGCCGGTGAAGCCGAGGCTGACGGCGGCGGCCAGGTCGGGGGTGTAACCGGCGTACCAGGTCGACTTGTAGTCGGGGATCCTGCTCGCCAGGCCCGCCGCGTCCCGGCCGAGGCCGTCGGTGCGCAGCAGGCCCGTCACCGCGTCGGCGACGGCGGCGTCCAGCGCCTGCTCACAACGGGGGCCGAGGGCGTGCAGCACCTTGCCGGAGTCGTCGCGGACCTCCTTGACCGCCCGCGGCGCGCAGCGCAGGCCGTGGGCGGCCAGCGTGGCGTAGGTCGCGGCGACGGTGACGGTGTCCGTCTCGTTGGCGCCGAGCGTGAACGCCTCGTACTCCACCAGAGGCATCCCGTCGAAGCGGGAGAGGCCGAGCCGCTGCGCGGCGCGCACGGTCGCGCAGAGACCGATCCGCTCCTCCAGCCGCATGAAGAAGGTGTTCGGGGCGGCGCGGGCGCCCGAGCGCAGGGTGGTGAACGCGCCGCCGCTCCCGCCGCCGGGGTCGGTGAAGGTGAAGGCGGGATCGCCCACGTTCTGGCCCTTGCAGTTGGTGAAGGACTCTTGGCCGGCGGCCTGGTAGGAGCGGGATCGGGGGAAGCCGTCGTCGTAGCGGAAGCCGCCGGACAGCGCCGCGGCCAGCGTGTACGCCATCGCCGTCGAGCCCTGCGACAACCCGTGCGCCCCGTCGCCCTTGCTGGCGGCCAGCGCCCTGATCTCGCCGCTGCCCGGCGCCACCATGGCCTCGACGGCGACAGGGGTGTCACCCGGCCGGACGCGGGCCTCGACGGCCCGCTGCGCCGCCTGCTGAGCCCGCGGGTCGAGGGTCGTCGCGACCACCAGGCCGCCCCGGGTGAGCAGGCGCTGGTCGAGCGCGGTCAGCTCGGCGCGCACCCGATGGCAGAAGGCCGGGAACCGGCCGGTCGCGCAGTCGGCGTCCAGCTTCCCGACGACCTGACCGCCGCCGTCGACGATCACGCTCTCGCGCACGACCGAGGGCGCCACCGCCAGTCGCTGCCTGCCCTGCCCCTCGTCGGCCGTGGCCGACAGCAGCAGGACGCCGCCCCAGACGGCCGCCGCCACCACGACGACGGTGAGGACGAGGAGAAGTCGTTTCATCGGTGCCTTCCAGAAGAGAAGGTGCGGTCGGCCCGATTCTGGCCGACCGCACCCCTTTCGTGCACCGGAGTCAGACGATCACACCCGCTGCCACAGGGCGGGCACGTTCGGCGGCTCCCAGCCGGGCAGCGCCGTGTGCGGCTGCACGCAGCGGTAGGTGACGTTGTTGTAGACCACCTGGTCACCCGACTTGTACGCGGTCCCCGCGGTCCAGTTGCCGGCCGGACCCTGGGTCGGGGTCACCGTGGGCGTGGGGGTCGGGGTCGGGGTGGGCGTGGCAGTGGGCGTGGCAGTGGGCGTCGGCGTGGGGCCGCCGGGGCCGACCTGGAGGTCGACGCAGTTGTAGAAGGCGTTCTCGGTGTCGGCGATGTTCCAGATGGCCAGCAGCTTGATGCGCCCGGTACGGCCGCCCAGGCTGACCGAGTGCGTCACCGTCGCGCCCGGTTCCCTGCCGTGGTCGTTGAACAGGGCGATCCGGGTGCCGCCGACGTAGTACTCCCACGTGCTGGTCGCGTGCCGGGCCTCGATGAGCCACTTGAAGTTGACCGTGTCACCCACGGTCGCGGCGGGCCAGGCCTTGCTGTCGTCGTCCAGTGGCGCCCACCGGGCGTCGCCGCCGCTGCAGTTGCGCAGGCCCTTGGGGCCCTCGACGCTCTGCGGCTCCCAGATGATCTGGCCGCAGTTCTTGACCTTGCCGGCCGCGCAGTTGGCCTGGCGGCTCGGCGGGTCGGAGATGTAACCGTGCGCCGAGGCCGGCGGGGAGAGCGCGACGACGGTGGCGACGGAGACCGCCGCCATGGCTAAGAAGGTCCATACTCTGCGCATGTCACCGTTCCTTCATGCTGGGGGATGCTCCCAAATATAAAGGAAAGTTTCCTAACGGTAAATGGCGCAGTCAGCGCTTTTCCGACCCCGAGTCAGGGTGGCGGCCGGTGACCGTCCCGTCTCCCTCCGGGAAGGGGCCGCCCGGCCCCGCGTGGGCCCGCGCGGATCGCGGGAGCCAATAGGTGGTGACATGTCGTGACATCGCCTAGGCTGAGGTGGCCGAGGGGAGTACTTCGCAAGCGCCGGCCCGGTCAGTACGGACGTCCCTGACGTCCCCGGGCGGCCGCCCGCGCGATCGGCGCACGGGCGAAGGAGACCTCGAACGATGACGCGCGTTCGAGGAGGACCCATGCCCACGGGCATATCCCAGGCTGCCCCCGCCCTGACCACCATCGCCACGCCCACCCTGTGGCTGGTCGCGATCGCCGGGCTCGTGCTGCTGCTGGGCCTGGATCTGCTGCTGACCAGGCGCCCGCACGAGGTCCGCATGCGCGAGGCGGCCGGTTGGTCGGTCTTCTACCTGATCCTGCCGGTGATCTTCGGTTTCTACCTGTGGGCCGCCCACGGCGGCGGCGTCGCCGTAGAGTTCTTCACCGGGTTCGTGGTGGAGAAGTCGTTGTCGGTGGACAACCTGTTCGTGTTCATGTTGCTGCTGGCGGCCTTCGCGGTCCCGCCCGCGCTGGCCCGGCAGGTCCTGCTGTACGGCATCGTCGGCGCGCTCGTCCTGCGCGGGATCTTCATCTGGCTCGGCGCCGCCGCGCTGCAGAGCGGCACGTGGGCGTTCCTGCTGTTCGGCGCGATCCTCATCGTCACCGCCGGCAAGATCCTCAAGGACGTGCTCGGCGGCCACGAGCAGCAGGTGGACATCTCCTCCATGCGCAGCGTCCGGCTGGTGCGCCGCTTCGTGCCGGTCACCGACGACTACCGCGGCTCCCGGCTGGCCGTGCGCGAGGGCGGCCGGCTGGCCCTGACGCCGCTGGCCCTGGCCGCGATCGCCGTCCTCGGCACGGACATCGTCTTCGCCGTGGACTCGGTGCCCGCCGTGTACGGCGTGACCGAGGACCCGTTCCTGGTCTTCGCCACCAACGCGTTCGCGCTGATGGGCCTGCGGGCGCTCTACTTCGTGCTCCAGGGCGTCCTGGCCAAGCTGCGCCACCTCAACCACGGGCTGAGCGTCATCCTGGCCTTCATCGGGGTCAAGCTCATCCTGCACTGGGCGCACGGCGTCTGGGACTGGATGCCGCAGATCCCGACGCTCGCCTCGCTCGGCGTGATCGTCGTCGTCCTGACCACGGTGACCCTGACCAGCCTGTACGCCAACCGCCGCGACCGCGAGAGGGAGGCCGCGAGCTAGTTCACCGCTCCGACGCCTGGGTGCCCCCGCCGAGAGAGCCGGCCGTCATGTCGGCATGACGACATGGTCGCGAGACGCTTTCAGGGAAGGACTCGCGCCCATGACGATCTCTCTTGACACGAGCCGGTACACGGTCGGGATGGCCACGAGCCCCGCCGACCTCCGGGCCGCCCAGCGGCTGCGGTACGAGGTCTTCGCCGAGGAGATGGGGGCGCGGCTCGACAGCCCGGTCTCCGGCCTCGACGTGGACAGGTTCGACGCCTACTGCGACCACCTCCTGGTACGGGAGGGGCGGCGGGTGGTGGGCACGTACCGGCTGCTGCCGCCGGGACGGGCCGACCGGCTCTACTCCGACACCGAGTTCGACCTGCGCGCCCTAGCTCCCATCAGGAAAAACCTGGTCGAAGCCGGACGTACCACCGTTCATCCGGATCACCGGGACGGCGCGGTGGTCGCGCTGATGTGGGCGGGGATCGCCCGGTACATGGTGAGCGGCGGCCACCAGTGGCTGGCCGGCTGCTGCTCGGTGCCGCTCGACGACGGCGGCGCGCTGGCGGCCGGCGTGGCCGCGCGGGTGCCGCTCGGTCCCGAGGAGTACCGGGTCACACCGCTCGTGCCCTGGCTGGGCGACGGCGCGCCGCGCTCCGACCGGTTCGTGGCGCCCGCCCTGCTCCGCGGCTACCTGCGGCTGGGCGCGTGGGTGTGCGGGCCGCCCGCGCACGACCGGGACTTCGGCACGGCCGACTTCTTCGTGCTGCTGTCGATGGCCCAGGTGAACACCCGCTACCTGCGCCACTTCCTGGGCGGGACGCCGTGACCGGCCCGTGGCTGCGTACGGGCCCGTGCACGCCGGACATGTGCGTGCGGGCCGCGGTCCTGGGCGCGGGGATGGCGCGCCGGGCGCTGCGGCTGCTCGCCGCGGTCCTGGTGGTGCTGGCCGGGGTGCCGGTCGCGCTGACGGCCCGCCACGTGCGCGCCGACGTACGGGCGCGCGCCACCGGGACGTGGGCCCGGCTCATGCTGCGCGCCCTCGGCGTCCGCCTGGAACTCGTCGCCGAGGAACCACGGGACATGGCCGGGGGTTCGGAGGCGGGTGGGGAGGCCGGGGCGCTGGTGGTGGCCAATCATGTGTCGTGGCTGGACCCGCTGGTCATCGCGGCCGCGCTGCCCTCGCGCCCGCTGGCCAAGCGCGAGATCGCTGCCTGGCCGGTCGTCCGGACGCTGGCCGCGGGCTCGGGCGCGCTGTTCATCGACAGGGAACGCCTGTCCGCCCTGCCCTCGGCGGTCGCCGCGGTCGCCGGGGCGCTGCGGGCGGGCGACACCGTCGTGGCCTTCCCCGAGGGCACCACGTGGTGCGGGCAGGGGATGGGCGACTTCCGCCCGGCGGTGTTCCAGGCGGCGGTCGACGCCGGCGCCGTCGTACGGCCCGCGACCCTGCGCTACCGCGAGGGCGACCGGCCCTCCACCCGCGCCTGCTACGTGGGCGAGGACTCGCTGCTCGCCTCGGTGCTGCGGGTGACCGCGACCCGGCGGCTGGCCGTCGAGGTGCGGCTGCTGGCTCCGCTGTCCGCCGCGCCGTCGGCCCGCCGTCCGCGGGCGCGCGCCGTCCTGGCCAGGGACGCCGAGGCCCTGGTGCGCGCGGCGATGGACGGTCCTCCCGCGCGGGGGAGGACCGTCGCTCACTTGCCGAAGCCCGCGGTCAGCCCGCTGAGCAGCTGACGGCGGCCCACCACGTACAGGATCAGGATGGGCAGCGTGGTCAGGACGACCGAGGCGAGCACGGCGGGCACGTTCACGCTGTACTGGCCCTGGAACGTCCACAACGCCAGCGGCAGCGTGCGCTTGTCCGGGCTCTGGGTCAGGATCAGCGGCAGCAGGAAGCCGTTCCAGATCGTCAGCGCGTTGTAGATCGTCACCGTGACCACGGCCGGGCGGGTCAGCGGGAACGTCAGCCGCCAGAGCAGGCCCCAGTCGGTGGCGCCGTCCAGCCGCATCGACTCGAACAGCTCCTTGGGCACGTCCCTGATGAAGTTGGACAGCACCAGCACCGACAGCGGGATCGCGAACGCGATGGAGGGCAGGATCATGCCCAGCAGCGAGTCGTACAGGTGCAGCCGGATGATGATCAGGTAGATCGGGATGATCGTGGCCTGGAGCGGGATCGCCAGCCCCATGAGGAACAGCGAGTTCACCCCGCGCAGGAACCGCCCGCCGCCCCGCACGATCGCGTACGCCGCCATGAACGACACCCCGACGGCCGGGACCACCGCGCCGAGGGTGACGACGAGGCTGTTGAGGAAGTACAGCGGGAAGTCCGACTCCAGCACCACCTTGTACGCCCCGAGCGTCGGCTCCGACGGCGGCGCCAGCGGGTTGGAGGCGTAGTAGGAGCGCTGCTCCTTGAAGCTGGTGATGACGATCCAGTAGATCGGCACCACCACGATCGCCAGCCAGATCCACCCGGCCACCCCGGCCACCCAGTTGCGCCGGGCCGCGGCCGGCCCGCCCGCCCGCGGGGACGCGCCGGCGGCCCGCCGTGCCGGCTCGGTCAGCGTCGTCGCCATGTCAGGCCCCTTCCAGCTGGCTCGCCGAGGCGTCGCGGCCGCCCAGACGGCGCAGCAGCAGCGCCAGCGCCAGGCCCACGAGGACGAGGATGACCGCGATCGCGCTGGCCGGGCCCATCAGGTTGGCCTGGAACCCCCGCTTGTACATGTCGAGGGCCAGCACCCGCGTGGCGTCGCCGGGCCCGCCCACGGTCAGCACGAAGATCAGGTCGAAGAAGGTCAGCGACCCGACCACCATCAGCGTCGAGGACGTGATGATCGTGTACTTGAGCTGCGGCAGCGTGATGCTGAAGAACGTGCGGACCCGGCCCGCGCCGTCGAGCTGGGCGGCCTCGTACATCGAGCGCGGGATCTGCCGCACGCCGCCCTGGTAGATCAGCGAGTGGAACGGGATGAACTGCCACGACACCACGAAGATCACCACGCTGAAGGCGAGGACGGGCTCGCCCAGCCAGTCCTGGGCCAGCAGGTCGAGGCCGAGCCCGGCGCCGAGCCCGAAGTTCGGGTCGAGCAGCGACTTGTAGGCGATGGCGATGGCGGCCGAGCTGAGCAGCAGCGGGATGAAGTAGAACACCGACAACAAGGCGCGGTAGCGCTGCTGACCGGCCAGGAACACCCCGAGCAGGATGCTGGCCGGCGTCTGCAGCGCCCAGGACGCGGCCATCACCAGGAACGTCACCCACAGGGCGTGCGGCAGCCCGGGGTCGGAGAGCACGGCCTGCCAGCTGGACAGGCCGGCGAAGCCGATGTCGCCGAGCCCGTCCCAGGAGGTGAAGCTGAGGACGAGGACGCCGATCAGCGGGATCACGCCGAAGGCGACGAAGAACAGCAACGCCGGGACGGCCAGCCAGGCCAGGGAGCCGCGGCCCCCTCGCCCGGCGGCCGCCGGCGTCCCCCGCCCGGCGGGGATCGGGATCACGCTCACTTGCCGATGACCGCGTTCATGTTCGTCTGGAACTGCTGCGGCGAGATGGACAGCTGGAAGAGCTTGGCGATGTTGTCCAGCAGCACCTCGGCCGCGGTCGGGCTGAGCGCCTGGTCCCACGACTGGGCGAAGGTCTGGGCGTTGCTGGCGATGCCGTAGACGAACTTCAGGAAGTCGGCGTCGGGGGAGGAGGCGAAGGCCGCGTCGGCGCCCTTGACGATCGGGACGGCGCCGGTGTCCGCCCACTCCTTGACCTCGGTCTGGTCGAGCACGCCGCTGGTGAAGAACTTCTTGGCGAGCTCCTTCTGCTCGGGGGTGGCCTTGGCGGAGATCGACAGGTACTGGCCGGGGTTGCCGACGGTGTTGCTCGGGTCGCCCTTGCCGCCGTCCACGGGCGGGAAGTTCATGTAGCCGAGGTGGCCGCCGGGGACGAAGTCGCCGCCGTCGTTCTTCATGCCGCCGTACGTCCAGCCGCCGTGCAGCATCATGGCGGCCTTGCCGGTGTAGAGCAGCGCCTGGTCGGCGTTGGAGTCGGCGGTGATGGAGGAGAAGCCCTTGATGAAGCCGTTCGCCTTGATCAGGTCCTGCATCTTGGTCAGGGCGTCGAGGGCGGCGGGGTTGGACCAGGCGTCCTTCTGGCCCTCGAACACCGCCTGGAACACCTCGGGGCCGCCGATCCGGTCGAACAGGAACTCCAGCCACATCATGTTCGTCCAGCGCGACTGGCCGCCGAGCGAGAACGGCGCGATGCCCTTGGCGTTGATCTTGGGCACGATGTCCATGATCTCGCCCCAGGTCGTCGGCGGCTGCACGCCGACCTTCTCCAGGACCTCCTTGTTGTAGTACAGGACGATCGGCTGCACGGTCTCGCACGGCATGGCGTAGATCTTGCCGTCGACCGTGGCCGCGCCGAAGGAGGAGGGGAACAGCCGGTCCTTGACGGCGGCGTTCTCCGCGAACCACGACGTCAGGTCCTCGACCTGGCCGGCCTGCACGTAGCTGCGCAGCGTGCCGCCGCCCCAGCCCCAGATCAGCGTGGGGGCCTGGCCGGCGCCGATGGCGGTCTTGATCTTGGTCTTGTAGGCGTCGTTCTGGAACGGCGTGCCCTCGATCGGGGTGCCGGGGTTCGCCTTGTTGAAGCGCTCGATCGCCCGGCGGCGCACGCCTTCCTGCGGCTCGACCGACAGGTACCAGTAGGTGGCCTTGGCGCCGCCGCCGCCACCTCCGGTCGGGCTGCCGCCACCCGCGCGGGTGGGGCCGGACGTGCCGCAGGCGGCGAGCGCGGCTCCCAGGGGCAGCCCCATGGAGAGGCTGAGGAAGGTGCGGCGAGAGGTTGACCTGGTCTCCACGCTGATCTCCGTACTCGAATGCCGTGGCCTGGCCGCGGCTCGGTTGTCCTTGGGACGCGTTGGCCCCGCGGTCGGATCGGCAACCCCCCAATGCCGCTCGTCCACTCGCCCTTGAGTGAACTCGTCGAAACATTTGCGACATGACCGCGCGGCACGTCAATCTAGATTTCGACCATTACCGTGTCAAGACCCTTACCGGGGAAACCGGCTCTGGGCGGGCGCCGGGCCCGTGTAGTACTGTCGCGCGGGCAACTAGCTGGCCATTCCATCAGCTTTGCGGCATTGTGCAGGTGGCGGGCATGGCCTCGAAATGTTTCGAAAATTTGCGGCAGGAACTCTTGAAGGAGTGCAGTTCATGACGGCTCTAGATCGGACCCCGGCGGATCGGGTCCTCGGTCCGTGGCTGGACCCGGCGCTTCCCGTGGCCGAGCGGGTCGAGGCCCTCCTTCAGGAGCTGACGCTGGAGGAGAAGGTCGCCCAGCTCGGCAGCCGGTGGGTGGGCAACGACATGGCGCACGGGGAGGAGCCCCCCGTCCCCGACCCGGACGCCACCGGCACCCACAACGTGGCCCCGATGCAGGACGTTTTCGCCGCCTCGGGCACCGTCCCCTTGGGAGAGGCCGCGCGGCACGGGCTCGGCCACCTGACTCGCGTGTTCGGCAGCGTCCCGGTGACGGTGGCCGAGGGCGCCGCCGAGGTGGTGCGCCTGCAACGCGAGGTCGTCGGCCTGTCCAGGCTCGGCATCCCGGCCGTCGTGCACGAGGAATGCCTGACCGGTTTCACCACCTATGGCGCCACCGTCTACCCGGCGGCCATCGCGTGGGCCGCCACCTTCGACCCGGACCTGGTCGAGCGCATGGCCGCGGCCATCGGGCGGGACATGCGCGCCGTGGGCGTGCACCAGGGCCTGTCCCCGGTGCTCGACGTGGTGCGCGACTACCGGTGGGGCCGGGTCGAGGAGACGATGGGCGAGGACCCGTACCTCGTCTCGATGCTCGGCGCGGCGTACGTGCGCGGCCTGGAGAAGGCCGGCGTGATCGCCACGCTCAAGCACTTCGCCGGGTACTCGGCCTCACGGGCCGCCCGCAACCACGGCCCGGTGCCGATGGGCCGCCGCGAGCTGATGGACATGATCCTGCCGCCGTTCGAGGCGGCCGTCACCCTGGGCGGCGCCCGTTCGGTGATGAACTCCTACTCCGACGTGGACGGCGTGCCCGCCGCCGTCGACTCCTGGCTGCTGACCGAGCTGCTGCGCGAGGAGTGGGGCTTCACCGGCACCGTCGTGTCCGACTACTGGGCGGTCCCGTTCCTGGCGACCATGCACCAGGTGGCCGCCGACCCCGGCGACGCAGGGGCGCAGGCGCTCGCCGCGGGCGTGGACGTCGAGCTGCCCGACACGCTCGGCTTCGGCGCCGGCCTGGTCGAGCGGGTGCGCCGGGGCGAGCTTCCCGAGTCGCTGGTCGACCGCGCAGCGCGCCGGCTGCTCACCCAGAAGGTGCAGCTCGGCCTGCTCGACCCCGGCTGGACGCCGGAGGGCTCGGTCGCCGGTGCGGAGAACGCCGAGCTGGACTCGGCCGCCAACCGCGCCCTGGCCCGCGAGCTGGCCGAACGCTCGATCGTGCTGCTCGACGCCGGGACCGCGCTGCCGCTGCGGGCCGGCCTCGGCCGGGTCGCCGTCGTCGGCCCGTGCGCCGACGACCCGCGCACGTTCATGGGCTGCTACGCCTTCCCCAACCACGTGTTGCCCCGCCACCCCGGGCTCGGGCTCGGCGTCGAGGCCCCGACCGTGCTCGACGCGCTGCGCGCCGAGCTGCCCGGCGCCGAGATCACCTACGAGCCGGGGTGCGCGGTGCAGGGCGGCGACCGGTCCGGCTTCGCCGCGGCGACCGCCGCCGCCCGCGAGGCCGACCTGTGCGTGGCCGTCGTGGGCGACCTGGCCGGCCTGTTCGGCCAGGGCACGTCGGGCGAGGGCTGCGACGCCGAGGACCTGCGGCTGCCCGGCCTCCAGGCCGACCTGCTGGCCGAGCTGTTCGCGACCGGCACGCCGGTCGTCGTGGTGGTCGTCTCCGGCCGCCCCTACGCGCTGGGCGAGGTGCACGCCGGAGCCGCCGGGCTGGTCCAGGCGTTCATGCCCGGGGAGGAGGGCGGCGGGGCGATCGCCGGTATACTGACCGGTCGTGTCCAGCCTGGAGGCAAGCTTCCCGTGCAGATACCCCGCCATCCTGGCGGGCAGCCGGGCACCTACCTGCAGCCCCCGCTCGGAGCCGACAGCAAGGGCATCAGCAACCTCGATCCCACCCCGCTGTTCCCTTTCGGGCACGGCCGCTCCTACACCTCCTTCGAGGTCGGCGACCTGCGCCTCAGCGCCGACGAGGTGCCGGCCGACGGCGAGTTCACCGTCTCGGTCACCGTCGCCAACACCGGCGACCGGGCCGGCGACGAGGTCGTGCAGCTCTACCTGCACGACGTCCTCGCCCAGGTCACCAGGCCGGTGAAGCAGCTCACCGGCTTCGCCAGGGTCCGTCTCGAACCGGGCGCGAGCAGCCGGGTCTCCTTCCTCGTGCACACCGACAGGACCGCCTTCACCGGGCGTGACCTGCGGCGCGTGGTGGAGCCTGGAGACGTCGAGGTGCTCGTCGGCACGTCCGCCGCCGACCTGCCGTGCCGCGGCGTGGTCCGGCTGACCGGGCCGGCGCGGCCGGTCGGCGCCGGCAGGCGGCTGGTCACCCCCGTGGAGATCCGAGGAGGAACAGATGCCGGCTCCTAGGCGCGCCACGCTGGCCACCGTCGCGGCCTCGGCCGGCGTGTCCGTCGCCACCGTCTCCAAGGTGCTCAACGGCCGCAGCGACGTGGCCCCGGCGACCCGTTCGCTGGTGGAGTCGCTGCTCCAGCAGCACGACTACGTGCCCGCCACGCCGCGCCGCGGCGAGGCGGGCGGCCCCGCCACGGTCGAGGTGCAGTTCGACGACGACCTCAACGCCTACTCCACCGAGATCATCCACGGCGCGATCGAGGCCGGCGACGAGCTGGAGACGTCGGTCGTCGTCAGCATCAGGAAGAGCCACCAGCGCACCGGCGGCTGGGCGCGCGACCTGGTCGCCGCCGGGCGGCGGGCGCTCATCGTGGTGACCAGCGAGCTGACCGGCGCGCAGCTCGGGGCGCTGTCGCGGGCCCGGCTGCCGCTGGTCGTGATCGACCCGCTCAACCTGCCGACCACCAGCGTGACCAGCGTCGGCTCGACGAACTTCGCCGGCGGCCTGACCGCGACCCAGCACCTGCTCTCCCTCGGCCACCGCCGCATCGCCTACATCGGCGGCCCGCCGACCTCGGCCTGCAACCAGGCCCGCCTGCACGGCTACCGCGCGGCGATGGAGGCCGCGAGGGCGCCCGAGCCGCCCGGCTACGTCCGCACCGCCCACTTCCACTACCAGGACGGCCTGGTCAACGGCGCGAGCGTGCTCGACCTGCCGCGGCCCCCGACCGCGATCTTCGCCGGCTGCGACGAGATCGCGCTCGGGGTCATGGAGGCCGCCAGGTCGCGCGGCCTGCGCATCCCGGAGGACCTGAGCATCGTCGGCTTCGACGACACCCAGATCGCGCGGATGGCCTCGCCGCAGCTGACGACCGTGCGCCAGCCGCTGCGCGAGATGGGCCGGGCGGCCCTGCGCACCGCGCTGCGGCTGGCGGCCGGCGAGCGGATCGACTCCCACCACGTGGAGCTGGCGACCGAGCTGGTGGTACGCGGCTCGACCGCCCCGGCGGGCCCTACGGAAGGCTGCCCTACGGAAGGCTGCCCTACGGAAGGCTGAAGGCCAGGAACACCGACCCGTACGGGTTCGGGTACGGCGTGAAGGAGTACCCGGACTGGACGTACAGCATGCCGTGCGACACCACGGCCCCGCCGCCGCCCGAGACGGCCCCGCCGCGCCCGGTCAGCCCGTTGACGCCCTGCACCTCCTGCATGGTGTCGTAGGTCCACACCACCTCGCCGGTGCGCGCCGAGTAGGCCCGCATCTTGCCGTCCATGCTGCCCTCCCACACCAGGCCGGGCGTGCTGGAGACGGCCGGGGTGTGGCCGAGCTGGCACACCTGCGGGTACTGGGCCGCGCCGCCGGTGGCGCAGCCGTCGGCCGGGTTGGGCGTCTCCCACAGCAGATGCCCGGTCGCCGGGTCGAGGGCGAACAGGGTGCCGGGCCGGGCCATGTACGTGGCGACGTACAGGCGCTCCCCGTCGAAGGAGGTGCCCCACTGGACGCCGGACAGGCCGCCGCCGGGCATCGGCTTCGACAGCTGCCGCTGCCAGACGACCTTCCCGGTACGGGCGTCGAGCACGTGGTACACGCCCGCCTTCTGCCCGATCCCGACCAGGGTGCGCCCGCCGGTCCTGAACACGTTGGGCGCGGCCCCGAGGTCGAAGTCGAGCGCGGTGCCGTCGGGGAAGTTGGGGCAGTACTCGCGGTCCTCGGGGGTGGGCAGCGAGCACTCCAGCCGCCAGGTGTCCACGTCGGTCATCCGCCGGGTCCAGCGCGGCCGGCCGGTGTCGATGTCCAGGGCCAGCACCGAGTCGTAGTGGCCGGCGCTGCCGGTGTAGTTCTGGCCGGTGCCGACGTACAGGGTGCGGGTGAGCGGGTCGAGGGCGGGGGAGCCCCACACGCCGCCGCCCGAGGGGGCGTACCGGGGGACCCCGTTGGGCCAGGTGCCGTCCTGGCGCGCCTTCGGCACGGTGTTGAAGCGCCAGATCGGGCGGCCGGTGTCGGCGTCCATGGCGTCGAGGTGGCCGCGGAAGGTGCAGCAGGCGTGCTCCTTGCCGATGATGTTCTCGCCGCTGGAGACGCCGACGTAGACGCGGTCGCCGAAGACCAGGGGCGAGCTGGTCACGATCGCCGTGACGGTGTCGTCGAGCCTGCGGGCCCAGGCCAGGCGGCCGGTGCGCTGGTCGACGGCGTAGAACCAGCCGCGGACGTCGCCGAAGTACACCTTGCCCCTGGCCACGGCCGGGCCGTCCTGGACCTGGGTGCGGCCGGTGCCGACGGTCGTCAGGTCGAACTCCCAGCGGGCGGCGCCGGTGGCGGCGTCCCTGGCGTACAGCTTGCCTTCGGGGGAGCCGAAGTACACGGTGTCGCCCACGACGGCGGGCTGGCTGCGCGGCGTGCCGGCCTCCTTGGGGTAGGCGAAGGCCCACTTCAGCGCGAGGCCGCCGACCGTGCGCGGGTTGATCGCCCGCTCGGCCGCGTTGTGCCGCCAGCCCAGCGGGCTCTGCTGCCACATGGGCCAGTCGCCCCCGGCCGCCGCCTGCGCGGGGGCGGGCCCCTGCAACAGCGCGAGGCAGAGCGCGGTCAACAGCCGGATCATGACGTCGCCTCCTTGTTCCAGAACGCGCACTGGTGCTGCCTGGCGATCTCCCGCGTGAGCTGGCTGTCACCGGCCGGGGCCAGGGACATGACGGCGGGGTCGGCGCGGGTGTAACGGGGCCAGAGCGGGGTCCCCTCCGCGGTCGGGTCGCCGGTGCGGGCGAAGCCCGTCCACTGGGCGACGAGCTGGGCGCCGAAGGAGCGCTGGTTGGCGTCCAGGTCCTTGACGTCGGAGTACAGGAAGGGCATCTCGCTGACGTGGAAGGCGCCGTTCGGCTTGGTCTGGTCGAGGAAGAACAGCGGGGGCGCGTCGGTGTTGTCCACCTGGAAGGCGTACACCGGGAGGTGCGCGGCCAGCCGTTCGTCGTTGAGCAGCGCCGGGCAGACCGAGTTGCTGTCGGCCACGATCGTCCGGTACGCGATGAACGCCGCGGGCGCGGGGAACCTGGCCAGCGGGTAGCGGGCGAGAACCTCGGGGGCGAGGGCGCCGTACTGCTGGCGGACCAGGGTCTCGTACTCGGCCGGGGTGTCGGCGGACGGGAGCTGGACCTCGTCGCGGCCCACGCCGTGCATGAGCGAGACCCTGTTCACCCTGCCCTTGGCGAACGCCCGCGACGGCGACATGGTCAGGATGCGGCCGTCCACGATGGGCGCGATCGTCCCGCGGTCCGGGCCGAGCCCGTCGGAGGACTGGTCGAGCAGCGCCTTGACCGGCTTGGCCCGCAGGCACGCGCCCGGGTCGGCGGCCTGCTCGCAGCCGAGCGCGGTGGCGAACCTGGCGCCCTGGGCCTGCGCCTCGGCCTGCGTGGGCAGCTCGGCCTTGCAGTCCTGCGGCTGCCAGAAGGTGTTCGCGCCGAGCAGCGAGTTGTACTCGCCGCTCTGCACGATCCCCTTCTCGAACAGGCCCTTGGCGGTCGGCGACGCCGTGTGCGCGCAGACGCTGGACCCGCCGGCGCTGGCCCCGAAGATCGTCACGTTGGCGGGGTCGCCGCCGAAGCGGGCGATGTTGCGCCGGACCCAGCGCAGCGCCTCCTGCTGGTCGGACAGGGCGTAGTTGCCGGCGTTCGGGCCGAACGCCCGGTGTGACAGGAATCCGAGAACGCCCAGCCGGTAGCCCACGCCGACGTGCACCACGTTCCCGGCCCTGGCCAGGTAGGAGCCGTCGGAGGGGGAGCCGTACCGGAAGCCGCCGCCGTGGAACTCCACCATGACGGGCAGCTTCCGCGCCCCGGCGGGGGCGGCGACGTTGAGCTTGAGGCAGTCCTCGTCCTCGGAGGGGGAGCCGAGCAGCTCCGCCTGCGGGCACGGGCTGCCCCGCCCGGTGCCGGAGAGCACGCCGGGCCACGGTGTGGGCCGGCGCGCGGGCGTCCAGCGCAGGTCGCCGACGGGCGGCGCGGCGTACGGGATGCCGAGCCAGGAGCGCAGGCCCTCGCCCGCGATCCCGCACACCTGGCCCGAGTCGGTGGTGACGGTCGTGTCGGGCGCGCAGGCGGGCGCGCCGAGCGGGGCCGCCGTCGAGGGCGGGGTGGTCAGGCCGAGCGTCGCGATCACGACGAGCGCGCTCAGCCCTGGTCGGAGCTTCAACATGCGCAAGTTCCCTCAGCAGATTTACTCGGAATCTTGCGCATCGTGTCAAGGCGAGTCAGCCGGATCAATGGCGGCCGTCATACCGGACCGCCATCACGCCCGTATGATCACCGCACGGGGCAGAACAGCTAGCGGTCGCTCCACTTGATCTCGTACGGCTTGAGCGTCAGCTCCTTGCCGTCCACCGTCGTGGTGACCTGCTTGTCGACCGTGTTGACCGCGAGGAGCCGCTGCGGCTGGGCCAGCACCCGCACCCGCGGGTCGGAGGAGGTGACCGGGTCGATCTGCGCGCCCGCCGGGAACCACCGGGTGAAGTCGCTCACCAGCTTGCCCGTCGGCATCAGCGCGCCCGTGCGCGGCTCCCACATGCAGGCCCTGCACTCGCCGTCCTTGGCCTGCGGGTTCCAGTACAGGGCCGTGCTGGCGCCGCTCTTGGCGAACTCCATCATCGAGGCGGCCTGCACGGCCAGCCGCATGGGCTCGTCCCAGACGGTGCCGTCCTCGGGCACGAAGTACCACTCCGACCACCACACCGGCAGGTCGCCGGTCTTCTCGCGCAGCCACTTGGTGATCGCGCTGAACTTGGCCAGGGCGCCGAACGCGTCCGGCAGCAGTTCGTGGGTCTCGGTGGGGGAGGCGCCGTCCACGACGACGAAGTCGGCGCCCTTCTTGTTCTTGAACCAGTACTCGAAGGCGTCGAGGGCGTGCTGGTTGACCGCCCCCCACGGGCCGCGCAGCTCGGTGTCGCCCTTGCTGTCGCTGTCGAAGCCCAGGTACGGGCCGCCGACCTTGGCGTCGGGACGGACCGCCTTCACCGCGTCGTACACCTTGTTGTACAGCTGGGTGTAGCCCTTGTAGTCCGCGGGCTTCTTGTGGTCACGCCAGAAGCCCTTGAACTCGTTCCAGACCATGAAGTACTTCACGTCCCGGTACCGCTCGGCCACGGTCGCCGCCAGCTTGGCGAACTCGTCGAAGTACTCCGGGTACGGCGCGTCCTCCAGGTGCTCCTTCCAGGCCGACTCCTCGGTCGGGCCCTCGGGGCCGCCCTTCATCCAGTCGGGGGCGCAGCACAGCGTGATGATCCCGGTGCCGCCGGACTCCCGCATGAAGTTCGTCCGGCTGTCGAGGTCCTCCCAGAAGTAGTCGCCCCGGCGCGGCTCGGGGTTGAGCGCGCCGAAGCCCATGATGTGCTGGTTCTGCAGCATCGGCGTCTCGGACAGCGCGCGGGCGACGTCCTGTTCCAGGCGCGGGGTGATGTTGTTGGCGCTGACGCCGGTGTGGGTCAGCCCCCAGCGCGGCCAGTCGGCTTCCACGGGCGGCGGCTTCTGGGCCTTCGCGGTGGCGGCGGGCGGGGACGCCTGCGGCGGCTGTGCGCCGGTGGTCTCCTGGCCGGCGGTGGCGCCGAGGGAGCATCCGGCGGCCAGCACGGCCAGGGCGGCGAACCCCATCACGCAGGCGGTCAACCGGCCGGAACGCCGCGACACCGTCCCCCCGCAAACTCTTGACACCTGAATCCCCACCTGGTCCTCGGCGCTTTTTGCCTAGAGGCTTCCATGCACCCGCAAACGCGGCAAACCAGTGGGACGGATTCACAGCCAAGCGTTACCTGGCGTTACCTTGCGGACGCGGCGGCGCTCCCGGCGCCCCTGGCGCGCCGGGAGGCCGCCGCGTCCTGTCCCTAGCGACCCTGCAGACCTCTGACGTTGTCCCCGAACGTCCAGCCCTTCGAGCCGTCCCAGTTGATCGACCAGGTCATCAGGCCCTTGAGCTGGCCGTTGAAGGCGTTCCAGCCCTGCGACACCAGCGAGGGCGCCATGTACCCGCCGCCGGCTCCCGGCTGCGCGGGCAGGCCGGGAACCTGCTTGTCGTAGGGGACGGTGATCGTCGTGCCCTGGATGGTCAGGCCGTTGTTCAGGCAGGTGGTCTGCACGGTGAAGCCCTGCACGGTGCCGGCGGAGTAGGAGTCGCCGGAGCAGCCGTACATGCTGCCGTTGTAGTACTGCATGTTCAGCCACCACAGGCGGCCGTTGTCGGCGTACTTCTTGATGATCGGCAGGTACGCGCCCCAGATCGACCCGTACGTCACGCTGCCGCCCGTCACGTACGCCGTCTCCGGCGCCATGGTCAGGCCGAACCCGGCCGGCATCTGGGCGAGCACGCCGTCGATGATCCGGATGAGGTTCGACTGCGAGGCCGAGAGCTGGGTGATGCTCCCGCCGCCGGTCAGGCCGGTCTCGATGTCGATGTCGATGCCGTCGAAGTTGTACTTCTTCAGGATCGGCACGACGGTCGCCACGAAGCGGTCGGCGACGGCGCCGGAGCCGAGGTCGATGCCGGCCGCCGCGCCGCCGATGGACATGAGGATCGTCGCGCCCGCGGCCTTGGCCTGGCACATCTCGGCCGGGGTGGCGACCTTGACGGTGGCGTCCATGCCGTCCTCCCACAGCACGGTGCCGTCGGAGCGGATGACGGGGAACGCGGCGTTGATCACGTTGTAGCCGTGCTGCTTGATGCGCGGGTCGGTGATCGGGATCCAGCCGAGCGGCGGGTGCACGCCGTTGATGGCGCCGTCCCAGTTCTCCCAGTAGCCCTGGATCACCTTGCCGGCCGGGCGCGGCTTGGTCGGGCAGGTGGTGTCGGTGGGCGTCACGGTGGGCGTCACGGTCGGGGTGACCGTGGGCGTCACGGTGGGCGTGACGGTCGGGGTCACGGTGGGGGTCACCGTCGGCGTCACGGTCGGGGTGACTGTGGGGGTGACTGTGGGGGTGGCGGTGCCGCCGGGGCCGTCGAAGTTGACGTCATCGGCGTAGTAGGTGCCCTGCCCGTACCAGCCGTGCAGGAAGATGACGGCGGTGCTCTGGTTCGCCGTCGTCGTGAACGACACGCTGAGCTGCGTGTACGCCGTCGCCGACGAGGTCCACGAGGAGGAGCCGCCGGTGACGCCGAGGTAGACGTAGCTGCCGCGCACCCAGGCGCTCAGCGTGTACGTCGTGCTCGGCCGCACCGACACCGACTGGGTGCACTGCGCGGTGTCGGACCCGCTGGCCGCCGCGGCCAGCGCCTTGGTGCCGGAGTGGACCGGGGTGGAGACCACGGACCCCAGCCCGCCGGTGCACGACCACGGCGACAGGGACCCGGTCTCGAAGTCCGGGTTGGTGAGGAGGTTGGCCGCCTGGGCGGAGGTCTGGACGACGAGGACGCCCAGTGCCGCCAGGACGGAGGCCAGCAGCACGACGAGGAGACGGCGCGTTCGCTTCATGGTGGACAACCCTTTCGTCGCCCGAGCGCGGGCCCGCGACCAGCGGGTTCATCGGATTATGTAAAGAAACTTTAAAGTTGTCCACGCGGCTTCCATACCACTTTGGTCATATCGCCGACGTGCCGTCCGGGCCCCCGCGGACCCGGACGACACGTCGGGACGGGCTCAGTTCACGTTGAGCGTGAACGTGCTCGTCGTGTTGCGGATGTCGGTGGCGTTGCCGCTCAGCCGCAGACCGTTGAACGTGGCCGACCCGATCGCCGGGCCCTGGCCGGGCTCGGGCAGCTCGTTCACCCAGATGCCGAAGCCGGACTTGGCGTCGAAGGCGTCACCGCTCCTGCGCGCCCCCGAGATCGACACGTTCGTGAACACCGTGTCGGTGACGGGGTTCAGCGGCGTGCTCGGGCTGGAGTAGCCGGTCTGGAACATGATCCCGCTGTAGGTCGGGTCCACGATGTCCACGTCGGTCACCCGGATCGCGGTGAACTTCTTGGACGAGGAGAAGATCCACAGCGCCGGGAACGTCTGCTGTCCCCAGAAGTGCCCGCCGGAGCGCACGAGCGAGATGTTCTCGAACTTCGTCTGGCCCGGCCCGAAGTCCCGCATCGGGATGCCGAAGTCGAGCGAGCTGATCGTGATGCCCGAGTAGACGAGGGTGTCGGCGATGTAGGCGTTGCGCACGACGTTGTTCTGGCCGCCGTACACCGCGACGCCCGCGGCCCGCCAGGTCAGCAGCGAGCTGATGTTCTCGAAGACGTTGCCCGACTGGTCGGCGTTGACGTTGTCGATCGCCGCGAACAGCGCGAAGCTGTCGTCGCCGGTGGCGCGGGTCTCGACGTTGGTGATCAGGTTGTTCGTGCTGCCGTTGGTGAAGTTCGCGCCGTCGGCGAAGGTGTTCCTGATCCGCGAGTTCCTGATCGTGACGTGGTCGACGTTCGTGCCCCAGAACATGCAGATCTGGTGCTCGACCCAGATGTTGTCGATCGTCATGTTCGAGACCTTCGACAGGTCGAAGATCTTGCCGGGGCCGTCGATGCGCGAGGTGTAGTTGCCGAAGTGGGCGAACCCGGCGAACGTCGAGCCGTTCGACGACGCCTCGGTGCGCCAGCCGACGTCGGTGCCGTCCTGGCCGGAGGGCGAGACGAACCTGGTGTACCAGGGGCCCGCGCCGACCACCTTGACGGCCTTGCCGTACACCTGGAACTTGCCCGTCGTCTGGTACGTGCCGGCGGGCAGGTAGACGCCGGTCAGGTTGCTGTCCTGGCGCGCCTTGTCCAGGGCGTTCTGCACGTCCTGCTGGGAGAACCCGGCCGGTACGGCGTAGTGCGCGGGGTCGGGGTTCGCGGCCGGGGAGACCTGCTCCAGGCTGACGAAGTCGATGGCGTAGGTCGTGGTGTTGGCCGGGTCCTTCTGCAGCCTGATCGTGCTGCCCTTGGGGACGGTGGTGTTCAGCATGACGTTGGCCTCGTCGTAGATGTGCCGGGCCGGGCCGGCGCCGGGCGAGTTGCCGGGGCTCGCCTCCGCGCCGTACAGCCAGGCGTACTTCGAGGTCAGGTCGATGGCCTTGTGGAAGGCGCCGTCGACGTAGATGTTCAGGGTCGAGTTCGTCCCGCCGCCGCCCGGGGCGTCCGGGATGGAGAAGCGGGTGACCAGGGTGTTGGTGTCGGCCTTGGTGGTCCACTCGACGTAGGAGCCGTTCTGGTTCAGCGTCACCGCGCGGCGGCCCGACGCCTCGCCGGCCACCGTGCCGACGTCCCTGCTCGGGCCGACGACCTGCGCGCCGCCGCCGGTCACGCCGTCCTCGGCCTCGTAGGTGTCGTACGGCATGTTCGCGCCGCGGCCCACGAAGAGCTGCTGGGTGCTGGTGTTGTTGGCCTGCTTGACCGGCAGCTCGTTGGCGTCGTTCGCGATGACGGTCTTCACCGTGTACCTGCCGTTGGCGGCCGTCCAGGTGCCCAGGGTGACGGGCGCGGTGGTGGCGCCGGCGGCGATCGCGCCGCTGTGGGAGCCGGTGAGGGTCCTGACGACCGTGCCCGCCTCGTTCGCGACGGTCAGCGTGACGCCGTGCGCGCCCGCCGCCGAGGCGACCGTGCCCTGGTTCTTGATCGCGACCGAGAACGTGACCGTGCTGCCGCCGGCCGGGTTGCCCGGCGTCCAGGAGACCGGCGAGGCGACCAGGTCGGAGGTGTCCACCGGCTTGACCACCAGCGGGGACGGGCCGGTGAGGGAGTTGTTGGACTCGTTCTGCTCGATGACGGTCCCGGCGTCGTCGGCCTTGGCGGTGACTGGGTAGTTGCCGGCGTCCCGGGCGCCGATGTTCGCGGTCACGGTCGCGGAGGCGCCGGCGGCCAGCGCGCCCACGTTCGCGGTGGCGACCTTGGCGGCGCCGAGGGAGAAGGCGACGTCGGTCGCGGCCGACGGCGCGTTGCCGGCGTTCCTCACCACGGCCGACAGCGTGACGGCGTCGGTCTCCACCGGCGCCTGCGGCGTCCAGGACAGCGAGGTCACGGTCAGGTCCGGGTTCGGCGCGGGCACGCCGATCACCTGGAGCTCGGCCACCTGTCCCGCCGGGGCCCCGGTGTTGGCCGTGAACGACAGCCGCACGTCGGCCACCCGCGCGCCGACCGGGACCGTCACCGTGTTCCCCGAGGCCGGGTTGAACGTGTACGACGCCGAGGAGACCAGGTTCGTGAACCCCGAGGCCCCCTGCTCCCGGCCGAGCACCTGGAAGGTCTGGGTACGGGTGCTCCACACGGCCGCCGGGTCGAGCCTGACCACGACCGAGGACACGTCGGCGTTCGCGCCGAGCTGCACGGTGAGCGTGTTCGGGTAGCTGCCGCCCGCGCCCTCCCAGTACGTCGTCACGCTGTTGTCGTTGGCGTTGGCGGCGACGTAGGTGTGCACGTAGGAGGAGGCGGTGATCGGCTTGCCGGCGGCCAGGTTGGAGCCGCCCCCGCCGCTGCCGGTCCGGGTGACGGTGTTGCTCGGAGGCGACTGGTTGCCCGCCGCGTCCCTGGCCCTGACGTGGTAGGAGACGGTGAGCGTGCCGGGCTGGTTGTCGGTGTAGGTCAGCACGTTCCCGGCGACGCTGGCGCGCAGCGCGTTGTTGGCGTAGACGTCGTAGCCGGTCACGCCCACGTCGTCGGTGGCGGCGGTCCAGGTCAGTTTGATCTGGCCACTGACGGGCTCGGTGTAGGCCAGGTCACCGGGCGCGGCCGGGGCCTGGGTGTCGCCCGAGCCGGGGCCGTACACCTCGAACTCCGAGACCTGGGCGGCGGGCCAGCCGGTGTTGGCGGTGACCGTCACCCGGACGTACCGGACGGTCGCCGCGGTGAAGGTGATCGTCGCCGCCGGGGCGAACGTGCGGACGGCCGAGGCCGAGAGGGTGGTGGTCGGCGGGTTGTCGGTGCCGCCCTGCACCGTCAGCGTCTGCGTCCTGGACTCCCACGTGGAGGGCAGCTTCAGGACCAGCTGGTTCACGCTGACGGCCGAGCCGAGGTCCACCTGGATCCACTGGGGGAAGGCGTTGTTGGCGCTCTCCCAGTAGGTGGCCTGGTTGCCGTCGGTGGCGTTGCCGCCGCCGTACACGTCGGTGCTGCTGCTGACCGTGACGGGCTTCCCGGCCGCCAGGTTCGGGCCCGCGGCCGTGGCCGGAAGGGCCGTCCAGCCGATCATCGCCAGGGCGACCGCCACGGCCGCCGCGAGCGGTCGTAAGAGGGAAGGCTTGCGCTTCATGGGGGGTGTCACCTCTCGTCAGGCTGGGAGGGTTGCCCGCACCTTAAGTTGACCAATAGAAATACGCAATGTTTCTACTTCATTTCGCAAATAATCGACTGTGGGTTGGCATCCCGCCTGTCCTGAAGGAGCCAGCTCAAGAGCCCTGCACGACTCGCGGTTCTCGTGGACAGTGGCTGCAAGGCAGGGCGCAAGCTGTTGCAAGTGTTTGCGGATTTGGTCGTATAGTTTGCGCATGACCCGACGACTCGGAGACGTGGCCAAGAAGGTCGGCATGAGTGAGGCGACCGTGAGCCGGGTGCTCAACGGCAAGCCCGGCGTGTCGGAGGCCACCAGGGAGGCCGTGCTCACGGCGCTCGACGTCCTCGGGTACGAGCGCCCGACCCGCCTGCGCGGCGACCGCGCCCGGCTGGTCGGCCTGGTGCTCCCCGAGCTGCAGAACCCGATCTTCCCCGCGTTCGCCGAGGTCGTCGGCGGCGCCCTGGCCCAGCAGGGCTTCACCTCTGTGTTGTGCACGCGCACGGTCGGCGGGGTCAGCGAGGCCGACTACGTGAGCCTCCTGCTCTCGCAGCAGGTCTCCGGCGTCGTCTTCGCGGGCGGGCACTACGCCCAGGCCGACGCCTCCCACGGGCACTACGAGCTGCTCTCCGAGCGCGGGTTGCCCACCGTCCTGGTCAACGCCGCGGTCGAGCACCTGGGGTTCCCGCAGGTGTCGGCCGACGACGTGGTGGCCGCCGAGATCGCCCTCGGCCATCTGCGCAGCCTGGGCCACGAGCGGGTGGGCCTGGTGCTCGGGCCGCGCGACCACATGCCGTCCCGGCGCAAGCTCGCCGCCGTGGCCGACCAGGTCGATCCCGCGCTGGTCGAGCACAGCATGTACTCGCTGGAGGGCGGCCACGCGGCCGCCGCCCGGCTGGTCGCCAAGGGCGTGACCGGCATCGTGTGCGCCAGCGACATGCTCGCGCTCGGCGCGGTGCGGGCCGTGCGCCGGGCCGGCCTGTCGGTGCCGGAGCACGTCTCGGTGGTCGGGTTCGACGACTCGGCCCTGATGAACTGCACCGACCCGCCGCTGACCACCGTCCGCCAGCCGATCGACGCCATGGGCCGGGCGGCCGTCGACCTGCTCATCGCGCAGATCGACAAGCACGCGGTGCCCGCCGACGAGCTGCTGTTCGACCCGGAGCTGGTGGTCAGAGCCTCGACGGGACGGGTGCGCGACCCCCTCTGAAGGCGGCTTCCGGTGACCTAGTCGTTATCTTGCAATCCCATGTCGAAACATTGCGGACATCTGAGCGATCTGCCATTGTGAGCGCACAGCGGGGCGCCTCACCGTCCCCCGGCTTCGTCAAGCTTCGGAAGGGTCAGATCGATGAAGAGATCGGACTATCGCAGGACTGTGGGGCTGCTCCTGGCGGCAGGCCTGAGCATGAGCGCCGCGGCCTGCGGCAGTGACGACGACACCAAGCCCCAGGCACAGAACAGCGCCTCAGGTGCCGCGCAGGTGAACATCACCGTCGCCTGCCAGCCCGCGAAGTCCGCGCCCAAGGAGCGTCAGGCCTGGGACGACGACGTGGCCGCGTTCCAGCAGGCCCACCCCGGCGTGACGGTCAAGAGCACCGACCAGCAGCCCTGCTTCGATCCCAAGACCTTCGGGCCGAAGATGGCCGGCGGCCAGATGGAGACCGTGTTCGTGGTGCCGGTCACCAACTACGCCGACGTGATCGGCAAGGGCCAGGGCCTCGACATCACGCAGTACACCGGTGAGATCAAGAACTGGAACGACCTGCGCCAGGACGTCCGCGACCTGGTCACCAAGGACGGCAAGGTCTACGGCGTCCCCAACGTGCACTACAGCGTCGGCCTGGTCTACAACCGGGCGCTGTTCACCAAGGCCGGGCTCGACCCCAACACCCCGCCCAAGACCTGGGACGAGGTCCGCGAGGCGGCCAAGAAGATCGCCGCGCTCGGCGGCGGCGTCATCGGCTACGGCGAGTACTCCGGCGGCAACACCGGCGGCTGGCACTTCAACCAGGCCCTGTACGGCCGCGGCGGCGACATGGTCTCGGCCGACGGCAAGACCGCCGCGTTCAACTCGCCCGAGGGCAAGGCCGTGCTGCAGTTCCTGAAGGACCTGCGCTGGGTGGACAAGAGCACCGGCGCCAAGCTGTTCAACGCCTGGGAGCCCCTCATGCAGGCCATGGGCTCGGGCAAGGTCGGCATGATGCTCGGCGCCCCCGACGTCGTCACCGACGTGGTCAACAAGTTCAAGGGCGCCTCCACCGACTACGGCATCACCGGCTTCCCCGAGGCCAAGGCGTCACTGAGCGGCGGCGAGGCGTTCTTCGTCAACCCCAAGGCCACGCCCGAGCAGGTCAAGGCCGGTCTGGCCTGGGTGGACTTCCGGTTCAACACCGTCGACAAGGGCCGCTTCGACTTCGCCCGCGGCAAGGCGCTCGGCAACCCGGTCGGCGTGCCGGACAACGACGTCTACGGCGCCTCGCCCACCGGCAAGGCCATCCAGGACGGCCGCAAGGCCAGCGCCACCCTGCCGGTGGAGAACTACCAGCCGTACGTGGACGCCTCGGCCACCATCCCGCCCAAGATGGAGCCGCCGCACGCCCAGGAGCTCTACGCCATCCTCGACGTGGCCATGTCGGCCGTGCTGAGCCGCGAGGACGCCGACGTCGACCAGCTTCTCGCGGACGCCGAGACCAAGGCGAACGCCATGCTGGCCAGCAAGGGCTGAGCGGAACGTGAGACCGGGGCGCCGCGTCCGCCGGCGCCCCGGTACGTCGAGTCGGTGATCGGAGACACCCCATGAGCATTGCCACCGCCGGAACCGCGCGACGGCCGAGGCCGCCTTCGCCGCTGCGCCGGGCGTTGCGGAGGAACCTGACGGCCTACGGGTTCATGGTCGGGGCGCTGTTCTGCTTCGTACTGTTCTCCTGGTATCCCATCGTCCAGGAGTTCATCCTCGGCTTCCAGAAGACCGACCTGGTCAACGAGCCCGAGTGGGTCGGCCTGGAGAACTTCAGGACCGCCTTCGCCGACCCCGCCTTCGGGCCCGCGTGGCTGAACACGCTCACCTTCACCGTTCTCGCGCTGGTGCTCGGCTACGGGCTGCCGTTCGCGGTGGCGATCCTGCTCAACGAGCTCCGCCACTGCCGGGCCTACCTGCGGTTCGTGGTGTACCTGCCGGTCATGCTGCCCCCGGCCGTCGCGGTGCTGCTCTTCCGCTGGTTCTACGACCCCGACGTCGGCCTGTTCAACCAGATCCTCGGATTCTTCTCGCTGCCCGGCCTCAACTGGATCTACTCCACCGACACCGCGCTGCTCTGCCTGGTGCTCGTCTCGACCTGGATGAACATGGGCTCGGCGACCCTGATCTACCTCGCCGCGCTGCAGAACATCTCGCCCGACCTCTACGAGGCCGCCGAGCTCGACGGCGCCGGCGTGTGGAAGCGGATCAGGCACATCACGATCCCGCAGACCCGGCTGATCCTGCTGCTCATGCTGATGTTGCAGATCGTCGCGACCATGCAGGTCTTCATCGAGCCGTACCTGCTGACGGGCGGCGGCCCCGAGAACGCCACCGCCACCGTCGCCTTCCTGATGTTCCAGCAGGCGTTCACCTACAGCAACTACGGCGCGGGCGGCGCGCTGGGGATGATGCTCATGGTCGTCCTGCTCGCCTTCGCCGCCGTGCAGCTCCGGCTGACCCGCGAGGAGAAGAGCTGACCATGTCGAACGCCACCCTGCAACGCCCCGCCGCGCCCTCCTCGGCAGGACGCCGGGCACGGCGGCGGCCGCCCCGGCGCATCGAGGTGCAGTTCCGCACGATCATCTCCCCGCACCAGCTCAACAGCCGATGGGGGCGGCGCGTCTACTGGACGGTCCTGGTCGCGACGGTCGTGACGTTCACGGTCGTCTTCCTGCTGCCGATGTACTGGATGATCACCGGCGCGCTGAAGTCGGCCGAGGAGTTCGCCCAGGTGCCGCCCACGCTCTTCCCCGAGAAGCTGAACTTCGGGAAGTTCCTGGAGGCGTGGGAGCTGTTCGACATCGGCACGCTGCTGCGGAACACCGTCGTGTACGCCGGCGGCGGCTGGCTGATCACCATGGCGGTCGACGTCACTGCCGCGTACGCGCTGTCCAAGCTGCGCCCGGCGCTCGGCAACGTCATCCTCGGCGCGATGCTGGCCACCCTGATGATCCCGCCGATGGTCGTGCTCATCCCCACCTATCTCGCCATCCACGACGTGCCGATCTTCGGCTGGGACCTGCTGAACAACCCGTGGGGCCTGTGGCTGCCCGCCGCGGCCAACGGCTTCAACATCTTCCTGCTCAAGAGGTTCTTCGACTCCATCCCCCGCGAGCTGCTCGAAGCCGCCCAGATCGACGGCGGCGGCCCGTTCCGCATCCTGTGGTCGGTGGTGCTGCCGGTCTCCCGCCCGATCCTCGGCGTGACGTCGATCTTCACGATCGTCACCTCGTTCAAGGACTTCATCTGGCCGCTGCTCGTCATGAGCGACAGCGAGAAGATGACGCTCAGCGTGGGCCTGGCCCAGACCGCCGGGGCCGTGTCGCAGGACCAGGTCATGGGCGGCCTGGTGATCGCCAGCATCCCGACGATCATCGTCTTCTTCATCTTCCAGCGGCACATCATGGCGGGACTCACCGCCGGCAGCCTCAAGGGCTGAGTGCCTCCACCTATGGCAAGGAGTTGTCTTCAGCATGTCCGAAACGTGGTGGCGGGGAGCCGCGATCTATCAGGTCTACCTGCGCAGCTTCGCCGACGGCAACGGTGACGGCGTGGGCGACCTGGCGGGGCTGCGGGCACGTTTGCCGTACCTGTCGACGCTCGGGGTGAACGCGATCTGGCTCAACCCCTGGTACCCGTCGCCGCTGGCCGACGGCGGGTACGACGTGGCCGACTACCGGGACATCGATCCCGTGTTCGGCACCCTGGCCGAGGCGGAGGAGTTCATCGCCGAGGCGCACGAGCTGAACATCAGGATCATCATCGACGTGGTGCCGAACCACAGCTCGACCGCGAGCGAGTGGTTCCTGGAGGCGCTGCGCGACCCGTCCGTGCGCGACCGGTTCTGGTTCCGGGACGAGCCCGGCGAGTGGCAGTCGATCTTCGGCGGCCCCGCCTGGACCCAGGTGCCCGACGGCCAGTGGTACCTGCACCTGTTCGACCCCGGGCAGCCCGACCTCAACTGGACCAACCCGGACGTCCACCGCGAGTTCCACGACGTGCTGCGCTTCTGGTACGACCGCGGCGTGGACGGCATCCGCATCGACTCCGCCGCCCTGCTCACCAAGCCCGACGGCCTGACCGGCTCGTACGAGGACCTGGACGAGGTCCACGACGTCTACCGGAGCTGGCGCCTGATCAACGACGAGTACGACGACCGCGTCCTGGTCGGCGAGGTGTGGCTGCCCGACCAGGAGCGCCTGGCCCGCTACCTGCGCCACGACGAGCTGCACACCGTCTTCAACTTCCCGTTCCTGGCCTGCCCCTGGGAGCCCGCCGGCCTGCGCCAGGTGATCGAGCAGACCCTCGCCACCCACACCCCGCTCGGCGCCCCGCCCACCTGGGTGCTGTCCAACCACGACGTCGCCCGCGTCGTCACCCGGTACGGCCGCGCCGACACCTCCTGGGACCACGGCGACCGCAGGGACGGCGCCCCCTCCGACCTGGAGCTCGGCTACCGCCGGGCACGTGCGGCGGCGCTGCTGGCCATGGCGCTGCCCGGCGGCATCTACATCTACCAGGGCGAGGAGCTGGGCCTGCCGGAGGTGGACGACATCCCCGACGAGCTGCGCCAGGACCCGATGTGGCGGCGCTCGAACCACACGGTGAAGGGGCGCGACGGGTGCCGGGTGCCGCTGCCGTGGTCGGGCGATGAACCGCCGTTCGGGTTCGGCACGGCCACGCCGTGGCTGCCGCAGCCGGACGCCTGGAACAAGCTCACCGTCGAGGCCCAGAGCGCCGATCTGGGCTCGATGCTCAACCTCTACAGGAACGGGCTGCGCATCCGCGCCGAGCGGCTCGGCGACGGCACGCTCACCTGGCTCGACCTGGGCCCCGACGTGCTCGCCTTCACCCGGGACTCCGGCCTGACCTGCGTGGTCAACCTGGGCCCCGGCCCGGTGCCGCTGCCCGCCCACGACACGGTCCTGCTGGCCAGCGGTGCCCTGGACGGCGACCGCCTGCCCGCCGACACGGCGGCCTGGCTCGCCTGACCGCCCCGGCCCCCTGCCCCCGCCTGCGGCCGGGGTCGGGGTCGGGGTCGGGGTCGTGCCTGTCCTGCGCCCGGCCTGCCCGGGCGCGGGACCGCGTCCGGCCTGTCCCGGGCGCCGGAGTTCGGCCGGGTCAGCTCTGGACGCGCAGGTCGGCGAAGAGGGCGCGGTGGTCCGAGCCCGGCAGGTCGAGGATCCGCGCGTCCACCGCCCGCGTGCGCCCGTCCGTGAGCACGTGGTCGATGGCGACCAGCGGCGGGATCCGGCGCATCGGCCAGGTGGGCACCAGCCCGTTGCCGGTGGCCGCCGCCGCGTCGGTGTAGCCGGTGCCCAGCAGCCGCCGGAACACGGCGTGGTCCAGCGTGGCGTTGAAGTCCCCGGCCAGGATCCGCGGCGCGCCCGTGGACGACGCGGGCGGCAGCGTCCCGACCCCCGCCTCCCACTCCGGCACGGTCGAGGGCACCGGCGCCACCGGATGCACGACCACCACCTCCACCGAACCGCCGGGCAACGCCGCCTCCACGACCGGCATGTGGTGCCCGACCGGCTGGAACACGCCCGTACGCTCGGTCAGCGGGTAGCGCGCGTACACGCCGCTGCCCACCGGCCCCCACGTCTCCGGCTTGGCGACCTGGTACGGCAGCAGCGTCTCCAGCCCGGCCGCCGTCAGCCGGTCGCGTTCCGACCAGGTCAGCTCCTGGAGGCTCAGCACGTCCACGTTCAGCGTGCGCACCAGGTCGACGATCGTGCGGGCGTCGCCGCGGCCGCCGTTGAGGTTGGCGGTCAGCACGCGCAGCGGACGGCCGGTCGCGGCGTCCGCCCCGCCGGGCAGGGCGCGCGGGAGCACCAGCCAGGCCAGGCACACGCACACCGCCAGCATGACCGCGACCGCCGCCCTGCTGCGGGCCAGCGCCGCCACCCCCAGCATCAGCAGCGCCGCGATCCCGAAGTACGGCGTGAAGGACACCAGCGGGACCAGCAGGAAGCCCGACTCCAGGCCGCCGAGCCGGACCGCCGTCCCCGCCGCGAAGAGCACCGCGACCACCGTCGCCAGCCGCCGCCGCCACACCCGGCGCGGACGCGTCCGCACGGGTTCCACCGCTTCGTCCGTCAGCACAGCCCGAACCCTAGGCCGCGATTCTTAAACGCAGATGAGCGTCAGGCGGGACCGAGGCTCCACGCGCTGAGGAGAGCGTCGCCGCCGGCGCCCACGACGACGGGACGGCCCTCCAGCTCGGCCAGCGCCAAGGTCCGGATCTCGGCGCCCGGCCCCGGGCCCAGCTCCCCGATGACCTTGCCGTCGGCCAGGTTCCAGACGCGGACGACCGTCTCGCCGCGGCCCGGCGCGTGCGCGACGACCGCGACGGGCCTGCCGCCGAGCGCGCCCACGACCAGGGAGGACGTCCCCCGGTCGTCGGGGCTGCGGCGGCTGAACGTCCACTTCTTCCTGCGCCTGCCGGTGGCCAGGTCGTAGACGCGCAGGGTGGCGTCCAGGTGGGTGGAGACCAGGACGGGACGGCCGTCCAGCTCGCCGCAGGCGAGCAGCTCGATGCCGCCGATCTCGCCGGTCTTGTAGGTGTGTGTCACCTTTCCGTCAGACAGGCGGCGTACCCGGACGCGGTTGCCGCCGTCGCCGGTGACGAGCACGTCGTCGCCGCCGAACCGGCCGAAGGCCAGGCCGTTGACGCCCTGGAAGTGGTCGGTGACGGCGGGGCCGATCTGGCGGCCGGTGGCGATGTCCCACAGGCGTACGACGCTGTGCAGGTCCTTGAGGCTGTCGTACTTCTGGGTGACCGCGACGCCGCGTCCGGCGGTGGTGACGGCGATGACGGGGTCGGCCGCGCTCACCCTGCCGAGGACGCCGCCCGCCGGGTTCCACAGCCGCGTCCCGCCGTCGCGGTGCCCGGTGGCGGCCCTGCCGTCGCCGCAGGCCACGGCGGTCGCGGCGGCGCCTCCGTCGCCGAGCCTGAGGACGGTCGCGGGCGCCGCGGCCAGGTCCCAGACGAGCGCCACGCCCTTGGACGTGCCGCAGACGACGGTGG
This sequence comes from Nonomuraea sp. NPDC049607, assembly GCF_040675375.1. NCBI lineage: Bacteria > Bacillati > Actinomycetota > Actinomycetes > Streptosporangiales > Streptosporangiaceae > Nonomuraea > Nonomuraea sp. NPDC049607. The sequence continues at coordinate 375,688 of NZ_JBFAOV010000004.1, forward strand.
AGCCGGCGGCGGCCAGGACGGCCGGCTCGCCACTGCCGGCGGGCAGCGGCACGGGCTCCCTGACCGGCGCGCCGAACGGCTCGACCGCGGGGGTCGGGCCGGTGGACCCCGTGGGAGATCCGGTGGGGTCCGCAGTGGGGTCCGCAGTCGGGTCCGCTGTCGGGGACGTGCCGGGCGCGGGGCTCGTCGCGGCCGTCGCGGGGGCCGTCGGCGTGCCCGACGCCGGGAGGCCGGCCGGGTCGCCGGTGGGGCCGGGGTGCGGGTCGTCGGCGAGGCTGTTCGCGGGGCGCAGGAGGAGGAACGCGGACGTGGCCGCGGCGGCCACGGCCGCCGCACCGCCGACCATCACGGCCCGCCGGCTGACCCGCCGATCCGCACCCGGCCTGGTCATCTCCCCGTGAAACGCGGGCCCGGTAGCCCCGGCCCCGGCAGGGGGAACCGTCCCCGGGCCCGCAGCTCCGGCCCCGGGCGGCGGAACCGTCCCCGGGCCCGTCGCCCCGGCCCCGGCAGGGGGAACCGTCGCCCCGGTCGCCGGGGGAGGGGCCGTCGCCGGGGAGTGCGCCGGGCCAGGGGCGGCGGGCGCGGCGGGTGTGTGCGGCGGGCTCGGCGGGGCGGGGGGAGGTGGTGGGGTCTGGAGGGAGGCCGGGTGGGGGGTGCCGGGGGCGCTGATGAGGTGGCGCAGGAGGGCGGCGGGGGTGGGGCGGGCGGCGGGGTCCTTGGCGAGGCAGGACCGGATCGGCTCCACCAGGCGGGCCGGCAGGCCCGTCAGGTCCGGTACGCCGCTCATGACCTTGTGCAGGATGGCGGCGACCGTCTCCCCGGCGTACGGCGGATGACCGGTGGCCGCGAACACCATCGTCCCCGCCCAGCTGAACACGTCGGACGCCGGCCCGACCCGCTCACCCGCGAACTGCTCCGGCGACATGTACGCCGGCGTCCCCATCGGCGCCGAGGCCATCGTCGTCGCCCCCAGCGCCTTGGCGATGCCGAAGTCGATCACGATCGGCCCCTCGGGCCCCATCAGCACGTTGCCCGGCTTGAAGTCGCGGTGCACGATGCCGGCCTCGTGGATGGCGGCCAGCGCGGTCAGCGTGGAGATCGCCAGCCGGTCCAGCGCGCCCCCGGTACGCGGCCCCGACTCCCGGACGAGCCTCTGCAGGGTGTCGCCCGCGACGTACTCGCTCACGATGTACGGCCGCCCGTCGGCCACCCCCACGTCCAGCACGGCGGCGGTGCAGAAGGCGGCCACCCGGCGCGCCGCCTCGGCCTCGCGCAGGAGGCCCCGGGTGACGGCGTCGTCCTGGGTCAGGTGGCTGTGCAGCAGCTTGACCGCGACCTCGCGGCCTGTGCCGTCGACGCCCTTGTAGACGACTCCCTGCCCGCCGGAGCCGAGCACGCCGAGCAGCCGGTGGTCGCCGATCCTCTCGGGATCGCCCGGCCGGAGCGGACGGACTTCCGGCATTCCGCTCCCTTCCTCGGGCACGTACGGGGACATGTCGGCGAACCACACCCTAGGGCCGTTCGGCCGGGCCCCGGAAGGCGGGGCCCGCGCCGGATGGCAGGATCGAATCCGGCACCGCACAGGAGAAGCCGGCACCGCACAGGAAAGGCGTCCCAGATGGCTCCGAGGATCGCGACCGCCCGCCGCGTCGACCTGCCCGAACTTCTCGACTTCCTCCGCCCCCGGCATCACGGCCTGCTCTCGACGACCCGCGCCGACGGGCGTCCCCAGCTCTCGCCGGTCTCGTGCGGCCTCGACGGCGAGGGCCGGATCGTGGTCTCCACCTACCCCGAGCGCGCCAAGGCCCGGAACGTGCGGCGCGACGAGCGCGTGTCGATGTGCGTGCTGTCCGACGACTGGGACGGCCCGTACGTCCAGGTGGACGGACGGGGAGAGGTTCTGGACCTGCCCGAGGCCCTCGACGCGCTGGTGGACTACTACCGGTGCATCGCCGGCGAGCACCCCGACTGGGAGGAGTACCGGGAGGCCATGCGCCGCCAGAACAAGTCGCTGATCCGGATCTCGATCGACCGCTGGGGGCCGATCGCGACCGGCGGCTTCCCGGCCGGTGCGACCTCCGGCGGCTGAGCGCGCCGCCGTGGGCCCGCCGCGTCAGCGGGCCAGCACCTCGCGCAGCACGTCGGCGAACTCCTTCGGCCGGTCGACGAAGCCGCCGTGCTCGCCGGGGAACTCGACCGGCGGCGTGCCGAGCAGGTCGGCCAGCGCCTGCGAGGTGCGGTAGGTGAGCAGGCCGCCCGACTCGGCCCCGATGCCCACGACGACCCGGGCCGGTCCGGCCTTCAGCGCCGCGACGTCGGGGACGTAACGGGTGGTGCCGCGCAGCTCGTGCAGGAAGAAGTGGGCGGCGTCGGCCAGGTCCTGCTCGGGCGACTCGCTCGGCGGCGGGGGCGGGGCGTCCTCGCCGCCCTCGAAGCCCGCGGTGGCCATGAACTTCCCGAACGCCGCCCCCGGGCCCTCCCGGCGGAACGTCTCGATGATGTCGTCCACCTCGGCGCGCCGCTGGGCCACGTCGGGCAGCAGCTCCAGCACGGGCGGCTCGTGCGCGACGAGCGTGCGCACGCGGGTGGGGTGGCGGGCGACCAGGGCCAGGCCGGTCACTGCGCCGCCGCTGCTGCCGAGCACGTCGGCGGACTCGGCGCCGAGCGCGTCCATGATCGCGATCGCGTCGTCGGCGCGCAGGGCCGGGGTGGAGTCCTGGTCGGGGTCGTCGAGCGTGCTGCCGGACACGCCGCGCGGGTCGTGCGTGACGACGGTGTGCTCCCCGGCCAGCTCCTCGGCCAGCGGGACGAAGGCCTCGGCGTTCATCGGCGCGCCCACGAGCAGCAGCAGGGGGCCGCTGCCGCGGACGTGGTAGCGCAGGCGGCCGCCCGGGATGTCGAGAATGTGCGTGGTGCTCATCGGTGTGGGTCCTTCCTCGGAATCGGGGTGACGCCGGGTTGGACTCCCGCGGGCGCGCGAACTCATCGGTCCTGCGGGCAGCTCGTCGAAATCTCGTGATCAGGGCTCTTTGACCTCGTCGAACAGGTTCTCGACGGCCGCGACGATCCGCCGGGTGGCCGGGGAGACGGCGTCCGGGCCGTCGAACGGGTGCGCCGCGCCCTCGGCGACCCCCTCGACGGTGGCCAGGTCGGCCCCCGGATGGCAGACGACGTCCGGCTCGGGCAGGTTGGCCAGCAGGAACTCGCCCTGCCCCGCCCGCGCGTCGGACGGGTGCGCCCCCCGCCGCACCCACCGCAGGTGTCCCGACCGGTCCAGACGGTAGACGCCGGAGCCCTGGGCGGCGACCACGCGTACGGGGGTGTCGCGGTCCAGGCGGACCCTGACGTGGAAGGGGCCGCCCGGCCGGGCCGCGCGCAGCAGCGTGCGCTGGTTGAACTCGTGCGCGTCCCCCAGCCAGGTCACCGGCCCGCCGAGCATCACCGACAGGTGGGCCAGCACGAACGGGGGCAGCCCGGCGGCCTGCTGGTTGACCGACGACACCTCGGTGCCCTCGTGGTGCCGCCACTTGACCGACGACAGGTAGACCCGCTCGTCCGGCGTGAGGATGGCCTCCACGCTGAACAGGCCGGCCGCGCCGTACCTGCGCCAGGCCCAGGACGCGATGCGCTCGGCGCACTCGACGAGCAGCGCGGCGGCGGGCGTCGGCCAGGGACGCGACCAGTCGTCGCCCGTGCTGCGCATCGGCCCCGCGCCCAGCTCGGCGATCCCGGCCGAGGTGTGGGCGGGGCGGTCGGCGTACACCCGGACGCCGCCGTCGCCGCCGGGCACGCTGAGCACCGCGATCGTGCACGGCCAGCCCGGCACGTACGCCGCCACCCGGTACGGCCCCAGCAGGCGGGCAGCCCGGGGCATGTCCCTCTCATCGGCGACGACGACGGTGCCGTGCCGGTCCGCCCGCCCGCCCGCCTGCACCACGACCCGTTCGGTGCCGACCGCGCGCCGCAGCTCGGCGAGTCCGGGCAGCCGTTCGACGTGCACGCAGGGGACCCGGGCCACCGCCGGCACGCCGGCCGCCCGCAGCAGGTCGTCCAGCAGATGCTTGGCCTCGATCGCGGCCCGCACGTCGGCGTCGATGGCCGCGACCACGCCGCCGGGGCCGGCCAGCTCGCGCAGCCGGGCGTTGTCGTACCAGGTGAAGACGACCGGCGGGCGGTCCAGCTTGAGCAGGTGCCGGGCGGCCTCGTGCCGGACGCGGGGCAGCCAGGCGCGCCGCTCGGCGACCGAGCGGGTCCTGGTGCGGTCCTCGGCGGCGACGACCATTCCGGGCAGCGCCGGGTCCCAGGCCGAGTAGCAGCCGATGCTCAGAGCCGGGCGCAGCGCCCCGATCGAGGCCGGGCCGGTGTAACCGGTGCGCAACGCCGTGCTGAACCGTTCGACGCACACCAGCGGGCGGCCCGCCAGCGCGGTCGTCAGCTCCTCGTGCGCCGCCTCCTCCAGCCCGGTCACGCGCCGGTCCTCGCCGTCCAGCCCGTCCATCAGACCTCCCTCGTCGCAACCGGCTCAGGACCGTCACCCGGGGGCCACGGTCCGCACCCTTGACGATGAGCCATGTCCGGCGGACCGTCGAGGCCACCGCGATGTGAAGCGATGTGAAGACGAGATGCCGCCCCGGCGTACCCTCCCAGTCGTCAACCGGGCGCTCGCGGCGTTGATCGAGCAGGCGGGGTGGACGCACGCGGCCACCGCGCGGCACGTCAACGCCGTCGCCGCCGAGAGTGGCGAGCGCGTGCACTACGACCGCTCGGCGGTCGGCCACTGGCTGACCGGCACGATCCCGCGCCCCGAGGCGGTGCGCGCGGCGATCGAGGCGTTCCGCCGCCGCCTGGGCAGGCCCGACCTGCGCCCGGCGCATCTGGGGTGGCCCGAGCCGGGCGGGTGGCCGTGGTCCGACGACCCCTGGCGCGGCGACCCGGTCGCCCGGCTGGCCGTGCTGGGGGAGGACGACCTGCTCAACCGGCGCACGTTCACCCTGGCCGCCTTATCCGGCTTATCCGGCTTATCCGTTCTGTCGGGACGTCGTCCGGCGCGTCATCCAGCGGGGCGCGCGGGGGCCCGCCGGGCGGGCGCGGGCGACGTCGAGCGCATCCGCGCCACCACCCGCGCCTTCGCCGACCTGGACGACCTCTACGGCGGCGGCCACGGCCGCGCCGCGGTCGCCGCCTACCTGTCCCGCGAGGTCACCCCCCTCCTGCACGGTACGACCGGCCGCCACAGGCCCGACCTGTTCGCCGCCGCCGCCGAGCTGAGCTACCTGGCCGCCTACATGGCCATGGACGCCGGCGCCCACGCCCTGGCCCAGCGCTACTACATCAGCAGCGTGCGCCTCGCCGACGAGGCCGCCGACCTGCTGCTGCGCGCCACCGCCCTGCGCAGCATGGCCGTCCAGGCGGCCGAACTGGGCCACGACGGCGACGCGCTGGCCCTGGCCGAGGCGGGCGCGTCCGCGCTGGCCGGGCACGGCCCCGCCCGCACCCAGGCGTGGATCACCGGCATGCGCGCCGAGACCCACGCCGCCGCCGGGACCCGCTGGGACGCCCTCCGGCTGCTCGGCCGCACCGAGACCCAGCTCGAACGCGCCGACTCCGCGCCCGAGTCGGAGTGGACGGGCAACTACCGGCGCGAGTCCCTGGAACACCAGATCGGCCTGACCCTCACCCAGCTCGGCGACCACGCCACCGCCGCCCGCCACTTCGCCGCGTCCATGGGGGCCAGGCGGCCGGTCGAGCTGCGCACCCGTGCCCTGATCGGGCTGCGGGCGGCCCACTCCCTTCTGCGCGCGGGCGAGGTCGACCAGGCCGCGGCCACCGTCCTCGACCTGAGCGACGACATCCGGCGGATCTCCTCGGCCCGGGTGCGGGAGGAACTGCGCGTCCTGCGCGCCGCCTGGCAGCCCCACCGCGGCAACCCCCTGGTCGGCCGCGCGGACCGCGCGGTCGCAAGCTGACCCCGCCGCCGGGCGGGAGGCCGCGGGTTCTTCCGGGGTGGCTCTAGGATCGCGGCGTGATCAGGAACGCGTACTGCTCCTTCTGCGGCGCCGCCTTCGCCCCCGCCCAGCCCTGGCCCCGCACCTGCGCGGCCTGCGGGAACACCAGCTACCTCAACCCCCTGCCGGTCGCGGTGACGCTGCTGCCCGTCGACGACGGCCTGCTCGTGGTACGCCGGGACGTCGAGCCGCACCGCGGCGAGCTGGCCCTGCCCGGCGGGTTCATCGACGTGGGGGAGTCCTGGCAGCAGGCGGCGGTGCGGGAACTGCGCGAGGAGACCGGCGTGGTGGCCGAGGCCGCCGACGTCACGCTCTTCGACGTGGTCAGCGCCCCGGACGGTACCGTGCTGATCTTCGGCCTGGGCCCGCGCGTCACCGCGTCCGGGCTGCCGCCGATGGAGGCCACGGACGAGACGACCGAATGGCTGGTCATCGACGGCCCCGCCGAGCTGGCGTTCCCCATCCACACCCGGATGGCGTCCGCCTACTTCGCACGGCAGGCCCGTCGCGACCCGCGGTGAGGGGCCCGCCCCGGCCGAGGCCGGAGCGGGGGGACGGCAGAAAGGCTCAGCTCAGGTCGAGGCCCGGGTAGAGCGGGTGGGCGGCGAGCAGTTCGGCCGCGGCGGCGCGGGTCTTCTCGGCGGTGCTCTGCGGCAGGTCGTACTTGGCCTTGGAGGTGGCCGACGGCGTGGTGTCGGTCAGCACGCCGACGATCAGCTCGGCGACCTGGTCGAACTCCTGCGTCCCGAACCCGCGCGAGGTGAGCGCCGGGGTGCCCACGCGGATGCCCGAGGTGTACCAGGCGCCGTTGGGGTCGCGCGGGATCGCGTTGCGGTTGGTGACGATCCCGGCGTCGAGCAGCGCCGACTCGGCCTGCCGCCCGGTCAGCCCGTACGTGGACACGTCGAGCAGCACCAGGTGGTTGTCGGTGCCGCCGGTGACCAGGCGTACGCCCCGGCGCACCAGGCCCTCGGCCAGGGCGACCGCGTTGGCGGCCACCGCCCGCGCGTAGTCGGCGAACGCGGACTGCCGGGCCTCGGCCAGGGCGACGGCCTTGGCCGCCATGACGTTGCCGAGCGGGCCGCCCAGCACCATCGGGCAGCCCCGGTCGATCGAGTCGGCGTACTCCCGCTGGCACAGCACCAGGCCGCCGCGCGGCCCGCGCAGCGACTTGTGCGTGGTGGTCGTGGTGACGTGCGCGTACGGCACCGGGTCGTGCACGCCGGTGAACACCTTGCCCGCCACCAGCCCGGCGAAGTGGGCCATGTCCACCATCAGGACCGCGCCGACCTCGTCGGCGATCTCCCGCATGCGGGAGAAGTCGATGCGCCGCGGGTAGGCCGAGTACCCGGCGATCAGCACCAGCGGCCGGAACTCGCGGGCGGTCTCGCGCAGCGCGTCGTAGTCGAGCAGGCCGCTCTCCGGGTCGGTGCCGTAGGAGCGCTGGTGGAACATCTTGCCCGAGATGTTGGGACGGAAGCCGTGGGTCAGGTGACCGCCCGCGTCCAGCGACATGCCGAGGGCCCGCTGGTCGCCCAGGGCCTTGCGCAGGGTCTCCCAGTCGTCTTCCGACAGGTCGTTGACGTGCCGGGCGCCGGCGGCGGCCAGGGCCGGGGCCTCCACCTTGTGGGCCAGGATGCCCCAGAAGGCCACCAGGTTGGCGTCGATGCCCGAGTGGGGCTGGACGTAGGCGTGCTCGGCGCCGAACAGGGCCTTGGCGTGGTCGGCCGCGAGTTGCTCGACGGTGTCGATGTTCTGGCAGCCGGCGTAGAAGCGGTGGCCGATCGTGCCTTCCGCGTACTTGTCGGACAGCCACGTGCCCATCGTGAGCAGGACGGCCGGGGAGGCGTAGTTCTCGCTCGCGATGAGCTTCAGTGAGGCGCGCTGGTCGGCCAGCTCGGCGCGGATCGCGCCGGCCACGCCCGGCTCCACGGCGGCGATCACGTCGAGCGCGTTGCGGTAGGCGGCCGACACCGTTGCAGCGTCGTGGTCGCCGTAGGAATGGGGGTGCTCTTCAGCCATGACTTCTCCCGAGCCGTCGAAGTGAGGGCACCCAGGCGCGCGGCGACGTCCAGGACCGCTCCCCGGTGGTCAGTCCCACCTTACGATCACGCCAGTCACGATCCGAGGCTGACACTACGGTCAGCGGCCGGGGCCGCGCAACGAGGGAGGCGCTTGAGCCTCCACCAAGGGGAGACGCGAAGGTGGAGGCATGGACGGCGGCACCCTCTACACGATCGGCGATCTGGCGCGGCGGACCGGGCTATCGGTCAAGACCATCAGGTTCTACTCCGACCAGGGGATCGTGCCGCCGGTGGAACGCAGCCCGGCCGGTTACCGCCTCTACGACGCCGCCGCCGCGGCCCGCCTCGACCTCGTCCGCACCCTGCGCGACCTGGACGTGGACCTGGCCACGGTCAGGAAGGTCGTGGACCGGGAGCTCACGCTCGCACAGGTCGCGGCGGCGCACGCCGAGGCGCTGGCGGTGCGGATCCGCACGCTGCGGCTGCGGCACGCGGTGCTGACGGCGGTGGCCCGGCGCGGCTCGGGGCCCAAGGAGATGGAGCTCATGCACAGACTCGCGAAACTGTCGCAGGACGAACGCCGCCGCCTGGTCGGCGACTTCCTGGACGCCGCCGTCCCGGACGTGGAGCCGGGGCTCGCGGGAGCCAGGGTGTCGATGACCCCGGAACTGCCGGACGACGCCGAGCCGGAGCAGGTGGAGGCGTGGGTGGAACTGGCCGAGCTGATGGCGGACCCGTCCTTCCGGACGGCGATGCGCGATCTGACCACGTCCCACGCGTCCGACCGTGCCGCCGACGGCGGGGGAGGGGTGCGGCGGGATGCCGTGTCGCTGGGGCTGGGCCGGGCGGGGACGGCGCTGGCGGCGGGCGTGGACCCCGCCGGGCCCGAGGCCGCACCGGTCGTGGCGGCGGTCGCCGGGGAGTACGCGCGCCTCCTGCGCCTCCCCGACGACGCCGCGCTCCGGCGGCGGCTGCTGGCCAGGCTGGAAGCGGCGAACGACCCCCGCAGGGAGCGCTACCTCCGGCTCCTCGCCGTGATCAACGCCTGGCCGCCCCCGGCCCCCTCGACCCCGGCCCTCGACTGGCTCCTCACCGCCCTGCACACCCACCCGGCCCCCTGACCCGACCGCGAAGGCCCTGAACGCGAAGGCCACCGACCGCGGGGTCCTCGACCGTGGGGCCCTCGACCGCGAAGAGCCCCCGACCGTCTCACCCGCGGGCGGGGGCCTCGGCGGTGGCGAGGCCGGTTTCCGGCAGGCCCCTGGTGAGCAGGCGGGCGCCGATGCCGAGCAGCGCGCTGACCACCAGCGTGACCCCCATCGGCAGCCCGGTGTCCTCCCCGCCCAGGCCGACCAGGGGCGAGACCAGCGCCCCGAGCGCGAACTGCAACGCGCCCATCACGGCCGCCGCCGTGCCGGTCGCGTACGGGGCTCGTCCCACCGTCAGCGCCGCCGCGTTCCCCATGATCAGCGTGAACGAGCTGACCAGCACGAACAGCACGGGCAGCACCACCACCGCGCCCAGCCCCGCCCCCAGCATCACCAGCAGGACGGCCGACAACCCCAGCACCGCCCCCTGCCCAGCCCGCAGCAGACCCTCCGGGCTGAACCGGCGCAGCAGGCGGGCCCCCACCAGGCCGGTCAGCGTCATGCCCAGCGCGTTGGCCGCGAACGTCACGGTGTAGGCGGGGGTGGACAGGCCCAGCACGTTCTGCACGACGAAGGGCGAGGCCGAGATGTACCCCATGAGCCCCGCGAAGCCGAACGCGAAGGAGAAGACGTAACCGACATAGCCCCGGTCGGCGAACAGCCGCCGCACATTGCGCCCGGTGGCGGCCAGGCCGCCCGCGTGCCGGCGTCCGGGCGGCAGCGTCTCGGGCACGACGAGCGCCGAGCCGAGCAGCATCACGGCCGAGATCCCGGCCATCACCCAGAACTCCACGCGCCAGCCGGCGGGCGACAGCGCGCCACCGATCAGCGGGGCCACCACGGGCGCGACGCCGACCACGGAGGCCAGCAGCGAGAAGATCCGCGCCGCCGCCCGGCCGGTCGTCAGGTCGGCCGCCACCGCGCGGCCGATGACGATGCCCGCCGACCCGGCGAACCCGTGCACGAAGCGCAGGGCGACGAGCGTCCGGATGTCCGGCGCGAGCGCGCACAGGACGCAGGCGACCAGGGCCGCCGCGGTGGCCAGCAGGATGGGCCCGCGGCGGCCGAACCGGTCCGACAGCGGCCCGATGACGAGCTGCCCCAGCGCCAGCCCGGTGAGGAACGCGGTCAGCGTGAGCTGCACGCCGGCCGCCCCCGTCCCCAGGTCGGCCGCCAGGTCGGTGAACACGGGCAGGTACATGTCGGTGGCCAGCGGCGCCACCGCCGACAGCAGGCCGAGCACGACCAGCAGCGGGCCGGACACCCCCGTCCTGGTCACGAGGCACGCCCCGGCGGACGGTGGCTGTGGGAAGTGGCGAACTCCATGGTCATGGCTCCAAGACGGCCGCGCGGCTAGAGACCTAGGATGTTCCGTGATCCGGCCACGGCTAACCGCCTCACCGGCAGCCGGGGGCAGACGTCGCCGCAGGTCCGCCGGTCGCGGAGGCCGGGTGACCGCGCCGTCGCCGAGACAGGAGCACCGCATGACCGCCCGGCTGCCCGCCCTGCCCCCGGAGGACCTCGACGACGCCCAGGCCGAGGTCTACCGCGCCATCACGGGCGGCCCCCGGGCGGCGGGCCCCCAGGTCTTCCCCCTCGCCGACGAGCGCGGACGGCTGCGCGGCCCGTTCAACGCCATGCTGCTGAGCCCGCCGGTCGGCGGCGCGCTCCAGGCGCTGGGCGCGGCGGTGCGCTACGGCTCGGTGCTGCCCGGCCGGGCCAGGGAGCTGGCGATCCTCGTGGTGGCCGCCCATTGGGGCAGCGAGTTCGAGCGCGCCGCGCACGAGGCGGTGGGCCGGGCCTGCGGCCTGACCGACGCCGAGCTGACCGCGTTGCGCGAGGGGCGGCCGCCCGACCTGGCCGACCCGGCCGAACGCGCCGCCGTGCACGCCGCCCGCGAGCTGACCGGGGCGGGGACGCTGAGCGAGGAGGACTACCGGGCGGTCACGGCGGCGCTCGGCGAGCGCGGCCTGTTCGAGCTGACCACGCTGGTCGGCTACTACGCCACGCTGGCCCTCCAACTGCGCGTCTTCGCAGGCGAGCACCCCCGAAGCCCCGCGAGCGCTGACCGCGGGCTGAGCGCCGGGAGGGCTGACCACGAAGGCTGAGCGCCGGGAACGCTGAGGGCCGGGAGGGCTGACCGCTGGGAAGGCGGACCACCGCGAGCGCTGAGGGCCAGGTTCACGCGCCCCCCGCCGAGGGGCGCCCGGTGGGTTTCGTGGCCAGGGCGACCAGGGCCGTCCTCGGGAGCTCCGCGACGTAGTGCCCGTCACGCCGGTAGACGACCGGGCGGGGTGGGGTGTGCCGGTGCGTCCCGTGGTCGAAGTGCCGTTCCAGGACCCGCCAGGCCGCCTCGACGTCCCCCAGGGCGGCGAAGTACGCGCCGAGGCCGTACATGTCGGCGACGTAGCGGCACATGCGCTCCTTGGCGGCCGCCTCGCTCCCGGCCCGGACGATCAGCGGGTCGTACAGGTCGAGCACCCGTACGGGCAGGTCCGCGTCCGCGAACAGGGCGGCCAGGCCGGTCCGGGTGAAGTGCCGGTAGGCGTGCCCGCCCGCCGCGTGCGGATGCACGACCCGCGCGAAGAACCCCGCCATGGGGCCGGAGTCGTCGAAGTCGTGCAGCACGATCCGGCCGCCCGGCCGGGTCACCCGCGCCGCCTCGGCCACCGCGTCCGGCCGGTCGGCCGGGTCGATGTGATGGGTCCCGTACGCCAGCAGCACCCCGCCGACCGACCCCTCCCGCAGGAACAGGAACTGGGCGGCCTGGCGCACCGCGGGCAACCCCTGGGCCAGGGCCCGGTCGACCATCTGGCCGGACAGGTCGCCGGTGATGATCAGCGGCTTGGCGTCCAGGCTGCCCAGCCGCCCGGCGGCCGCCCGCGCGACCGTCCCGTCCCCGCCGAGGACGTCCAGCAGCAGCGGCGGCCCGTCCGCCGGATCGGGGGTGAGCAGGCCGAGGAGCGCCCGGATGCCGGTCCAGCGCACCAGCGCGTCCTGCTGGGCGCGGCGGTAGGAGTCGCCCCGCCCACCGTGGTCGGAGTCGAACTCGCTGCTGGTCGCGACGAGCACGCCGAGCGCCCGCGCCGCGCCCGGCCGGTCGAAGTCCAGCACGGCGTGCACCTGCGGGTGGACGGTCGCGACCAGGCGCAGGTACTCGTCCAGGGTCAGCGAAGGGAGATAGGAGGCGCGCACCGGCCCTCGTCCTTTCCGGGTCACGTGCTGGGGGGCGGGAGCTGCGGGGGGTCCAGGCGGTGGCCCAGCCCGCCCACGAACCGGGTGACCATCCCGCTGCGGGCGGCGAACAACCGGCTGCGCGGCTCCAGCCGCACCCCGAACTGCTTCTTCGTCTCGTACGCCGCGCCGCCGAGCCGCAGCCTGCGCGCGCCCGAGCCGACGGCGGCCCGTACGCACGCCGTGAGCAGCGCGTGGTAGACGGCGGTGCCCTCCGTACGCGCGTAGTCGCGCCCGATCCACCGGGCGACCAGCTCGTCGCCGTCGCGCAACAGCGCCACGCAGCCCGCCGGCGCGCCGTGCCGGTAGGCGGCCAGGACGGTCAGGTCCGCCCCCAGGACGCCGGCCGCCTCGGGGAACAGGCCGGGCCGGTAGAAGACGTGCGGCCCGTGGCGCAGGTCCACCGCGGCCACCATCCGGTCCAGCAGCCGGCCCAGTTCCCCGCCGGGCCCGGCGAGGAGCGGCCGGACCTCGATGCCCTCCCGCTCGGCCCGGCGCTGCGTCCGCCGGATCTCGGCCCGCCTCTTGCGCGGCAGATGGTCCAGGTACGCCTCGTACGACGGCCACGTCAGGTCCAGCAGCGTCTCCGGCAGCCAGCCCAGGCGGCTGTAGCCCGGCTGCCCGGCGGCGTACGGCAGGTGGTCGACCACGCAGAACAGCAGCCGCTCGCGCCTGACCAGCGACCGCACCGCCCGCAGCAGGACCCGCCGCTGCGGCCCCTCACCGCCCAGCAGCCCGGACGTCGCCGTCATCGGCGCCTGGACCTGCAGGAACGGCCACCGCCTGGTCAGCCGCCCGAACCGGGACTCCAGCACCGGGTTGTGCAGCCGGTGCTCCAGCGCGCACACCGCCGCGGCCACGAGCCCGCCGTCCTTGCGGACCAGCAGGTAGCGGGGCCGGTGCTCGGCCAGCACGCGCTCGGCCAGGACCAGCCAGTGGTGCCGCACGAAGGGCACGCCGTCGGCGAGCGCGTCCCACTCCCCGGCGCCGACCTCGTTGATCGAGCGCGCCACCTCAACGCCGTACATCGCCCTCCTCGCCGGCCGGGCGGGCCACGTCAACGCCGTCCATCGCCCCGCACCTCGAAGCGCAGCGTCCGCGTCACGGCGGCGGCGGCCGCCTCCAGCTCCGCCGGGCCGGACGCGTGCACGACGAACCAGCCGAGCCGGTCGGAGACGTCGCGGTAGGGCCGTACCCGCTGTCCGGGGCGGGCCAGCAGGACCAGCTCGGCCACCCCCGGCAGGGCCCTGGCCTCCTCCACGCCGGACACCGACACCAGCTCGCCCGCGCGCCCGGCGGTCAGCACCTGCCACAGGACCGGCCGGGGCGGATGCGGCCGCAGCTCGATCGGCAGGCCCACCGCCGCCCGCACGGCGGCCAGCACCGGATCGACGCCGTGGCAGGACCGCACCATGTCGTCGGTGCCGTTGCCGCCCGTCCGCAGGCCGAGCTCGATGACGTACGGCCGGCCGTCCGGGGTGACGATGAGGTCGAGGTTCAGCGGGCCGCGCCGGTAGTCCAGGCGGGCGCAGACCTTGTCCATGATCGAGCGCGTGGTGTCCAGGACCTCGCCGGGCAGCCCGGCCGGCATCCGGCGGCTCATGGTCAGCACCAGCGGCGGCGGGCTCACCTCCTGCAGGCTGGTCGCGACGAACGCCACGCGCCCGTCGTCCACGACGCACTCACAGTTGCACAACCTGCCGCGGATCTCCTCCTCGACCATCACCAGCCCGCCGTACGAGCTGCGCCGGGCCTCCTCGGCGGCGGCGAGCACGTCGCCGGGGGCGGCGCACCTGCTCACCCCGCGCCCGCTCTGGGCGTCGGCCGGCTTGACGACCACGGGGAAGCGCAGCCCCCGCGCCCGCGTCGCCAGGTCGGCCGGGTCGTCGCCGACGATCCAGGGGTAGGAGGACACGCCCAGGTCGTCGAGGAGGCCGCGCAGCACCCACTTGTCCACCGAGGCCCGCGCCGCCGTCTCCGACAGCCGGCCCGGCAGCCCGTACGCCTCGGCCACCGCCCGCAGCGCGGGCACCGCGACGTCGCTGGACGGGGCCACCACGCCGGCCAGGTCGGCACGTCCGGCGAGCGCGGCGGTGACGGCGTCAGGATCGTGGGTGCTGACCGGCAGGTACTCGTCGGCGAGCGCGACGCCGGGCGCGTCGGCCGAGCGGTCCACCGCGATCGTCCGCAGGCCCATGCCGGACGCCGCCCGGTAGGTGGACAGCGAGCCGTCCGCCGCCCCGAGCACCACCAGGGACCTCGTGCCGCTCATCGGGCCTCCTCCAGCTGGAGTTCCGGTTCGCCGGACCGCCGTTTCCCGGCCCAGAACGGGCCGAGGGCCAGCGCGTCCGCGCCCGTCCTGAGGTAGCAGGCGACGGCGTCCTCGGGTGTGCACACGATCGGCTCGTCGTCGTCCCGGAAGGAGGCGCCGGCCAGCATCGGCACGCCGGTCAGCTCCTCGAAGCGGGTGATCAGCGCGTGGAAGCCCGGGTTGCCGGCGCGGCTCACCGTCTGGACGCGGGCGCTGCCGTCCACGTGCGTGATCGCGGGCACCTCGCCGCGCCGGTGGTCCAGCACGTCGAACCCGACCAGCATGACCGGCGAGGGACGGCCGTCCGCGAAGTAGTCCCCGGACCGTTCGGCCAGGCACGACGACGCCAGCGGCAGGAACGGCTCCCGCCGCCTGACCCGCGCGTTCATGCGCGTGGCGGAGGTGGGGTCGCGCGGGTCGGCCAGCAGCGACCGGTTGCCCAGGCCGCGCGGCCCGCACTCCGCCCGGCCCTGGAACCAGCCCACGATCAGCCCGTCGGCGATCCGGGCGGCGGCGTGCCGGGCGATGTCGCCGGGCCGCCGGTAGTCCACGCCCGCGTCGCGCAGCGCCTTCTCCATGCGTTCCTCGGTGAACCCGGGCCCGGCGAAGAGCTGACCGCCCGCCGGACGGGGACGCCCGTACAGGCCGACGCTCACCTCCAGCGCCGCGCCGAGCGAGGCGGCGGCCGGCTGAACCGACAGCTCCTCGAAGCCGGACTCGGCCAGCAGGCGGCCGTTCAGCATCGGGTTCATCGCCGCGTCGCCGGCCACCGCGAGCCGGGTCGAACCGGTCGTCTCGCGCAGCCAGCGGGCCAGGTGCAGCGCGGCCCGCTCAAGGGTGGCCTGGAGGGCGAAGGCGACGTCCGCGGAGTGCTGGGTGGGGGTCTCGACGGCAGGCGGTCCCGGCGGGCCGAAGGCGTCCAGGAACTTCGCCGAGACCGCGTGCCGCCCGCCGTCCCCGTGCGGCTCGAACCAGCTCAGGTCCAGCTCGTGGCCGCCGTACGGGGTCAGGCGCAGCAGGTCGGCGAAGGGCTGGAGGTAGGTGTCGTCGCCGTACGCGGCCAGGGCCATCACCTTGTCCTCGTCCCTGCCGGGACGGAAGCCCAGGTAGCCGGTGACCGCCGCGTACAGGGCGCCCAGGGAATGGGGCCGGCCGACGTGCCGCAGGTGCCTGATCCGCGCGCCGTCGGCCACGGCCAGGCAGGTGCCGGCCGCGTCCATGGTGAGCACGGCGGCGGAGTCGAACGGGCTCGCGTAGAACGCGCCCGCCGCGTACGCCCGGTGGTGTTCCACGAGGTGCACCCCGTACCCGACCGGCCCGGTGTGCCCGGCGGCCTCCCTGACCTCCCCATCGGGAGGGGAACCGGCCCGCGGCCCGTGGAAGGCGACGTGGTCCACCTCGTCCAGCCCGATCCCCGCCTGTTCCAGGCAGTACGCGACCGCCCGCCGGGGGAGCCGGCCGTCGTGCCGGACGCGGGTGAAGCGCTCCTCCTCGGCCAACGCCACGATCTCGCCGTCGCGCACCAGCGCCGCCGCAGAGTCGTGCGCCCGGGAGATGCCCAGTACGTCCATGTCGTCACTCCGAGTTCCGCGAGATGAGCATCCGGCGCATCACATGGGCCTTCACCGGGACGCCCAGGGCGAGCGCCACCACGCCACCGGCGGCCCCCGCCCACGGCACGACGACGGCCGCCAGCGACCCGGTGGCCACCAGCCCGGCGAACGCGCCCGCCGACGTCACGGCGAGCACGTCGTTGTTCGTGTTCTCCACCAGGTAGGCCGCGTACATGACGGTCAGGAACAGCGCCAGAACGACGAGGACCAGCCCGCCCATCACCCCGGGCGACGTCGCGCGCCCGTCCGGCAGCGCCCACCCGAGCAGGACCGCGCACGCGACGGCGACGGCGGCCCCCGCCCGCTCGACCCGGCCCAGGAGCCGGACCGCGCGGGCCCGCCCGGCCCGCCCGGCGGGCCCGCGCAGCCGCCGCGAGGTCGCGGGCTGCGCGACCCGCAGCAGGTAGATGGCGAGCTGGCAGACCGCGACCGCCGGAAGCAGCGCGAGGTACAGCACGCCGCTCTGCCCCGACCGCCCGGAGACGCCGAGCACCAGGTACACGGCCGCGAAGCAGAGCGCGTCACACAGGTCGGCCACCCCCAGCAGCCAGGTGGCCCGAGCCAGGGGACGCAGCAACCGCCGCCCACGGGCGGCACCCGTTCCAAGGAGCGGCAGCCAGTCGCGGGGGAGCGCCGCGAGGGCCGCGCAGGTCACCGCGACCGTCCCGGCCAGGACGAGCAGCAGGTGTGTCTGCGGCGGCCAGCCGATCCACAGGGTGGCGGCGGTGACGGCGAGCACCACGCCACCGCTCGCCCCGAACGCCATCGTGTCCAGCACGGGCCGCCCGCGCACGCGGTGCAGGCCGGAGACCGCCATCAGCAGGCCCGTGCAGGCCGACCACGCCCCGGCCGCGAGATACAGGGTCGCCACGGACAGCGGCGCGGTCACCGCCACGGGAACGAGCACCGCCAGCAGCACCGCCACCGGCGCGGCGGCCATCGCCACCGCCGGCCGGGAGACCGCCGGGCCGATCCGCCTGACCCGCGCCAGCGTCTTCAGCGCCGCCTTCTCCGGCGCGTCCGCGACCAGGAGCAGCCAGCCGCACAGCCCGAGGGCGGCGGCGAAGTGGCCGAACGTGGACCCGTCCCACACGGTCGCCGGGGCCGCCGCGGCCACCTGCGTACCGGCCCTGAACGCGCCCCGCCCCGCCAGCAGCCGCAGCACCGCCACCGGCCGGGGCACGACCGCGTCCACCGCGCTCACGAGCCGCCCGCCCGCGGCCCCCGGACACGGCACAGGGGAAGTTCAGGCAGCGGCCCGGCGGCCGGAGCGCCGGTACTGGGAAGGGCACGGGCAACTCGCCGCTCACGGAAGGGGCGATGGGCGTGGGGGTGGGTCTGGGTGTGGGTGCGGTGGTGGAGAGCGGCGTGGGCGTGGGTCACCGTGGTCCCCCGGTAGTCGCCTGGCGGCGTGATGGCGTTCGTGCGCCGGATCAGAGCGTCCGCCGTGCGGCCGGAATACCGGTTGGGGGGACCAAAACGGATCAACCGGAGGAGTAAGGGGTCGTCAGGCGGCGCCGGAGCGTTGTGCGGCCTGGTAGACGGCCATGGCCTCGTTGCCGAAGAAGGGGCCGAACATGAAGTCGGGGGCGAAGTCGTACTTGAAGCTGTTGACGGAGTTCAGCCAGCCGAGCCCGGTGGAGGTGTCGAACCCCTCGAACCACGGCCCGCCGCTCGACCCGCCGGTCATCGCGCAACGCAGCCCCTGGTCGCGCGTCCTGACCGGGTCCTTGAACGCCTTTCCGCTGCAGAACACCAGGTCAGAGCCATCGAAGGGGGCGGCGGCCGGGTAGCCGAAGGAGAACATCTGCCGTCCGGTGGGCTGGTTGAAGGCCACCCCCTGCCCGCCGACGACGTCGGTGAGCGTGCGTCCCTGTAAGGGCGCGACCACGACGGCGGCGACGTCGAAATTGATGTCCTCGTTGGTGTTCCACTGCTGGGTGGTCAGCACCCGGGTGGCCACCCACGTGCCGAACGGGCGGCGGCCGTCGTCGAAGCCCGGGACGAACACCCAGTTGCGGTGGGCGGCGCCGTTCAGCTTGACGCAGTGGCCCGCGGTCATCACGACGCTCTGGTTGGCGCTGGTCACGGCGGTGCCCGAGCAGGAGGCCGTACCTCCCTCGGCGGTGGTGAAGAACACCCGGCCGACCGTGCGGACGACGCCGCCCCCGTCGGCCCACGCCTGGCCGGGACTGTTCTGCACGGGCGCCGCCTGCCGGCCGGCCGCCGCCGTGCCCCCGGCGCCCGTGGCGGCGGCCGCGCCGCCACCGCCGGTCCAGGAGGTCGTGATCCGACGGGAGCCCGTGACGCCGCGGGACGCCCACGGCGAGCCCTGCGTCGGCCCGTCGGAGGACGTCCTGCGGCGCGGCGCGGGCGCGGAGAGCGGCCTGGCCGCCCGCATGCGCTCCGGCGTCCAGTACTCCGTGACGGTCCTGCGCTCGGACGACGTGCCGGCCCCCGACCAGCCCACGGGCCCGGGGGCGGACGTGGTTCCCGCCTGCGCGGGTACCGGCGCGCCCGCCACGGCGAGCGCGACGACGGACAGCAGGACGACTCTGCGGTGCATGACGTACCTCCGAAACCGGAACCGGGATCTGCCGTCAGGAGGTACGCGCGCCGCCCCCGCGCGGGCTCAAGCCATGCGCAATCGGGTATGGGCGCGACGGGATTACACATTCGGTTACACACTCTGGACCATGCCGCCCGCCCACCCCCTTCCTACCCTTGAGCCATGACTGGTTGGACGGAGACGGTCCTGCTGCGGGCGGCCGCTCTCGGCCCGCGCGTGGCGGTCGCCGAGGCCGCGAGCGGCGCCACGCTCACGTACGGCACGCTGGCCGTCCGCGCCCGCCAGGCAGCCCAGGGCCTGCGCCGGCGGGGCCTGCGCCCCGGCGACCCCGTGGTCGTGCTGCTGCGCGGCGGCTGCCACCTCCCCGTCGCCGGGTACGCCGTGCTCGCCGCGGGCGGTGTGGTCGTGTCCATCCCCGGCGGACCGGCCGCCGCCGGCGCCCGCATCATGATCACCGACCGGGACGACGCCGACGCGATCGCCCTGGAGGCCGACATCCGGCAGGTCTACTCCTTCACCGGCATCCCCGGCACGGCCGGCTTCGACAGCCTGCTCGGCGCCGACGGGCCGATCGAGCCCACCGCCCGGCTCACCACCGCCCGCAGGGTGAGCGCGGCCGACGTCGTCCTGGTCGCCGGGGCCGACCTGCGGGCGTACGACATGGTGCTCGGCGCGGGGGCCCGGCTGGTCGCGGCGCACGAGCCCGACCCGGCCGAATGCCGCAGGATCATCGCCGAGCACGACGTCACCCTGCTGATCGACGCGCGGTTGCGGATCGTCCCGGTCGGCGCCCCCGGTCCCGCGCTTGGGGCAAACCTCTGACAGCTCGTGAGGGCGGTGTCACACTGGGTGCCAATCCTGGGGTCCAGACACATGAGGATCATGGTGACGTTGCTCAGACACAACCTGCCCGCCGAGCCCGACAGGTTCATCGGGCGGGAGCGGGATCTGGAGGAGTTGTGCGGGCTGGTCGGTGAGGTCAGGCTGCTGACGCTCAGCGGCGTCGGGGGCACCGGCAAGACCCGGTGCGCGCTGCAGATCGCCACCCGGCTGGTCCCGTCCTTCCCCGACGGGGTCTGGCTGGCCGAGCTGTCCAGGCTGACCCGCGCCGACCTGCTGGTCCACGAGATCACCAAGGTGCTGGGCGTGCACGAGGAGGGCGTGCGGCCGCTGCTGGACACGCTGGTCGACTTCCTGCGCGGCAAGAAGCCGCTGCTCGTCCTGGACAACTGCGAGCATCTGGTCGAGGCGTGCGCCGAGCTGGCCGAGCGGCTGCTGACCTCCTGCGAGGACCTGCGGCTGCTGGTCACCAGCAGGGAGCCGCTGAAGATCCCCGGCGAGCTGGTGTGGCGGGTGCCGCCGCTGGCGGTGCCCGGCCCGGCGGAGGCGGCCGAGGAGGTCGAGCGGGTCGAGTCCGTGCAGCTCTTCCTCGACCGGGCGCGGGCGGCCGGGTCGGGGCTCGCGGTCACCGGCGCCAACGCCCGCGACATCGCCCGGCTCTGCCAGGCCCTCGACGGCCTGCCGCTGGCCCTGGAGCTGGCCGCGGCCAGGACCGCCGCGATGTCCCCCCGCCAGATCTCCGACCGGGTCAACGACCGGTTCCGGCTGCTGACGGCGAGCGGCCGTACGGCGCCGGCCCGGCAGCGCACCCTGCTGGCCACCCTCGAATGGAGCCACGACCTGCTCGCGCCGCAGGAGCAGGTGCTCTTCCGGCGGCTCGCGGTGTTCAGCGGGCCGTTCACCCTCGACCTGGCCGAGTCCGTCTGCGCCGGGCGGAGCCTGGCCGCCGCCCACGTCCTCGACGTGCTCAGCGGCCTGGTCGACAAGTCGCTCGTCCTGTTCGACCAGGGCAGCTCGTGCTACCGGCTGCTGGAGTCGGCCCGCCAGTTCGCCGCCGGGAAGCTGGAGTCGGCGGGCGAGACCCGGCACCTGCGCGACCGGCTGCTGCACGGCCTGGCCGACCTCGCCCACCACCACGGCCGCGACGTGTGGGCCACGCCCGGCCTGACCTGGCCCGAGCGCTACGCCCGGCTGCTCGCGCTCCAGGACCTCCTCGGCAACGCCCGCGAGGCCCTGTCCTGGGCCGTCGAGTCCGGTCTGGCCGAGCCGGGCCTGCGGCTCGCGTGCGGCTACATGCCGCTGTGGGCCGGGTTCGGCGAGCTGACCGAGGGCCGCCGCTGGTACGAGAGCCTGCTCGCGCTGCCCGCCGCCCGTACTCTCGGCGACCTGTCCGCCGAGGCCCTGCTCCACCACGCCAACCTGGCCTACGAGCAGCAGGACGCCGCCGCCTGCGGCGAGTCGGCCGCCCGCGCCCTTGAGCTGCGCCGCGCGACCGGCGACGACTTCATGCTGGCGTTCACCCTCGTGATCGCCGGCATGTACGAGGGCACCAAAGGCGACCTCGCCCTGGCCGCCGAGCGCGGGGAGGAGGCGCTGAAACTGGCGCTGCTCGTCGGCAACGGCCTGATCGAGGCGTCGGCGCGGCTGCTGCTGTCCGGCGTCGCCGCCTTCCACGGCCAGCGGCGCGAGTCGCTGACCAGGGGCGAGGAGGCCATCGAGGTCTATGCCCGGTTCGGCCACCTGTGGGGGGTCACCAGGGCCCACCTGGAGCTGGGCCGCTTCGCCGACTTCCTCGGCGACCTCGACACCGCCCGCCGCCACCTGGAGGAGTGCGCCGAGCTGGCCGAGGAGATGGCGGCCAAGCCCGTCCTCGCGACCAGTCTCGGCCTGCTCGGCGCGGTCCTGGCCCGCCAGGGCGAGGCGGAGCGGGCGAGGGAGCGGCTGGCCCGGTGCGTGACGCTGAGCCGGTCCATGGGGCAGCACCTGCCGATCATCTCCGTGCTGGTCACGCTGGCCGTGCTGGCCGAGGGGCAGCACGACCTCGAACCCGCCGTACGCCTCTGGGCCGCGGCCAGGGCCATGGAGGACCGCCTCGGGCTGCCCGTCTGGACCTCGGCCACGCCAGAGCCGCTGCTCGCCCGCGCCCGTGCGGAGGCCGGTGAGGGGCAGGTCCAGCTCTGGTGGACGATGGGCGGCGGCATGACGGAGGAGGAGGCCCTGCGCTACGGCCTGGCGGGCGAGCGGCCCGCCCAGGGGGCGTCCCGGCCTCCGGCGGGCCCGGCGTCGGTGCTCACGCCGCGTGAGCGGGAGATCGTCGTGCTGATCAGCCGGGGGTTGTCCAACCGGGCCATCGGCGAGGAGCTGTTCATCAGCCCGGCCACCGCCGCCCGGCACGTCGCCAACATCCTGCTCAAGCTGGGCTTCGGCTCGCGCACGCAGGTCGCCGCCTGGGCCGCGGAGCACGGCGTCCTGCACTGACCGCACCCACCGGCGGGGCACGGCGTCCTCCGCTGACCTCGCCCCCGGGCGGGGCACGGCGTTCGCGGCCGGGCCGGTCATCGGCCCGCGGCCACCTCGGCCGGGCGGGACGGTGGCGGGTCGAGGACCGCCGTGAACAGGTCTCCGGCCCGGTCCTGGCAACGTACGGCGGCCGGCTCGTCGCCGATGCGGCGGTGGGCGCGTCCCAGCGTCACCAGGGCCCGCGCCTCGCCCAGCTTGTAGCCGCTGCCGGCGTGGACGCGGGCCGCGCGGGCGGCGTACGAGATGGCCGCGCCCGTGTCGCCGGCCGCCAGCGCCGCCTCCGCGCACGCCGCCAGCGCCGCGCCCTGCACCAGCACCGCGCCCGCCTTCCTGGCCAGCCCCAGCCCGGCCAGCGTGTCGCGCATGGCGGCCAGGTGCTCGTCCAGGCCGGTGCGCGCCACGGCCAGCCCCACGAGCGCGTCCGCCTGGCCCACGGCGGCGCCGATGCCGCGGGCCCGCTCCAGCGCGGCGTTCAGCTGCCCGACGGCGGCTCCCGGATCGGTCTGGCTGCGGATGCGGCCGAGCCCGATCAGGGCGTCCAGCTCCAGCTTGGGATCGCCGACCGCCAGCGCCCGCCGCAGCGCCTCCTCGGCGTAGCCGAGCGCGTCGGCCCGCCGGCCCGCGTCCAGGTGCACGTCGGCCAGTTCCCTGCACAGGTCGGCCTGGTACCGCTCGCCGATCGCGGCGCCGAGCCCGCGCGCCGCCGTCAGGCACCGGACGGCCTCGCCCAGCCGCCCGGTCAGCCGCAGCACGGCGCCGAGCCCGGCCAGCGCGGCGGCCTCGGTCGCCGGCAGCCCGCGGTCGCGGCAGAGCGACAACGCCTCGCTCAGGTGCTCCTCGGCGACGCCGAGCCGGCCCATCTGGGTCAGCGCCAGCCCCAGGTGGACGAGCGGCGCGGCCCCCACCCGCGCGGAGCGCCGGGAGCCGTCCACGGCCAGGGTCAGCAGCCGCCGGGCCGCGCCCAGCCTGCCCTGCTGGAGGTGGACCACGCCGAGCGCGGCCAGCGCCGCGAGCCTGCCCTCCGGCCAGCCGGCCAGTTCGGCGGCCGTGAACGCCCCCCGCAACTCCTCGACCGCCTCGGTCAGCTCGGCCGCCCGCCACCGCGTGGAGGCCAGGCAGTGCCCGACGGCCGCCTGGCCCAGGTGGTCGCCGGCCGCGCGGGCGGCCTGCCGGGCGTCCCGCAGCACGTCCGTCCAGCCGGGCTGGCCGCCGGTCAGGTCGAGGTAGCCGTTCATGGCGTCGATGAGCCGCCAGGCGTACGGGTGGCCGGGGGCGTTCCGGAGGGCGGCGACGAGGTTGGCGCGTTCGGCGTCCAGCCAGGCCAGCGCGGCGGTCGCGCCGGTGAAGGCGACCGGACGGCGGGAGCCGTCGGCGGGGGCGCGCAGCAGGTGGGGATAGGCGACGTCGCCGGCCTCCCGGACCATCCGCAGGTACCAGGCCATCAGCGCGTCCAGGGCGCGGGCCCGCCCCGGCGCGGACTCCTCGGCCAGCACGCGTTCGCGGGCGTACTCCCGCATCAGGTCGTGGAAGGTGTAGCGGCCCGGCTCCGGCTCCTCGACCAGGTGCGCGGCGGCGAGCCCGGACAGCAGCCGGTCGGCCTCGGCCGGGACGGTCCCGGCCAGCGCGCCGGCCGCCCCCGCGGTGAACGTGGGCCCCGGGACGAGCGCGAGCAGCCGGAACAGCCGCCGTGCCGCCGGATCCAGGCGGTGGTAGGACAGGTCGAACGCGCCGCGCACGGCCGCGTGCGGATCTCCGGTGACCGCCAGGGCCGATAATCGGGTGCCGGTCAGCCGGCGCACCTGGCCGGCGATGCCGCCGGCGGCGTCCCCGTCGGCCCTGCCGAGGATGCCCGCGGCGGCGATGCGCAGCGCCAGCGGCAGCCGGCCGCACGCCCTGGCCAGGTCGAGCGCCGCGTCCCGCTCGGCGGCCAGCCGCTCGCCGCCGAGGAGGCCGCCGAACAGCGTGACCGCCTCGCCGGTGGACAACATGCCGAGCGGGACGGGGATCGCGCCGTCCCGGGCGACCAGGCCGTCCAGGCGGTCCCTGCTGGTGATCACGGTGGCGCAGCGCGGGCCGCCCGGCAGCAGCGGGCGGACCTGCTCCTCGCTGCCGGCGTTGTCCAGCACCACCAGCACCCGCCGGTCGGCCAGCAGGCTGCGGTAGGCCGCGCTGGCCTCCTCCACCGTGCCGGGCACGCGCTCGGCGGGCACGCCGAGCCCGCGCAGGAAGCGGCCCAGCGCCTCGATCGGCAGCAGCGGCCGCTCGGCCGAGTGCCCGCGCAGGTCCACGTAGAGCTGGCCGTCGGGGAAGCGGTGGCGGTCGCGGTGGGCCCAGTGCAGGGCCAGGGCGGTCTTGCCCGAGCCGCCCGCGCCGGTCAGCACCGCGATCGACGTCCCGCCGGAGGCCGGGTCGCCGCCGGTCCCGAGCGGGTCGAGCAGCCGGAGCTGGGCCGTCCGCCCGGTGAACTGGCCGGGGCCGGGCGGCAGCTGGGCGGGCGTCACCGTTTCCCGGGAATCGGACGGCCTGATCGGCGGAACGTTCCCGCGCAGGATGCGCTGGTGCAGTTGCCGCAGCTCGGGGCCGGGGTCCAGGCCCAGTTCCTCGGTGAGGCGGCGGCGGGTGCGGTCGTACCGCTCCAGGGCGTCCACGCGGCGGCCGGCCCGGCACAGCGCCAGCATGAGCAGGCCCACCAGCCCCTCACGGAACGGGTGCTCGGCGACCAGCGCGATCAGCTCCGGGACCAGCACGGCGGCGCGGCCCGCCCGGACCTCGGCGTCCAGGCACTCCTCGACGGCTGCGAGGCGTTCCTCGGCCAGGGCGTCGCGCAGCCGGTCCAGCAGCTCGCCGCCGGAGACGCCGGTCAGCGGCTCGCCCCGCCACAGGGTCAGGGCGCGGCGCAGCCCGGTGGCCTGCCGCTCGGCCGTCTCCCCGGCCCGCGCGCGGGTGACCGCCGTCCGGAACTCGTGCACGTCCACCTGTCCGGGGTCCAGGCCGAGCTGGTAGCCGCGCGGGCGGTAGGCGATGGTGACGCCGGCCGCGGCCAGGGCGGGGCGCAGCCGGGAGACGTACCCCTGCACCAGGTTGCGCGCCCCGGCCGGGGGACGCTCGCCCCACAGGCCCTCGATCAGCCGGTTCACCGAGACGAGCCGGCCCGCGTCCAGCGCGAGCAGGGCCAGCGCCGCCCGCTGCCGGGGCGGCCCGAGCGGGATCTCCTGGCGCCCCCGCCAGGCTCGCACCGCCCCCAGGAGCCCGATCTTCAGTACGTCCGCCAGACCTGCCCGTGTTGTTTCGTCTGACATGTCGTATTTCCCCTTTGCCACGTCGCAGGCCGCCGTACAGCAGACATGACAGGCAGTACAGCCGAAATCCTGACGCCATCAAGCCCCCGTGCAGCGGCCTGCTGCACTCTGAACGCGATCTCGCTTGGTTCGCCCCACATTCGCTTGACACGGGCTGACAGACGCGCGGGCCGTGCGGCCGGCGTCGCCGCGTCACCCCGGGGAAGAGGCAGCGTTGTCCGAACCGCACCACGACGTTCTCCAGGAGTTCGCCCGGACGGCCGAGCGCCACCCGGACCGTCCGGCCCTGGTCCACGCCGGCCGCACCCTCACCTATGCCGAGCTGGCCGCCCGGGTCCGCGCGACGGCCCGGCGGCTCGGGCCCGATCCCGGGGCGGTGGGCGTGCTGACGTCCCGCACGCCGGGGACCGTGGCCGCGCTGCTGGGCACGCTCGCGGCGGGCGGCGCGTACGTGCCCGTCGACCCGGCGCACCCGCGGGCCCGCCGGGAGGCGGTGCTGGCGGCGGCCGGCTGCCGCACGCTGATCGCGTCCGGACCCGGCGCGTGGGCCCCGGACGGCGTGCGCGTGATCGAGCCGCCCGATCGCGTCGAGCCGGACGGCGGACCGGTGGACGAGCTCGACGAGCTCGCGGCCGTCGAGGCGGACACGCCCGCGTACATCCTGTTCACCTCCGGCTCGACCGGCGCGCCCAAGCCCGTGGTGACGCCCAGGCGGGCGATCTCCGTCGTGACCGGGGCGCTGCGCGAGCTGTTCGGGATCACCCCCGCCGACCGGGTGCTCCAGTTCGCCTCGCTGAACTGGGACACCTGCCTGGAGGAGATCCTGCCCGCGCTGACCGGCGGGGCGGCGCTGGTCTTCCACGACGGCGCGCATTCGGGGTCGTTCCGCCGGATGCTGCGCGCGGTCGCCGACGAGCGGGTCACCGTGCTGGACCTGCCTACGGCGTTCTGGCACGAGCTGGTAGGGCACCTGGTGGACGAGCGGGCCGCGCTGCCTGCGTGCGTCCGGTTGGTGATCATCGGCGGCGAGGCCGTGAGCCCGCCGCGTCTGGCGGACTGGCGGGCCCTGGACACCGGCGGCATCCGGCTGCTCAACACCTACGGCTGCACGGAGACCACCCTCATCACGCACGCCGTCGACCTGCACGGCCCCCTGGCGCCCGGGGACGCGGGGGAACGGGCGCCGGGGGATGCGCGCGGCGCGGCGGCGCGGGAGCGGGCGTCGGGGGAGCGGGCTTCGACGGAGCCGGGCGGCACGGCGGTGGGGGAGCGGGTGCCGATCGGCTGGGCGCTGCCGCACGTCGTGCAGCGGGTGAGTGAGGAGGGGGAGCTGCTGGTCGGCGGGCCGGCCCTGGCGCTGGGCTACCTGGCCCTGCCCGAGGCGACCGCCGCCCGCTTCGTCACCCCCGGGACGGAGTCCGGGCGGTTCTTCCGCACCGGCGACCGGGTCACCGTGACCGGGGGCGGGGCGCTCGTCCACGAGGGCCGGCTCGACCACGAGCTCAAGATCCGGGGCATCCGGGTGGACCCGGCCGAGGTCGAGGCGCACATCGCCGGCCATCCGGGCGTGGGCGCGGTGGCGGTGGCGGGTGTCACGGTCGCCGATCACACGACCCTCGCCGCGTACGTCGTGCCCCGCCCGCAGCCCGGCCGGGACACCGAGGACGGGCTGGCCGCCGAGGTCCGGGACTACCTGCGGGACCGGGTGCCGTGCCACCTCGTGCCCAGCCGGATCACCGTCGTGCCCGAACTGGCCTACACCACCAGCGGCAAGGTCGACCGCGCCGGTTCGCACCGGCGCTACACCACCAACTGAAGGAGATCATGTACGTGGACGTCACCGCCGTCTCTGACATCTTCCGGCGGGTACTGGAAAACCCCGAAATAACGGATGATTCCGACTTTTTCGTCTTGGGTGGGGATTCGCTGCTCGCCACCCGCGTCCTGAGCGCGATCGCCCGCGACTGCGGCGCCGAGCTCGACTTCGACGACTTCCTCGACGCGCCCACCCCGGCCGCCCTGGCCAAGAAGATCGCGAGCCTGGCATGAGCGAGCCGGGCACGAGGGCCCCGGGCGTCAAGGCGCCGGGCTTGAGGGAGGCGGGCGTCAAGGCGCCGGGCTTGAAGGTCGTCGTCGTGGGCGCGGGCCTGGCCGGGCTCACCGCCGCCGCCGACCTGGCCGCGTCCGGCGCCGAGGTCACCGTGATCGAGGCCAGGGACCGCGTCGGCGGCCGTACGCACGGCATCGAGGTCGCCCCCGGCGGCTGGGCCGACGCGGGCGCGGCGTACCTGGGGGAGCGGCACACCGCGCTGACGGCCCTGCTGGCCGAGCTGGACCTGAAGACCACCCCGGCCACCGTGGGCGGCGCGGCCAGGTTCGCGCTCGGCGGCGAGCCGGTGACCGGCCGCTTCCCGCCTCTGTCGGCGGTCGCGCTGGGCGGCCTGTTCGACGCGCTGGAGGAACTGGCCGCCGCCGTCCGCCCCGACGCGCCCTGGCTGACCCCGGACGCCGCCCGCCTGGACGCCACCACGGCGGCCGACTGGGCCGAGGCACACCTGACGCATCCGGACGCGCGGTTGTTCTTCCCGCTGTTCGCCGGCGAGATGATGGCCGCGGACCCGGCGGACGTGTCCGTCCTGCACCTGGCCTTCTACCTGCGCTCGGGCGGCGGGCTGCGCTACCTGAACGCCTTCGCGGGCGGCGCGCAGGAGGACCGGATCGACGGCGGCGCCCACCAGGTGTGCCTGCGCCTGGCCGCCCGGCTCGGCGACCGGGTGCGCCTCGGCGAGCCGGTGCGCGCGGTCCACCAGGACGACTCCGGCGTGGACGTCGTCACCGCGACCGGCTCGGCCAGGGCGGACGCGGTGGTGGTCGCCGTGCCGCCGTCGCTCGCCGACGCCATGGAGTTCCGGCCGGGCCTGCCCGCGCCGCGGTCGGGCCCCCGTACGGCGCCCGGCTGCGCGGTGAAGGTGCACCTGGTCTACCCCGCGCCGCTCTGGCGCGAGCAGGGCCTTTCGGGCTGGTCGGTCAGCGCGGAGGGCCCCCTGCTGTCCACCGTGGACGACTCGCCCGCGGGCGGCTCGGCGGGCGTGCTGACCGGGTTCGTGACCGGCGCGCAGGCCAAGGCGTTCGCCGCGCTGCCCCCGCGCGAGCAGGCCGGGCGGGCGCGGGCCCAGGTCGCGCGGCTGTTCCCCGGGCTGCCCGCCCCGGACGCCTGCCACGTGACCGACTGGCTCGGCGACGACTACAGCCGGGGCTGCTACGCGGCGCTGTTCGGGCCGGGCGACTGGCTCCGGCTCGGCCCGCGCCTGACCACCCCCCACCAGCGGGTGCACTGGGCCGGCACCGAGACGAGCACCGAGTTCTTCGGCCTGATGGAAGGCGCCATCCGCTCAGGACACCGGGTGGCCGCGGAGATCGACGCGACCTGGAGGCACATCCATGACTGACCGGACCCCGATCGCCCCCCTGGCCGTACGGGAGGGCTTCATGACCGAACCCGGCCTCGGCGCGGGCAACTTCCTCGACCACGCCCTCGCGGCCAACCCCAACCGCGCGGTGCCGTTCGTCCACAGCCACCACACCGACCACCGCGGCCAGGTCGTGTTACGCGGCCACAGCCTGACCGACCTCGCGGCCCTGCGCGACCGGTACGCCACCTGGTACCACGCCAACGGCGTGCGGCCCGGCGAGCCCGTGGGCGTCGTCGTGGCCGAGGGGCTGGAGCCGCTGCTGCACTTCCTGGCGCTCACCGCGCTCGGCGCAATCCCGGCGATGGTCAACGACGCCATGCGGGCCGACGTCATGGCCGGCTACCTGGAGCACGTCGGCGTGGTCGGCGTCGTCGCCGACGACACGACCAGGCTGCAGCTCGCCTACCGCAACACGCCCCGGGCCCGGCCCAGGTTTCTCGCCCTGGCCGCCGAGGTGCGCGCCCACGACGCGGCGTCGGGCGGCCTGCCGGAGCAGTACCCGTACCGGCATGAACCGGACGACGTGGTGGCGCTCATCCACTCCTCGGGCACCACCGGCACGCCCAAGTCCACCATCCTCGGGCATCGCAGCTTCTGGGACGGCAAACAGCTCCGGATGGTGCGCTTCCCGGCGGAGCCGTACGACCGGCTGATGTCGCTCATGCCGCACACGCACGCGGGCGGGCTCAGCTACTTCCTCACCGCGGTCCTGCTCGGGCTGCCGACCGTGATCATGTCGGACTGGCGGCGCGCCGGCGTGGAGCCGGTGATGGAGGCGTTCCAGCCGACGATGGTGGCCTCGTTCCCGCGCACGTTCGTGGAGCTGGCGACCGGCGAGCTGCCGGTCAGGGGCGCGGCCAGGGTGCACTCCTGGTTCAACACCGGCGACAGCGCCCACTACGGCCACATCCGGCGGCTCGTCACGCTCGGCGAGCGGCCCGCGGGGCTGATCAGGTCGTGGCTGCTGCCGCGCGGCGAGGCCGCCGGCGAGCCGCTGCCCGGCTCCCAGTTCGTGGACGGGCTCGGCTCCTCGGAGATGGGCATGGCGCTGTTCGGCCAGGTCACCTCCCCCGAGACGCCGCGCGCCGACCGCTGCGTCGGCAAGCCCCAGGACGCGGTGATCAAGGCCGCCGTGCTCGACGAGAACGGCCGGGAGCTGCCCGACGGCGAGGTCGGCCTGCTGGGCGTGATCACTCCGTCGCGCACCCCCGGCTACTGGAACGACCAGAGGCTGACCGGCAGCTTCGAGCTCAACGGCTTCTGGCTCACCGGCGACGTCGCCCGCCGGGACGCCGAGGGCAACTTCTACCACCTCGACCGCACCGTGGACGTGATCGACACCGCGGCCGGGCCGGTCTACAGCCTGCCCGTCGAGGAGGTGCTGATCGCCGACTGCGCGGACCTCGTCCAGGACTGCTCGGTCGTCGGCGTGCCGGGGCCCGAGGGCCAGGTGCCGATCGCCGTCGTACGGACGCAGGCCGAGGCCGCCGCCGTCACCGCCGAGGAGGTCAGGGAGAAGGCCAACAAGGCGCTGGCCGACGCGGGCCTGGCCACGCTGGCCGCCGTGGTCCTGGCGCGCACCGAACAGGACTACCCGCTCGGCCCCACAGGCAAGGTGCTCAAGCGTGAGCTCCGCACCCGGCACGCGGCGCTGTTCGCCGGATGAGCCCACACGACGACACCCCCCGCCACCCCGTCGCCGCCACCGGAACCGCCCGCTCAGCCGACACCGGAACCGCCCGGTCCGACGCCGCGGGGCCCGCCAGTGCCCGGTCCGGCGCCGCGGGGCCCGGGACCGCCGAGTCCGGCGGCGTCCGCCCCTTCGTGTACGCGCGGCGGGCGCTCGCCGAGCCCGACTGGCGGCGGCTGCCGGGCTGGCGGGAGGTCACCGAGGCGCAGTGGCGCGACGCCCAGTGGCAGCGCGCCCACTGCGTGCGGAACGCGGCGCAGCTGCGCGCCGTGACCGGCGACCTGCTCCAGGAGGCCTTCCTCGCCGACCTGGCCGCCGACGTGGCCCGCTTCGCCACCATGTCCATACTGGTCACGCCCCAGCTCCTCAACGTCATGGCGCCGGACGAGCCGGAGGACCCGGCCGCGTTCACGGCGGCGTTCCTGGCCAACCCGGTCCGCCGCTACCTGCTGCCGGTCGCCTCCGACCGGCACCCGGTCTGGCCGAGCCATCCGCGGGCCCAGCGCGACTCGCTGCACGAGGCCGAGATGTGGGCGGTGGAGGGCCTGACCCACCGCTACCCGACGAAGGTGCTGGCCGAGCTGCTGGCCACGTGCCCGCAGTACTGCGGTCACTGCACCCGGATGGACCTGGTCGGCACGTCCACGCCGCAGGTCGTCAAGGCCAGGCTCGCGCTCAGGCCGGTGGACCGGCAGGAGCTGATGCTGGACTACCTCAAACGCACGCCCGCCGTCCGGGACGTGGTGGTCTCCGGCGGCGACCTGGCCAACATGCCGTGGCCGCGGCTGGAGGCGTTCCTGCTGCGGCTCCTGGAGCTGGAGTCCGTGCGCGACATCCGGCTGGCCACCAAGGCGCTGGTCGGGCTGCCGCAGCACTGGCTCCAGCCGGCCGTGGTCGAGGGCGTGGGCCGGGTGGCCGCCGTGGCCCGCGCCCGCGGGGTGAACCTGGCCGTGCACACCCACGCCAACCACGCGCGTTCGGTGACGCCGCTGGTCGCCGAGGCGGCCGGGGCCCTGCTGGCGGCCGGCGTACGGGACGTGCGCAACCAGGGCGTGCTCATGCGCGGCGTGAACGCCACCCCGCACGACCTGCTCGACCTGTGCTTCGCCCTGCACGGCGAGGCCGGCATCCTGCCCTACTACTTCTACGTCTGCGACCTGATCCCCAACGCCGAGCACTGGCGCACCCCCCTCCACCAGGCACGCAGCCTCCAGGAGGCCATCATGGGCCACCTGCCCGGCTACGCCACGCCCCGGATCGTGTGCGACGTGCCCTACGTCGGCAAGCGCTGGGTGCACCAGGCCGCCGCCTACGACCGGGAACGCGGCGTCTCGTACTGGACCAGGAGTCACGGGATCGGGCTGGAGCCGCCCGGCCCTGAGCGCCGCTTCCCCTTCTACGACCCGATCGACACCCTGCCCGAGCCCGGCCGCCGCTGGTGGACGAGCCAGAAGGGAGAGTCATGACCCCGTTGCGCCGCATGTGCTGGATCTTCCCCGACCGGGAGTCCACCCGGGCCACCGCGATGTGGCACCCGTTCTTCTGGGACCTGTACGAGGACGTGGCCGCCGAGCTCGGCCTGCGCTGGACCAGGAACTCCCCGGACTCGGTCACCGTGGACGCGCTGGACCCCGGCAACCCCCGCGTCTACGTGGACGACGAGCCGGTCACCCCCGAGGACACGCTCTTCATCACCGCCCTGTACTCCCTGCCCTACCAGTCCATGGACGTCTTCAACCAGTACGCCCTCTACGCGGTGCTGGAGGAGGCCGGCTTCTACCTGCCGTTCCCGCCGTCCCTGTCGCCGGTGGCCAACGACAAGCTGGCCACCGTCCTGCGGCTGCGGGACTCGCCCGTGCCGCCGATCCCGACCCTGCGCATCGGCACCGGCCGGGACACCAGCAAGCACCTGTACGAGGCCGCGATCGCCGGCCTCACCTACCCGGCCCTGGTCAAGCCCGCCGGCTGGTGCGGCGGCGGCGGGGTGAACCTGGCCCGCGACTCCGAGGAGCTGCGCGGCCTGGCCAGCCTCGCCCAGGGCGGCGACACCACGCTCGTGGTCCAGCCGTACCTGGGCGACGGCACCGTGGACTACCGCGTCTACGTCGTGGACGGCGAGCCGTACGCCGTCATGAAGCGCATCCCCGAGCCGGGCTCACCGGTCGCCAACGCCAGCAGGGGCGGCACGATGGAGTTCCCGCCCGTGCCGCCGGAGCTGGCGGCGGCCACGGCGTACTTCTACGAGCGGGTGCCCATCCCGTTCTTCTGCGTCGACTTCCTCCACGACGGCGAGCGCTACTGGTTCTCCGAGCTGGAGCCCGACGGCGTGATCGCCCCCGACCTGGGCGACCCCGCCCGCACCCTCCAGCGCGACGTCACCCGGGCCCGCTGGACGGCCTACCGCGACGGCCACGCCCGCTTCCTCAAAGAACGCCTCCCGCACGAACCCGAGAGCTGGTGACCCCCATGACCGAATCGTTCTCGCTGACGCCCGAGGCGGCAGAGCCGCGCCTGAGCGTCCCGAGGCGCTCGCTGGAGCGGCTGAGGAGCGTGCCCGCGCTCGCGCCGCGCTACGAGGGCCACGGCAAGGTGCTCACGCTGGAGGACCTGGCCGCCCTGCCCCCGCTGGTCAAGGACGACCTCAACGTCGCCCTCGCCCACCTGGAGCCCAAGGCCGCGCAGGGCGCGACCTGGCTCTTCCAGAGCGGCGGCAGCACCGGCGCGCCCAAGGTCGGCTACGCCCCCACCGGCTTCTACATGGCGGGCGTGCACCGCGAGTGGCGGCCCCTGGAACCGGACGACGTCTTCGTCAACGCCTGGGGCGCCGGCCGCATGTGGGGTGCCCACTTCCTGGCCGCCGCCTTCGCCGACCTGTCCGGCTGCCGGGTCATCGCCCTGGGCTCGGTCGGCAAGGACGAGTACGGCGACTGGCTCGGCTTCTTCGCCGACCGGAAGGTGACCGCGTTCGGCGGCACGCCCAGCGTGCTGCGGTTGTGGTTCGCCCACGCGCGGGCCGCCGGGCTGCGCCTGCCCGCCCTGCGCAAGGTGCTCTGGCTGGGCGAGGCGTGGCATCCGCAGCTCGACGAGGACCTGGCCGAGGTCGCCCCGGACGCCCGCCGCTGGGGCATGTTCGGCAGCACCGAGACCTGGGTCGCGGCCACCAACACCCCGGACTGCCCGGCCGACGTCTTCCACCCGCTGCCTGACCAGCTCGTCCACAGCGACGCCGACGAGCTGCTGGACTTCACCACGCTCGACCCGGACATGCTCAACCCGGTGCTGCGCTACCGCACCGGCGACGCCGGCCGCTTCGTCGCCTGCCCGTGCGGCCGGGACGGCAGGGCGCTGCGCATCCTGGGCCGCCGCGACTCGGTCGTCCAGGTACGCGGCCTCGGCCTGCACGTGGACGACGTCGTCGGCCAGGCCGAGCGCGAGCCCGGCGTGCTGCGGGCCCAGGTCCTGGTCACCGAGCGGCGCGGCCGGGTCTCCGGCGTGGACGTGCTGCTGCTGACCGGCCCGGACGCCCCGCCCGACCTGCCCGAACGGCTGCGCCGCGACCTCCTGGCCGCCACCTTCACCCTCAGCACCGCCTTCCAGCACGATCCCGGCTCCTTCCGCGTACGGGCGGTGGACGCGCTGATCGGCAACGACCGCACCGGCAAGACCTCGTCCTTCGTCGTCCGGGAGGAGCAGTGAGGATGCCGGGGTCGCTCGGCAGGGAGTTCGGCCTCTACTGGAGCGGCCAGACGGTGAGCCTGCTCGGCGACCGGATCACCGTGTTCGTCGTCCCGACGCTGATGATCTTCGTACTGCACGCCTCCGCGCTGGAGGTGGGCATCGTGGCCATGGCCCAGTACCTGGGCATCCCGCTGCTGGGGCCGATCGCCGGGGTGCTGGTGGACCGGTGGGACAAGCGGCTGACCATGGTCGTGTGCGACCTCGTCCGGCTGGTGGCGGTGGGGGCCATGCCGGTCGCGTACTGGTGCGGGGTGCTCTCGACGCCGGTGCTGTTCGTGTGCGTGGCGCTGATCAGCGGCGCGACCATCTTCTTCAACATCGGCTACCTCGTCGCCGTGCCCACGACCGTGCCGCAGGACCGGCTGGTGCGGGCGTACTCGCGGCTGGAGGGCAGCAGCACGGTGTCGGAGGTGGCCGGGCCGTCGATCGCGGCCGGCCTCTACCACCTGCTCGGCGTGGCCTCGCTGCTCGTGGACGCGGCCACCTACCTGGTCTCGGCGGCGTGCCTGCGGGCCATGAAGCCGTGGGGCGTCACGACCGGGGAGCGGGTGCCGGTGCGCTCGCGGCTGATGCTCGGGTTCCGGCTGAACTGGGCCGATCCGGTGCTGCGGCGGGTGGTGCTGGCCGCGGTGGTGCTCAACTCGGGCGGGCCGATCTTCGTCACGGTCCTGCCGGTGCTGGCCTACCAGGGGCTCGGCGTCTCGGTGGGCGTGTTCGGCGCGGCGATGTCGGCGGCGGCCGTCGGCGCGGTGCTCGGCGCGCTGGTCGCCCCGAGGATCAGCGACCGGCTCGGCCTCGGCCGGACCATGGCGTGGGCGCTCCTGCTGCACTGCCTGGTCGGCCTCGGCGTGCTGGCCGCGCCCGCGCTGCCCGCCGCGCCGGTGATCGGCGTGACGTTCGGCTGCTACGGCTTCTTCATGTCGTGCATCAACGTGTGCAGCGCGCCGATCCGGCAGTCGCGGATGGCCGCCGAGAACCAGGGCGTGATGCACGCCGCGTTCCGCACGGCGACCTGGGGGGTGATCCCGCTGGCCGCGCTCGCGGGCGGGTCGGCGGTCACCCTGCTGACGCCCGCGCTGGGCGTGCTCGGCGCGGCGCAGGCGGTCATGGCCGGCGGCACGCTGCTGGCGGCGTTCTCGTTCCTGCCCGCCTCGGGCATCCAGGCGCTGATGGACCGGGCCGAGCCGCGGGCGCACCTGGCGGGGAGCGCGTCATGACGACAGTGCTGATCACGGGGACCTCGTCGGGGATCGGGCTGGCCACCGCGGTCGCCGCCGCGCGGGCCGGGCTGACGGTCGTGGCCACCATGCGCGACCCCGGCCGGGACGGCGACCTGCGCGCGGCGGCCGATCGGGCCGGCGTCACCCTGGACGTCCGCCGCCTCGACGTCACCGACCCGGCCTCGGCGCGGGCCTGCCTGCGGGGCGTGCGCGAGACGTACGGCGGGCTGGACGCGCTGGTCAACAACGCGGGCGTGTCGAACTTCGACCCCACGATGGAGATGTCCACGGCGGAGGCGCTGCGCGCCAACTTCGAGGTCAACTTCTTCGGCGTCGTCGAGGTCAGCCGGCTCGCGATGCCGCTGCTGCGGGCCGCCGGAGGCCGTCTGGTGACGATCGGCAGCGTGCACGGCGTCGTGGGCCAGCCGTTCAACGAGGCGTACGCGGCGGCGAAGGCGGCGGTCGAGGGGTTCATGGAGAGCCTGGCGCCGGTCGCGGCCGAGCACGGGGTGCGGGTGAGCGTGGTCGTGCCCGGCTTCGTCTCCGACACCCAGTTCGGGATTTTTCCTGACATCAATAGGAAGACGATCCGGGCCGCCTCCGGTCCGTACGCCCCGACGTTCGACGCCTACCTCGACTGGGTGTGCGGCCCCGGCTGGGAGGGCGCGGGCCAGTCCTCCTGGCAGGTGGCCGACGTCGTCGTGGACGCGCTGACCGCCGACGACCCGCCCTTCCGCATCCCGACCAGCCCCTGGGTGTCGGAGTACGTGGCCCGCAAACTCGCCGACCCCGACGGCTCGGCCGTCCGGATCATGGCCAGGACCTGGATCGGAGCCGCGCCGTGACCGGCCCGGACCCGGCCTGCCGGGCGCTCGGCATCGCCCTGGAGGAGGCGGCCGGAGGCCGGGCCCGGCTGCGCATGCGCGTCACCGAGGACATGGTGAACGGGCACGGCGTCGCCCACGGCGGCTACCTGTTCCTGCTCGCCGACGCCGCCTTCGACCACGCCTGCAACAGCCGCGGACCGGTCATGCTGGCCCATAGCGCCCAGGTCACGTTCGTGCGCCCGGCCGCGGCGGGCGACGTGCTGGTGGCCGAGGCCACGGAACGGGCAAGACACGGTCGGCACGGCGTCTACGACGTCACCGTACGCCGCCCCGCCGGCGAGATCGTCGCCGAGTTCCGCGGCCACGGCGTCGTGGTCGGCGGCCGTCCCACCGACGAAAGGAAGGCGCCATGACCGGGCAGAACAGACGAACCGGGCGTTGGATCGAGCACTGGGAACCCGAGGACCCAGGCTTCTGGGCGGCCGTCGGACGCCGCGTCGCCACCAGGAACCTGATCTTCTCCATCTTCGTGGAGCATCTCGGCTTCGCGGTGTGGCTGCTGTGGAGCGCCGTCGTCGTCCTGCTGCCGAAGGCGGGCTTCCCGTTCACCGTCGACCAGCTCTTCTGGCTGGTCGCGGTGCCGAACCTGGTCGGCAGCACGCTGCGGCTGCCCTACACCTTCGCGGTCTCGGCCTTCGGCGGGCGCAACTGGAACGTGGCCAGCGCCCTGCTGCTCCTGGCGCCGACGGGGCTGCTGGCCTGGCTGGTCACCGATCCGGCCAGGCCCTACTGGATGTTCCTGGTCGCCGCGGCCACGGCCGGGCTCGGCGGCGGCAACTTCGCCTCCTCCATGGCCAACGTCTCCTACTTCTACCCGGAACGGCGCAAGGGGTTCGCGCTGGGCGTGAACGCGGCCGGCGGGAACCTGGGCGTGGCGGTCGTGCAGCTGCTGATCCCGCTGGTGGCGGCGGGCGGCCTGGCGTACGCGGGGCTGGTGTGGCCGCCGCTCATCGTGGCCGCCGCACTGTGCGCGTACCTGTTCATGGACAACCTGGCCGTGGCCAGGACCGGCTTCGGCACCCAGGGCAGGGCGTTCCTGCGTCCGCACACCTGGGTCATGTCCTTCCTCTACATCGGCACCTTCGGCTCGTTCATCGGATACTCGGCGGCGTTCCCGCTGGTCGCCAAGTCGGTGTTCGCGCAGTCCGCCTCGCCGTACCTGGCCTTCATCGGGCCGCTGGCCGGGTCGCTGGCGCGGCCGGTCGGCGGCTGGCTGGCCGACCGGTACGGCGGGGCCAGGGTCACCTCGTGGTCGTTCGTCGTCATGGCCGCCGGGGCCGTGGCCGCGCTGGCCGCGCTCGGACGGCACAGCTTCCCGCTCTTCCTGGGCGCGTTCCTGCTGCTGTTCGTCGCCTCGGGGGCGGGGAACGGGTCCACGTACCGGATGATCCCGGCCATCTTCACCGCGCAGGCCCGGCACGGGTCGGCGGACGTGCGGCTGCGGGCGAGGCGCGAGGCCGCGGCGGCCATCGGCATCGCCTCGGCGATCGGCGCGTTCGGCGGGTTCCTCATCCCGCGCGGCTTCGCGGTCTCGCTGGCCGGATCCGGTTCCGTCGCGCCCGCCCTCCAGGTGTTCATCGGCGCCTACGCCGTCTTTCTGGCCACCAATTGGTGGTTCTACCGCCGCAGGGTGCTGGCGCGGGTCCCCAGCCTTGCCCACAGCCGAATCTGAGCACCGACGACCCCAAGGAGTGACACATGCCCGCCAAGTCCCTGCGTGACCTGATCGACTTCGCCCGGCGGCACTCGCCGTTCTACGCCGAGACCTACCGCGACCTGCCCGACGGCGTGGACGACCTCACCGCGCTGCCGATCATCGACCAGGACGCCTTCTGGGCCGCCAACACCTACCCCGACAATCGGCTGCTGACCGGCCCTCTCACCGACGCCGGCGTCTACGCCTCCGGCGGCACCACCGGAGCGCCCAAGTTCTCCCCGTGGACGCGCTCCGAGCACGCCGACTCGGTGACCGCGTTCGGCGCCGGCATGGTGAAGGCGGGCCTGCGGCCCGGCCACCGGGTGGCGAACCTGTTCTCCGCCGGCGAGATGTACGGCGGCTTCCTCTACATCGAGCACGCCCTGCACAACGCCCCCGTGGAGAACGTGCGCCTGCCCATCGCCTGCCACGCCCCGGACGGCTACATCGCCGACCTGATCGAGCTGTTCGGCGTCCACGTGCTGGCGGGGCCGCCGATGAAGCTCGGCAAGGTGGCCGAGGCGGTGATCGCGCGCGGGCGCAGCGCCGACACCGTGGAGCTGCTGCTGTTCGCCGGCGACCTGCTCTTCGACGACCTGCGTCCCCAGCTCGCCAAGGCCTTCCCCGGGGCGGCGATCGCCTCGCTCGGCTACGCCTCGGTGGACGCCGGGCTGATCGGCGGGCCGGTGGCGGGCGCGGACGTGCGGGTGCACGAGGCGTTCCCCGACCGCACGCTGGTGGAGCTGATCGACGAGGTGACCGGCGAGCCGATCAGCACGCCGGGGGTGCGCGGCCGGGTCGTCGTCACCAACCTGTTCAGGACGCTGATGCCGGTCATCCGCTACCCGGTCGGCGACCTGGGGGAGTGGACCGACGCCGAGTGCCGGGCGTTCCGGCTGGTCGGACGGACGTCCGAGGGGGCCAGGGTGGAGACGGTGGCGATGTCCAGCGAGGCCGTCCGGGCCGTGCTCGTCGCCGCCGACCCGGACCGGGCGATGTCGGCGATGCAGATGGTCCAGCGCCGCTGGGACGGCAAGGACGGCCTGCTGCTCCGCCTGGCCTGCGCGCAGGAGCCGCCGCCCGGCCTGACCCAGCGGCTCGTGGACGCCGTGTACGCGGCCAAGCCGCTCTACCCGAAGTCCGTGGCCGAGGGGCTGGTGCACCCGCTGACCGTCGAATGGGTGCGGCCGTCGGAGCTGGTGACGCACCCGCGTACCGGGAAGGTGCTCCAGGTGGTGGACGAACGCCCGCATCCCTGAACCCCGTGCGGAACCTCCGGCCTCGGCCGGAGGTTCCGGATTAATGCGGATTTCTCCGCGTCGTTCGACGCTTCGTTTCTATGATGGAAAGGAGCGTCCGCGGGGTGGTGCTCATTGATGCTCATTCGGGTACGCACCAGCTGACGACGACCCGGCAGGTTGCTCCAATGGCGGATTCGTTCGACGACGCTCACCTTCGCCTGGTGACGAAGGAATGTCTCCCGCTCGGGAGCGGCGACCGGCTCCCGGTCATCGTGCTGCTCGGGCCGGACGGCACCGACCGTGAGGTGTGCCTGACCCGCGTCTGGAAGAGCGTCACCAGGCCGGAGTCCCCCCGGGTGCGGGTGGACTTCCGGCTGCCCGGGCTGCGCGACGCGCCGGTGGTCAAGACCGTCGAGCGCATCGCCCACGACCTGATGGAGACCTCCAGCGTCAGGCTGCCCCGGGTGGTCTTCGCGCTGCACGTGCTCGCCCTGGACCCGCGGGACCGTTCCGACAACGAGCTGACCGGCGAACTGGACGACCTCGTGGACGGCGGCGACCCCGAACGCCTGTCCGACGCCCTGGCCCTGCTGCGCGACCTGCTCGGCCGCATCCCGGGGGCCGAGCCGCTGGCCGCCCTCACCTCGGTGCTCACCTCGGTGCTCCAGTACGCCGCCCGGGGCCAGCGCCGCCGCGTGGTCAGGCTGCTCAACGGCAAGGGCAGGACGTGGCTGGCCGCCCAGATGGCCAACGGCAACGTGATCGACCTGGCCAGGCGCCGGGACGGCCACGCCGGAGACCCGGCCGGGTCCGCCGGGTCGATCCTGTGCCGGGCCCTCGTCGCCGACCTCACCGACTCCTGGTCCAAGAGCCACCGCCACGCCCGGAGCTGCCTGCTGCTGCTGGAGGGGGCCGAGACCGCGGCGGGCCGGGCCCTGCTCAAGGCGCTCGGCCCGGCCAAGGGCGCCGACCCGCTGCTGGTGGTGGCGGAGTCGAAGCAGTGGCTGCCGATGGGCGGCTCGTGGGCGCGTCCCGGCACGGTCGTCCCGGGCGCCGCCTACCCGCCCACGCTCGCCGAGGCGGGCTACCGGGACTGGCGGGACGGCTACGACGCGCGCGAGCAGCCGTGGTGGTACCCGGTGCTGATGCCGCCGCTGCCGGCCGACAGGTCGCGCGCCTACGCCTCGGCCGTCCAGGAGCTGACCGGCGGCCATCCGGCGGTGACCCGGCGCCTGGGCAGGCTGGCCGCCACGGCCCAGGACGACGACGCCTTCCGCGCCGTCGTGTGCCGGGAGGACCTGCTGCGCTGGCCGGACTGGCTGCACCTGGCCCACCTGGACGAGCTCACCGACTGGGCGGCGGCCAGGAACGTGGACGACGCCGAGAGCGCCCTGCTCAAGCGGGCCGGCCGGGCGCCGAACCTGCGCAACGAGCTGGCCGACCTGCTCTGGCTCGCCCGCCGTCCGGAGGAACGGGACCCGCACGGCCGCTACGAAGGGACGCGCGGCCCCCAGGTCACCGTCATCCACCCGTGGCTGCGGCGGCTGCTGCTGCACCGGCTGGCCGTCACCGGCCGCTGGGACGACGTGCACCGCGACCTGGAACGGTTCCACCTCGGCCCCGGAGGCGAGGAGAACACGCGCAGCCTGCACCACCGCCTGGCCCTCGTCGGCCGGGACGACCCCGAAGGCCACCTGACCCACGTGGCCGGGCACCTGCACCGCCTCTTCGACCGGCTCGACGTGCGCGAGGACGGCCAGAGCCGCCTGCCGGAATGGCTCGCCGGCTTCAACGAGGTGACCACGGCCCCCAACCGGCTGCCGCTGGTCACCCCTCTGGACGAGCTGTACGACTCCCTGGTGGCGACCGCCGGCCCGCGCGAGCGCGGGGACTGGCTCGTCGTGGTCAGGACCCTGGTCGTGGACCGCTGGTTCTGGCTCGACCCGCTGCTCGACCCGTCGGGGAGCCGGGCCGAGCAGGTCGCGCGCGGGTTGCGGGACCTGGCCAGGAGGTCCGCCACCAGTCCGGCGATCTTGTTACGGGAGGCCGACAGGTATGAGCGACGACGGTGACGACCCCGGCAGGGCCGGGACGGGCGAGCCGGCCCCCGCGGAGGTCGGCGCGAAGTGGGCGCGGGACCGCCGCAACCGCGTCTTCCTGCGAAGAGCGCTGGCGGGCGTGCTCGTCGTGGCGGTCGTCGTCGTCCTCGGGTTCTCCGTCAGGACGTCGAGGCTCACCGACGAGAGCGGCGCCTTCGGCCCCGACCTGGCCCCGGTCATGGACCGCATCGCCGCGGAGAACGCCGAGGTGGAGAAGAACCACCCGGGCGCATACGTCACCGTCGTGGCGATGTTCCCGATGACCGGCTCCCTCACCGACATCGGCCTGAACAGGGAGAGCATCAGGCACGGCCTGGAGGGCATCCACCTGGCGCAGGTGTGGCGCAACCGGCAGCCGTCCTCGCCGCCGTACGTGCGGCTGCTGGTCGGCAGCGACGGGCCGGACGACTGGGAGCCGACGGTCGAGGCGATCAAGGCCCGGACCGCGGACGAGCACATCGTGGCCGTGACCGGGCTGGGCGCCAGCACCGGCACGACCCGCAGGACGGTGGAGAGCCTGAGCGGCAGCGGGTACGCGATGGTCTCGGCGGTGATCACCTCCGACGAGCTCACCGGGGTCCGCGGGCTGGCCCGCGTCGCGGCGCTGAACAGCGAACAGGCCCGGGCCGGGGTGGTGCACGCCAGGAAGGTGAACCCCGGGCTCAAGGCGGTTGTGATCAAGGACCTCAACCCGGCGGACAGCTACGTCAAGACCCTCGCCCGGTTCTACACCGGCTCGCTGGCCGACCGGGAACGCGTGATGGAGCTGTCGTTCGACTCCTCGACCCGGTTCTCCGGCACCGTGCTGGACGTCATCGCCGAGCGGGTCTGCAACTCCGGCGCGAACACCGTCCTGTACGCCGGGCGCAGCGAGCAGCTTCCCGCGCTGATGCAGGCGCTCAGCCAGCGCGACCGGTGCGTCCGGCCCGGCATGACCGTGATCACCGGCGACGACGCCAGCGAGATGAACCGCAAGGCCGACCTGAACATGTGGGGGGACACCAGGATCCGGCTCTTCTACACGGCCCTGGCCCACCCGGCGGGCCTCACCCTGCCCGGCGGCGAGGTGCTCACGGCGATCAGGGCCAGGTTCGCCGGCGACGACCCCGACGCCTTCCCGCGCGTGTTCCCGCACGAGAGCCTGGGCGACGGCATGGCCATCGTGCACCACGACGCCATGTTCGTGGCCCTGGAGACGGTCAAGGCGTTCGCCCGGGAGCCGGACGTGCCCTCGCCGCAGGACATGGCGAACATGCTGACCAGCGGCACGGTGGCGGTGGAGGGCGCCAGCGGCCCGATCAGGATCGTCGAAGGCGGCGCCCGCCAGACCAAGGAGATCCCGATCCTCCAGCTCAACCCGGACGGCACGTCGGCGTACTCGGGCCGGATCACGATGACGGACGGCGGCCCCGGCCGGAGCTGAGCCGCCTTTCATGTATTACCTATTGCTTTTGTGGGAAATTTCGCGCAGGATCAAAGGCGTGAAGAGCCTTCTGGTGGCCCGCCTCCACGTCGACCTCCGGCGGCAGGCGAGCGCGCTCTGTGCCATGCGGTGACCTCCGGGTCCCCGCTCTCCTCGGACGCCCGAGCGTCCTTCCCCCAGACCTTCCCCGAAGCTCAGAGGAGTGGCCCGACCATGTCGACCACCAGCGTTCTCACCGTCCGGCGCGTCGCCGGGCACATCGGCGCCGAGATCAGCGGCGTCAACCTGGCCCACCCGCTCGACCCGTCCGTGGTCGAGGAGATCCGGCAGGCCCTGCTCGCGTACAAGGTCGTGTTCTTCCACGGGCAGGAGCTCGACCACGCCGCGCAGATCACCTTCGCCCGCCAGTTCGGCGAGCTGACCCACGCCCACCCGCACGAGGACGCGCCGCCCGAGGAGTTCCCGCAGATCCTCACCATCGACCCCCGCCGGTACGAGAAGCGTTACGGCGTCAACTACCGCGAGCTCTACCAGCGGCGGCGCTACTCCTACTTCTCCGGCTGGCACACCGACGTCACCGCCGCCGTCAACCCGCCCGCCGCCTCGATCCTGCGGGCCGAGACCGTGCCGGAGTTCGGCGGCGACACCCAGTGGACGAACCTGGTCGCCGCCTACGAGGGCCTGTCCGCGCCGCTGCGCGACCTGGTGGACGGCCTGCGCGCCGAGCACCGCTTCCTGGCCGGCTACCAGTCCGCCGACGAGGACGGCAAGCTGGTCAAGCGGATCAACGACAACCTGCTGATCTCCGTGCACCCGGTGGTGCGGGTGCATCCGGAGACCGGTGAGCGGGCGCTGTTCGTCAACCCCGGCTTCACCGACCACATCGTGGGCCTGTCGGCCGTGGAGAGCCGCCGCATTCTCGACCTGCTGTACGAGCAGCTCACCCGGCCCGAGTACACCGTGCGGTTCCGCTGGCGTCCCGGCAGCGTCGCCTTCTGGGACAACCGGGCCACCGCCCACCTCGCCCCGTCCGACCTCGACCACCTCGACGTGCCGCGCACGCTGCACCGGGTCACGCTGATCGGCGACCGTCCCGTCGGACCCGACGGGTTCGTCTCCGAGATCGTGGCCGGAAGGGAGTTCAGGGCGCAGTCACTCGTGGTCGCCTGACGACGGCGGCCACCTCCGCGAGCGGGACCCGCTCGCGGCACCGGACGCGCGGGCGGGGGCTGGGGGGTGCCCGCCCGCGGCGTCGGTCCCCACTTCTGGGAGGGGGGTGCGCGACGCGATCAACCGGCGGCCGAGCCGCTGCGCCGGGGCCTCGACCACGTGGTACGTCACCAGGCACAGCGGGATCAGGACCACGTAGTAGAGCGGCAGGTTCGGCAGCGGGCGCAGCAGCAGGGGATGCAGCAGGTAGACGGAGAAGCTGATCACGCCGAGCCGGGTCAGCACCCGCGGGAACGCCCTGTGGCGCAACGCCAGCCCCAGCCCGAACACGGCGAAGGCGAGCACGAGCGCGGGCGCCCAGCCCGGGTCGTCCTTGGCGGGTATCCCGCAGGCCAGCACCGCCAGCGCGGCCAGACCGGCGGTCCGCCAGGAGATCGTGCCCTGCTCGGCGCGGTGAACGGCGGTCCCGGCGAACATCGCGGCCAGGATGATCACGCCCTGCCAGGTGCCCGCCCGGCTGCCCAGGACCACCAGCGCCAGCCCGAGCAGCCCGCCCGCCACGGCG
The DNA here is from genome assembly GCF_040675375.1 of Nonomuraea sp. NPDC049607. NCBI lineage: Bacteria > Bacillati > Actinomycetota > Actinomycetes > Streptosporangiales > Streptosporangiaceae > Nonomuraea > Nonomuraea sp. NPDC049607. Next base: position 420,453 of record NZ_JBFAOV010000004.1, read on the forward strand.
GCCGCCGTACGGGCCCGGCCGCGTCCGAGGACGGTGACCGCGATCGCCGCGACGACCGCGAGGGCGAGCAGCGCGGCGACCAGGTCGGCCCCGCCGTTGATCGACGCGCCCGGCAGCAGCAGCCCCGCCGGCACGGCCAGCGCCGCCAGGGACACGGCGATCCCCGCCGACCTGTGGGCCTGACCGGTCGCGAACAGCCCCACGCTGATCAGGTAGAACGCCATCTCGTACGAGAGCGTCCAGGTCACGCCGATGACGGGCGGCAGGTTGAGCAGCTCCTGCAACATCGTCAGGTTGCCGAGCGCGACCAGGGGCGCGGGACGTTCGCCGAGGCGGGGGTCGAGGGGGAGCAGGCCCGCGAGGCCGAGCAGGAAGGCCAGGCCGAGGGCGGCCAGCAGCAGCGGCAGGAGGCGGAGGGCCCGGCCGGTCCAGAAGGCGCGCAGGTCGCCGCGCCGTTCCAGGGAGGCCGGGATGATGTAGCCGCTGACCAGGAAGAACACGAACACGCCCCACGTGCCGAGGTCGATCCTGCGGTCCACGACCGCCCACACGGCGGGGACGAAGGACCAGCCGGCGTGGTGCGCGGTGACGGCCAGCGCGGCCGGCCCCCGCAGGGCGTCCAACCAGGCCAGCCGGGTGGGGGCGGGGGACATCTGTCGGATTCTAGGCTATTTGTCGCAGGTCATCCGCGACCTGACCCCCGCGAGCGCACGGCCCGCATCGCCCTCGGCTCTGTCCGTGAGCGGGTCGCCCGCCGCGCTCAGCGGGACGGCGAACGCCGCAGGCGCAGGCCGATCACCACGACGGCGACGCCCACCAGGAGCACCAGCGGCCCGATCACCGCCCAGGTGGCGTCGCCGGTCATCACGCTGCCGCCCACCACGCCCAGCCCCTGGAGGGCCCACAGCCCGCCGACCAGGGCCAGCAGCACGCCGGCGACGATGAGGATCCAAGAGGTCATCGTTCTTCCCGTCTCTCGTCCCGCCGCGCTTGTCCCGCCGCGGGGCTCTGTGTGTGATGACAGCGGTGTGCGTTGATCGCGTGGCCCCCGAAGAGTAGCCGAGCGTTTGTCACAGAATGCGGATTTTTCCGGTCACCTCTTGGCGGCGGCTTTCCGTCGTCCTAGTGTTCAGTGCAATGCCACACATTACTGAGCCCTATGGAAGGAGAGTCATCGGTGCGTGACGGCAGGCCCCCGAGGCTGTCCGAGATCCCCGCTTTCACCGCGTACATGAACACCGGCTGGGGCACCCCCGACCGCACACCGCCCGTCGTGCCCGGAGCGGCCGAGGCCGCCGCCGTCCACCGGGCCAGGCTCGCCGAGGCGCTGCCCGGCCGGACCGTCGTGCTGGCCGCGGGGCAGGCCCCGATCCGCAGCAACGACATGGCCTACGACTTCCGCGCCGCCAGCGACTTCGTCTGGCTGACCGGCTGCCAGATCGAGAACGCCGTCGTCGTGCTGGAGGGCGCCGAGGCCACCCTCTACCTGCCGCCGCCCGCCGTTCCCGGCGATCCGGCGTTCTTCGCCGACTCCAGGTACGGCGAGCTGTGGGTGGGCGCCGCGCCGGGCCCGGAGGATTGGGCGAAGGCGCTGGGCGTCCGGGTCCGGCCGCTGGCCGAGCTGACCATGGAGGTCACCGAGGACCAGGAGGCCCGCCGGGTCCTCGCCGAGCTGCGCATGTACAAGGACGACTGGGAGATCGGGCAGCTCCGCGAGGCGGTGGACCGCACCGTCGAGGGGTTCGCCGCCGTCGTCCGCGAGATCCCCGCCGCCGTCGCCGGGCGCGGCGAGCGGTGGCTCCAGGGCACCTTCGACCGGTACGCCCGCGCGTACGGCAACGGCCCCGGCTACCCCTCCATCGTCGGCGGCGGCCCGCACGCGCCCACGCTGCACTGGGTGCGCTGCGACGGCCCCGTGGTCCCCGGCGAACTGCTGCTGCTCGACCTCGGCGTCGAGGCGGAGAGCTGCTACACCGCCGACGTCACCCGCACCTTCCCCGTCTCCGGCCGCTTCACCCCGGCCCAGCGGCAGGTGCACGACCTGGTCGAACGGGCCCACCGGGCCGCGCTCGCCGCGGTCGCCCCCGGCCGCCGCTTCAGCGACTTCCACCACGCCGCCATGGAGGTCGTCGCGCACGGCCTGGCCGACTGGGGCCTGCTGCCGGTCTCGGTGGACGAGGCGCTGTCCGACGCCGGGCAGCACCACCGCCGCTACCTGGTCTGCGGCGTCGGCCACCACCTGGGCCTGGACGTGCACGACTGCGGCCGGGCGAGCCAGGAGTCCTACCAGGACGCCGTCATGGCCCCCGGCATGGCGCTCACCGTCGAGCCCGGCCTGTACTTCCACGCGCACGACCTCACCGTCCCGCCGGAGCTGCGCGGGATCGGCGTCCGGATCGAGGACGACCTGCTGGTCACCGAACAGGGCGCCGACGTGCTGTCGGCCGCGCTGCCCCTGGACGCCGACGGCCTGGAGAAGTGGATGGCCGCCGGGTAGGTAGCCGCTGTGACATCACCGTGACATCACACCGCATAATCTCGAAAATCCCCAGTGAGGAGACCTCAGCATGACCACCTCCGCCACACCGTGGCGCGGCATCCACGTCGCGACGGCCCTGCCCTTCCACGACGACCTCTCCGTGGACTACGACGGGTTCGCCGAACACGTTCGGTTCCTGGCCGCGGGCGGCTGTGACGGTGTGACGCCCAACGGTTCGCTGGGCGAGTACCAGACGCTCACGCCGGAGGAGCGGACCCGCGTCGTCGAGACCGCCGTCCAGGCCGCTCCGGCCGGGTTCGGCGTCATGCCGGGCGTGGCCGCGTACGGCGCCATGGAGGCCCGCCGCTGGGCCGAGCAGGCGGCCGAGGCCGGGGCCACGTCCGTGCTGCTGCTGCCGCCGAACGCCTACCGGGCCCCGCGCGAGGCCGTCGTCGCCCACTACCGGGAGGTCGCCAAGGCCGGGCTGCCGGTCGTGGCCTACAACAACCCGTTCGACACCAAGGTGGACCTGACCCCCGCCCTGCTGGCCGAGCTGTTCCACGAGGGCCTGGTCGTCGGCGTCAAGGAGTTCACCGGGGACGTGCGCAGGGCGTACGAGATCGCCGAGCTGGCGCCGGACCTGGACCTGCTCATCGGGGCCGACGACGTGCTGCTGGAGCTGGGCCTCGCCGGGGCCGTCGGCTGGATCGCCGGTTACCCGAACATGATCCCGGAGTCCACGACCCGCCTGTACCGGCTGGCCACCTCGGGCGACCCCGCCGACCTGCCCGAGGCGCTGCGCGTCTACCGCGACCTGCACCCGCTGCTGCGCTGGGACTCCAAGCCCGAGTTCGTGCAGTCGATCAAGCTGTCCATGGACCTGGCCGGGCGCAAGGGCGGCGCCTGCCGTCCGCCGCGCCTGCCGCTCGCGCCCGAACTGGTCGCCCGCATCACCGCCGACACCGAGACCGTCCTGGAAAAGGGCTACAAGTGAGATCACGCCGCACCTTCCACGCCGTCGACTCCCACACCGAGGGCATGCCCACCCGCGTGATCGTCGGCGGCGTCGGCACGATCCCGGGGGCGACCATGGCCGAGCGCCGGCTGTGGTTCATGGAGAACAGCGACGACGTCCGCACGCTGCTGATGTACGAACCGCGCGGCCACGCCGCCATGAGCGGGGCGATCCTCCAGCCGCCGACCCGGCCGGACGCCGACTACGGCGTGCTGTTCATCGAGGTCTCCGGGCTGCTGCCGATGTGCGGCCACGGCACGATCGGGGTGGCGACCGTCCTGGTGGAGACCGGGATGGTGCCCGTGGTCGAGCCGGTCACCACGATCCGGCTCGACACGCCCGCCGGGCTCGTGGTGGCGTCCGTGGCGGTCGAGGACGGCGCGGCGACCTCGGTGACCATCCAGAACGTGCCCTCCTTCGCGTACGCGCTGGACCGCAAAGTCGAGGTGCCCGGCTTCGGGGAGATCGCCTACGACCTGGCCTTCGGCGGGAACTTCTACGCCTTCGTCGAGCTGGCCGACCTGGGCCTGCCCTTCGACCGGGCCCGCGCCGGCGACCTGCTGACCGCCGGGCTGGCGATCATGGACGCCGTGAACGAGCACGACCGCCCGGTCCACCCCGAACGTCCCGACATCAACGGCTGCCACCACGTCTACCTGGCCGCCCCCGGCTCGACGGCGCAGCTGTCCAGGCACGCCATGGCCATCCACCCCGGCTGGTTCGACCGCTCGCCGTGCGGCACCGGCACCAGCGCCCGCATGGCCCAGTTCCACGCCCGGGGCGAGCTGGCCCTCGGGGACGACTTCGTCAACGAGTCGTTCATCGGGACCCGCTTCACCGGGCGGCTGCTCGGCGAGACCACGGTCGGCCCGCTGCCCGCCGTGCTGCCCTCGATCACCGGCCGCGCCTGGGTCACCGGCACCTCGCAGTTCCACCTCGACCCGACCGACCCGTTCCCGGCGGGGTTCCTGCTGTGAGCCGGTCCGGCCCGCGGGCGGGCGGCGCGAAGGGCACCCGGTGAGCGCCGACCTGGTCGTGGTCGGCGCGGGCGTGGTGGGCGCGGCCAGCGCCTACTTCGCCGCGCTGGCCGGGCTGCGGGTGGTGGTCGTCGAGCGCGCGGCCATCGCCGGCGGCACCTCCAGCGCGGGCGAGGGCAACCTGCTGGTGTCCGACAAGGAGGCCGGGCCCGAGCTCGACCTCGCGCTCCACTCCCAGCGGGTGTGGCGCGAGGACCTGGCCGAGCACGCCGGGTCGTGGGAGTTCGAGGCCAAGGGCGGCCTGGTCGTCGCTTCGTCCGGGGCCGGCCTCGCCTCGCTGCGCGAGCTGGGCGAGCACCAGCGCCGCCACGGCGTCGAGGTGCGCGACGTGGCCGCGCAGGAGCTGCGCGACTACGAGCCGCACCTCGCGCCCGGCCTCGCCGGTGCCGCCTTCTACCCCCAGGACGCCCAGGTCCAGCCCATGCTGGTGGTCGCCCACCTGCTGCGCCTGGCCCGCGCGCACGGCGCCGAGGTGCGTACCCGTACCGGCGTCACCGGGTTCCTGCGCGACGGGAGCCGCGTGACCGGCGTGCGCACCACGTCCGGCGACCTGCCCGCCGGGGCGGTGCTCAACGCGACCGGCACGTGGGCCGGCGACCTCGCCGCCCTGGCCGGGGTGGACGTGCCCGTGCTGCCCCGGCGCGGGTTCGTGCTGGTCACCCAGCCGATGCCGCCCCGGACGATCCGCCACAAGGTCTACGCCGCCGAGTACGTCGGGGACGTGGCCAGCTCCGACGCCGCCCTGCAGACCTCGCCCGTCGTGGAGGGCACCGGCAGCGGCACGATCCTCATCGGCGCCTCCCGGGAGCGCGTCGGCTTCGACCGCACGTTCTCCCCGGCGGCGGCCGGGGCGCTGGCGGCCAAGGCGATCGCGCTGTTCCCGATGTTGCGGGACGTCCGCGCCATGCGCACGTACCTGGGGTTCCGGCCGTACTGCCCGGACCATCTGCCGGTGATCGGGCCCGACCCGCGCGCGCCCGGACTGTGGCACGCCTGCGGGCACGAGGGCGCGGGCATCGGGTTGTCGGCGGGCACCGGCAAGCTCATCGCCCAGGCCCTCACCGGCCGCACCCCTGACCTCGACCTCACCCCGTTCGCCCCCGACCGTTTCCCCGACGCCGAGGCCCCTGACGCGGAGGCTTCTGACACCGAGGCCCTCGGCGGCGGGGCGCCCCCGACCGGCGTCTCCGGGACCGGGTCTTCCGCGACCGAGGAGGCGCCCCGATGACCCACCAGATGACCTTCCGCGGCGAGAGCGTCCCCGCCGAGCCCGGACAGAGCGTGGGGGCCGCCCTGGTCGCGGCCGGCATCCTCGACTGGCGCACCACCCGCGGGGCGGGCCGGCCGCGCGGCCTGTTCTGCGGCATCGGCATCTGCTTCGACTGCCTCATCACCGTCGACGGCGTCCCCGACCTGCGCGCCTGCCTGGTCCCGGCGCGCGACGGCATGCGCCTCGGCGACGACACCCCCGCCCAGGAAGACGGCGAACAGGATGCCGGCGAGCGGGGAGGGCATCATGCGTGAGCCGTACGACGTCGCCGTGGTCGGCGCGGGGCCGGCCGGGCTGGCCGCCGCCGTCGAGGCCGCCGAGGCCGGGCTCGGGGTGGCCCTCGTGGACGCCGCCGGCCAGCCCGGCGGCCAGTTCTGGCGGCACTACGACGAACGCCACGCCCGCCCCGGCGACGCCGCCGGACACCACGGCTGGCCGGTCTTCACCCGGCTCCGCGACCGCCTGCGCGCCCTGACCGCCGCCGGACGGGTCCGCTACCTGCCCGGCCACCAGGTCTGGCTGGCCACCCGCGACGGCGAGGGCACGTTCACGCTGCGCACGACGCCGACCGTCCCCGAGGAGGGGGCCGCCGGCACGACGGTGACCGCCCGCGCGCTGATCCTGTGCCCCGGCGGCTACGACAGGCAACTGCCCGTCCCCGGCTGGGACCTGCCCGGCGTGATGGCCGCCGGGGGAGTGCAGGCCCTGCTCAAGGGGCAGCGCACCCTGGCGGGCCGCCGCGCGGTGGTCGCCGGGACCGGGCCGTTCCTGCTGCCGGTCGCCACCGGCCTGGCCGCCGCCGGGGCGCGGGTGGCGGCCGTCGCCGAGGCCAACGCCACGCTCGGGTGGCTGCGCGACCTCCGGGGCGCCGCGTCGGTGCCCGCCAAGGGGCTGGAGGCGCTCCAGTACGCCGCGCTGCTGGCCCGCCACCGCGTCCCGTACCGCACCAGGACCGTGGTCACCGAGATCCTGGGCGAGGACCGGGTCGAGGCGGTCCGGCTCAGCGGGATCGGCGGCGACGGCCGCCCGGCCGGGCCGGTCAGCGAGGTCCCCGTCGACCTCGTCGCGCTCGGCTGGGGCTTCACGCCCTCGCTCGAACTGCCGCTCATGCTCGGCGCGGACACCAGGAAGGACGTCGACGGCTCGCTCGTCGTCATCGTGGACGCCTTCCAGCGCACCGGCGTCCCCGGCCTGTACGTCGCCGGCGAGGCGACCGGCGTCGGCGGCGCCGTCCTGGCCCGGCAGGAGGGCCGGCTGAGCGCCCTGGCCCTGGCCCGTACGCTGGGCCGCCGCGCCGACCCGGCGCTGATGGGCCGCCTGCGCCGGTCGATCGCCCGCGGACGGCGCTTCGCCGCGGCCATGCACCGGACCTACCCCGTGCCGCACGCCTGGACGACCTGGCTGCGGGACGGGACGCTGGTCTGCCGCTGCGAGGAGGTCTCCTACGGCGACCTTCGCCGTGCCCACGACGATTTGGGGGCCGACGACCCGCGCACCCTGAAGATGCTGGCCAGGCCGGGCATGGGCTGGTGCCAGGGACGGGTGTGCGGGTTCGCCACCGCCGGCGTCGCGGCCTGCCTGAGCCGCCGCGAGAGCACGGCGGCCGACCTGCGCCCGCTGTCCACCCGGAGCCTGGCGGCCCCGGTGCCGCTGGGCGAGCTGGCCGCCCTCGCCGACGAAACTCCCGACGAAGACGAAAGAGGACAAGACCGTGAGTGACGTGCTGAGCGTCGATCCGCGTACCGGGGAGTCCCGCGGGCGCGTCGCGGCGGAGTCGACGCCGCAGGACGTGGACCGCGCCGTACGCGCCGCTGCCGCCGCCGCCCCGGCGCTGGCCGACCGGTCCGTACGCGCCGAGTTGCTGCGTACCGCCGCCGCGCTGCTGGAGGAGGGCGGCGAGGAGATCATCGCGACCGCCGACGCCGAGACGGCGCTCGGCCGGGTACGGCTCACCGGCGAGCTGGCCCGCACCTGCTACCAGCTGCGCGCCTTCGCCGACGTGGCCGAGTCGGGCGCCTTCCTGGACGTGATCATCGACCACGCCGACCCGGCCGCCCGCCCGGCCCCCCGTCCCGACCTGCGGCGTTACAAGGTGCCGCTGGGCGTGGTCGCGGTGTTCGCGGCGAGCAACTTCCCGCTGGCCTTCAGCGTGCCGGGCGGCGACACCGCCAGCGCGCTGGCCGCCGGCTGCCCGGTCGTCGTCAAGGCGCATCCGGACCATCCGGCGACCAGCGTCCTGACCGCCCGCGCGCTGCGCGCCGCCGCGGAGAAGACCGGGCTGCCGGCCGACGTCGTGGGCCTGGTCCACGGCTTCGAGGCGGGTCCGGAGCTGGTCCGGCACCCGCTGACCGCCGCAGTCGGCTTCACCGGCTCGGTACGCGGCGGGCGGGCGCTGCACGACCTGGCCGCCGCCCGTCCCCGGCCGATCCCGTTCCACGGGGAGCTGGGCAGCCTCAACCCGGTCGTGGTGACCGAGCGGGCCGCCGGGACCAGGGCGGCCGAGATCGGCGCGGGCCTGGCCGCCTCCTACACCCAGGGGCTCGGCCAGTTCTGTGTCAAGCCGGGCCTGGTCCTGCTGCCCGCGGGCCCGGCGGGCGACGCGGTGCTCGACGCCGTCGTCACGGCCGCGGTCCCCGCCGGACCGCTGCTCGACCCGCGCATGCGGGCGGCCTTCCTGGACGGCGTGCGCTCCCGCGCCCTGCTGCCCGGGGTCACGCAGGCGCTGCCCGCGGGCGAGGACGACGCCGCGCCGCTCGCCGTCCGGCCGGGCGTGCTGACCGTGGCGGCGCGACGGCTCGCGGACGGGGACGCGTACGCCGAACTGCTGGAGGAGTGCTTCGGGCCGGTCACCGTCGTGGCCAGGTACGGCTCGGAGGCCGAGCGGGACGCGGTGCTCGACGCGCTGCCCGGCAACCTCACGGCGACCGTGCACCTGGGGGCCGACGAGCGCGAGGGCGCGGCGGCCGGCCTGGTGGCCAGGCTCGCCGGGCTGGCCGGACGGGTCGTCGTGGACGGCTGGCCCACAGGCGTGTCGGTCGCGCCCGCGATGCAGCACGGCGGGCCGTACCCGGCCTCGACCAGCACCTCGACCTCGGTCGGCGGCACCGCGATCGAGCGCTGGCTGCGCCCGGTGTGCTTCCAGGACACCCCTGACCCCCTCCTGCCGCCGGAACTGCGCGAGGCCAACCCGCTCGGCGTCCCCCGGATGGTGGACGGAGTCGCCTGAGGCTTTTATCTACACTTGTAGACGTTCTGGGGCTATATTGCTCGTGTGTCCACCACCGACTCCACGGTCGTGGCCGTCACCGGCGAGGTCCCAGCGGCCTCGCTGGGCGCGGTCCTGCCGCACGAGCACCTGCTGAGCGACTTCGCCCCGACCGACGACACGCCCGAAGCCTGGGCCCGTGCCGGCCGCGTCCGTCCGACGGCGGCGAGCACGCTGCGGTTCTACCGCGCGCCGCTCACGATGGACCTGCTGGGCGAGGTCGGCATGGGCGCCGTCAACCGGGACGACCTGCTGCTCGGCGACGCGGGCCTGGCCGCCGCCGAGCTCGCCGCCTTCCGCGAGGCCGGCGGTGGCACGGTGGTGGACCTCACGGCCGACGGGCTCGGCCGCGACCCGGCCGGGCTGCGCCGGCTCGCCGAGGCGACCGGCCTGACCGTCGTCATGGGCTGCGGCCGGCACCACCCCGCGCGGACCGGCCTCCCCACCGGCGGGGACGCCGCCGAGCAGCTGACCGAGGAGCTGCTCCGCGACCTCACCGAGGGCGTGGACGGCGTGCGCGCCGGCGTCATCGGCGAGCTGGCCGCGCTCGACCCCGGCGTGCCCGCCGAGCGCGCGCTGCTGGTCGCGGCGGCCCGCGCGTCGGCGGCCACCGGCGCCGCCGTCTCGCTCGCCCGCGATGACGACCCCGCCGTCCAGCAGCGCGTCCTCGACCTGCTCGCCGAGGAGGGCGCGGACCTCGCGCGGGTGGCCGTCGGGCACTGCGACGCGCTCTCCCCGCGTCCCGACGAGCTCGAACCGCTGCTCGAACGCGGCGTCTTCGTGCAGTTCGACCAGCTCGGCAGGCTGCCCACCGCGCTCAGCGTCTCCGACGACCAGGACGTCGCCGCGGCCGTGCTCGAACTCGCCCGCCGCGGCCACGCCGGACGCCTCCTGCTCTCGCACGACGTACGCGCCAAGTCGCAGCTCCTCGCCTACGGCGGCGGCGGGTACGCGTTCGTCCTGCGGCAGTTCGTCCCGTACCTGCGGATGCTCGGCGCGGACGACGAGCTGATCGAGACCGTCACCGTGCGCAACCCGAGGCGGCTGCTCGCGCTCAGGACCGAGGAGGCGGGCTCGTGAGCCGCTACCCCTTCCCCATCCCGAACCTGGCCGGACAGGCGCTCACCGTCGCCGGCCCGGTGGACCCGGCGCTGCTCGGGCAGACGTCCATGCACGAGCACATCTTCGTCGACCTGCGCAGGCCCGCCCGGTCCCGCCGCCCCGGCGAGGACGCGCCCGCGGCGGCCGAGCCGCTCACCCTGGACACCCTCGCGCGCGTCCGCCACGGCGGCCCGAACGCCGACAACGACCTGCTGGGCGACTTCGACGAGATGCTCGCCGAGACCCTCGCCTTCGCCCACAGCGGCGGGCGCACCATGGTCGAGGTCTCGCCCATCGGCCTCGGCCGGGACCCGGAGGCGCTGCTGCGGCTGTCGCGGGCCAGCGGGCTGCACATCGTCATGGGCGGCGGCTGGTACACCCCGACGTTCCATCCGGCCGACATGGCCGGGCGCACCGTGGACGAGCTGGCCGACGTCATCGTGCGCGACGTCGTGCTGGGGGCCGACGGCACCGGCGTCCGCGCGGGCATCATCGGCGAGGTCGGCGCGGAGTCGGCGCCGCTGACGGACGGCGAGCTCAAGAGCGTACGCGCCGCCGGACGGGCCTCCCGCGTCACCGGCGCGCCGGTCACCTTCCACGTCGGCGGCGTCGGCGAGGAGAAGTTCCGGGTGCTCGACATCCTCCAGGAGGAGGGCGTCGCCCCCGGCAACGTCGTCCTGGGCCACTGCGTGGACGTCCTGTCCGGCCCCGAGTTCGCCGAACGCCTGCTCGCCCGGGGCGTGTTCGTCGAGTTCGACTTCCTGGCCGCGCCCGGCAGCCCGTGGGGCCACCTCGTCCTGGGCAGCGACCACAAGGTCCTGCGCGGCATCGCCGACCTGGTCGAACGGGGCTACGCGCGGCAGATCGTGCTCGGCCACGACGTCTGCCAGAAGATCCAGCTCAAGAGGTACGGCGGCAAGGGCTACGACTACATCCCGCGCCACTTCCTGCCCGCCCTGCGCCGCCTCGGCGTCAGTGCCGAGGCCATCCACATGATCATGGTCGAGAACCCGGCACGGGCCCTCGCCTTCGCAGCCCCGCAGTGACCAGGAGAACCATGCCCCCCACCCCCGTCCCCTTCGAGCCGGCGCTGGCCGCGGTCCTGGACGGCATGCCCCGGCCCGACGGCCCCGCCCCGACCCTGGAGACCATCCCCCTCATGCGCGCGGCCGGCGCGGCCATGCCCATGCCGCCCGTCGCCGAGGTGATCGGCGACCGGGAGATCGACGCCGAGGAGCGGTTCGTCCCCGGCCCGGCCGGCGCGCCCGACCTGGAGGTCACCGTGCTGCGCCCGCGCCGCCCGGCGGCCCCGGTACCCGGGCTGTTCAACATCCACGGCGGCGGCATGATCACCGGCCATCGGGCCATGGACTTCCCGCGCCTGGTCGCGCTCGTCGAGGCACTGGGCGTCGTCGCCGTCAACGTCGAGTACCGCCTGGCCCCCGAGCACCCCCACCCGGCGCCGGTCGAGGACTGCTACGCCGGGCTGGCCTGGATGTCGGAGCACGCCGCCGAACTCGGCGTGGACCCCGGACGCGTCGTCGTCATGGGCGGCAGCGCCGGAGGCGGCCTGGCCGCCGGCGTCGCCCTCCTGGCCCGCGACCGCGGCGGCCCCCACCTGGCCGGGCAGCTCCTGCTGTGCCCGATGCTGGACGACCTCAACACCACCGTCTCCAGCCACCAGTACGACGGCCTCGGCACCTGGCCGCGCGCCCTGAACCTGCTGGGCTGGCAGGCCCTGCTCGGCGACCGGGCCGGCGACCCGGACGCCGCCGTCTCCTGCTACGCGGCCCCGGCGCGGGCCGCCGACCTGTCGGGGCTGCCGCCCGCGTTCGTCGAGGCGGGGGCCGCCGAGCTGTTCCGCGACGAGGACGTGGCGTACGCGTCGCGGATCTGGGCCGCGGGTGGTCAGGCCGAGCTGCACATCTGGAGCGGCGCCTTCCACGGCTTCGACATCTTCGCACCGGACCACGAGATCACCCGCGCCGCCCTCGCCACCCGCCTCTCCTGGCTCCGCCGCACCCTCACCCTCTGAACCCCCGTCTTCCAGCCTCCGGCACCCGGCGGCACGGCCCGGCGGGGGCCGCCGCGGTGGGGTCAGAGATCCAGGGTTCGCTGGAACCAGGAGTGCTTGGTCTCCAGGGCGGCGCGGGAGACGCGCGCGCCCGGTGTGCCCGTGAAGCCGTGGTGGCCGCCCGCCCACACGTGCAGTTCCGCCTGCCCGCCGGTCGCCCAGATGCGGCCGGCGAACTCGACCGCCTCGTCGCGGAACACCTCGGCCGCCCCGACCTCGATGAAGACCGGCGGCAGCCCCGACAGGTCGGACGCCCGCGCCGGAACCTCGTGCGGCAGCACGTCCGGGGTGCCGCGCCGTTCGCCGAGCAGGGCGGTCCAGGCGGTGTCGTTGTTGTTGCGGTCCCAGGCGCCGATGCCGTCGTACTGGAGGCTCGACACGGTCGAGTTCCGGTCGTCGATCATGGGCGCGCCGACGTAGAGGCCGGAGGCGGACGGGCCGTTCCGATCGCGGGCCATGATGCCGACCGACGCGGTGAGCCCGCCGCCCGCGCTGAAGCCGGACACGACCAGGCGGCCCGGGTCGAACCCCAGCTCCCGGGCGTGCGCGGCGGTCCAGACGAAGCCCGCGTAGCAGTCCTCGGCCGCCGCCGGCGCCGGGTTCTCGGGGGCCAGCCGGTACTCGACCGTCACGCCGACCATGCCGTGCTCCAGGGCCGCCTGGATCAGGCTCTCGATGCCGAAGAACCGGCTGCCGAGGATCATGCCGCCGCCGTGGATCTCGTACACGGCCGCCGCGCCGGGCGCGGGGCCGCCCTTGGGACGGACGACCGTGAGGGTGACGTCGGGGGCGCCCTCGGGGCCGGGCACGTCCACGTCCCACCACTCGACGGGACGGCCGGCGACGATCTCCTCCATGGGCGGGATGAGCCCGGCGAAGATCTCGCGGTTGCGCAGGATGGTGTCCGCGCGCAGCGGCACGCTCTCGACCGCCGTCAGGAACGCCGCGAGACCTTCCGCCAGCTCAGGGTCATAGGGGACGGGGACGTGGCTCATCGTGCCGCCTCTCGGAGATGAACGGACGCCTTAAAGTCTACGAGCGTAGAAGCTTTCTGTCCTGATATACACGGGTACGCGATCAGTCTGACCATGTCCCCCCAAGGAGAAGACCATGGTGAAGAGACTTCTCGAAGCGACCCCGTTACGCGCAGGGGTCGTGGCGGCCGTCGCGTTGACCGGCACGCTGCTGACCACCACCCCGGCCGGCGCCACCGCGGCGGGCCTCCAGACCGCCTCCGCCGCCCGGACCACCTCCGCCGTCCAGGCCGCCGCGGCCTCCCGCCCGGCCAACGGCCGGATCATCTACGACCGCCTCAGCGGCGGCCGCGGCACACTCAAGATCAAGAACGGCACGTCGAAGGACGGCGTCGTCACCATCGTCAAGGGCAGGACCAAGGCCGTCAGCATCTACGTGCGCGCCAGATCCACGGCCCGCATCCGGGACGTCAGGGACGGCACGTACCGCATCTACTTCACGACCGGCTACCGGTTCAGCACCTCGAAGGGCCGCTTCACCAGGGCCGCGAGCTACCAGAAGTTCAACGACCGGCTGCGCTTCCGCACGACCTCCACGCAGTACACCATCTGGACCCTGACCCTCAACCCGATCAGGGGCGGCAACGCGCGCACGAGCCCCGTGAACCCGAAGGACTTCCCCTGATCCTCACTCGGGCGGCGCTTCCTGGTCGCTCCTGTCGAACCCGCCCCCGCCGAACCAGCTGAGGACGCGGTCGAGCCGGACGTACAGCCGGGGCGGCAGGTGCGGCAGCACCCGGGAGTGCCGCTGGCCGAGCAGCGCGATGAACTCGACCGGCGGGAGGTCGATGTAGCGCGGCAGGTTCTCGTACCACTGGGCGCTGAGGCGGGCCGACTTCTGGTGCGGGCGGATCGCCGCACGGCGTTCGCGGTCGTAGCGGGCCAGCGCGGCGTCCAGCTCCGGCTCCTGGTTCAGCGCGTTGACCAGGAAGGCGGCGTCCCCGAAGGCCAGGGCGGTGCCCGCGCCGATGGAGTAGTGGGTGGTGTGCGCGGCGTCCCCGATCAGGACGAGGTTGTCGCGATACCACGTGCGGTTGGTCAGCGTGCGGAAGTTCAGCCAGTACGCGCTGCCGTCGGTGTGGGCCCGGCCGATCAGCGGATGGCCGTCGAGGATGTCGGCGAAGAGCTTCTCCAGCAGCGCCAGGCCGTCGGCCTCGGCGGCCTGGTCGAGGCCGAGCCCCTTCCAGGTCTCGGGGGAGCACTCGACGACGCACGTGCTGTGGTCCTCGCTGAAGACGTAGCCGTAGCACCAGATCCAGCCGTGCGGGGTCTCGACGAAGGCGAAGGTGAAGGCGTCGAAGACCTTCGTGGTGCCGAGCCAGATGTAGTGGTTGCGGCCGACCGCGACCTCGGTGCCGAAGTGGTCGGCGTGCGGCTCGCGCAGGGCGCTGTTGATGCCGTCGCCGGCCACGACCAGTTCGGCGTCCAGTTCGTCCTGGCTTGCGATCTCGCGGCCGTACTCGATGTGCACGCCGAGGGAGCGGGCGCGGTCGGCGAGGATGTCGAGCAGGCGGTGACGGCAGATGCCGAAGCCCTCGTCCGACTCCGTCAGCGTCACCGTCGCGCGGTCCTGGATGTGGGTGGCCCAGCTGTCCCAGCGGATCGAGTTCTCGCGGATGACGTCCGCGGACTCGGGGTCGGCGGCGCGCAGGTTCTTGAGCAGGTCGTCCCAGTAGGTCACGCCCCAGCCGTAGGTCGCCCCGGCCGGGTTGCGCTCATGGACGGTGATCTCGTGGGACGGGTCGACCGTCTTCATCAGGATCGAGAAGTACAGATTGGCGGGTCCACCGCCGACGCAGGCGACCTTCACACTAGCTCCCCTAGCGACAGAAAGTAATCAATTCAGCACAGAGAGTATCAGAGGGTCTGTGCCAGGGGAGGAGGCGCGCCCGCCGGACGGTCAGGCCGCCACTCGTGCCGTCCCGCGCAGGCCGAGGGTGAGGCTGCCGGCCAGGAGCACGACGCCGGACAGCACCCCGCTGACAATCGGCACCCACGCCAGCGCGGGCGTGCCGGCCAGGACGAGACCGCCGACGCCGAGCACCGTGAGCGCCACGCCCGGCACGGCGATGCTCCAGTCCTTCCAGATCGGCGCCAGCGCGACGAAGTGCGCGCCCACCACGAACGCCACCCACGCCACGTTCCCCTCCTCGGGACGTCCGAGCGCGGCCAGCACCCGCAGCCCGCCGAACAGCAGGACCGCCTCGACCACGACCACGGCCAGGTAGCCGGGCCCGAACATGCCCCGCCGTCCGGACGGGGCGGGACGTCCCGCGCGCGCGGCGCGGAACCACATCGCGAGCACGGCCGCCGCCGCCAGGCACGCGGCGCCCCGCAGGAGGTTCGCGGTCACGGGGCCGAGGGGGTCGTGCGCGTTGACGACGACGAACACCGCGCCGAACACCGCGCCGACCAGCAATCCAGTCATTCTCTGCATGACGTCCATCGAAGCGCCCGCCGCGATCCGCCCGCGCGGGGGCTGGACCGAGTACGGGGTAGCCCTGTCCCTACCCCACCGCCGCGTGGTGCGGGATGGCCCTAGCGCGCCACGCCGCGCAGGTAGGCCAGCACGGCCAGCACCCGGCGGTTGTCGTCCTCGGTCGCGGGCAGGTCGAGCTTGGTGAACACGGAGGCCACGTGCTTCCCGACGGCCGCCTCCGTGATCGACAGGGCACGGGCCACGGCGCTGTTGGAACGGCCCTCGGCGATCAGCGCGAGCACCTCCCGCTCCCGGGGCGACAGCTGGTACGCCGGCTCGGTGACCTCCCTGGCCCGCGCCCACGACAGCTCGAACAGGTCGATGAGAGCCGCGATCAGCCCCTGCTGCCTGATCATCAGCGCGCCCGGCGTGTGAGCGATCGGGGTGATCCGGACGAACGCCACCGAGCGGTCGAAGATGAGGAGCTGCTGGATCGGCTCGTCGATGACCCGGTGCAGGTCCCCGGCGGCGTGCAGCTCCTTGATCCGGGCGGCCTTGCGCGGGTCGTCCAGCATGCTCGAATGGACGATCGTGCGCATCGCCAGCCCGTGCCCCAGGGCGTCGAGCACGGTACGCCTGCTGCGCTGCTCGTCGCGTCCCTGCTCGGGCGAGCCCACCGGGTGCATGGCCCGCAGCTCGGCCGCCGAGCGGGTGGCGCGCAGGATGTGCCGGCGGACGAGCTCGGCGTCCTCCAGCCGCTCGACGTCCACGGGTATGCCGCGCAGCTCGCCGACCACCTCTTCCAGGCGGCGGGCGAGGCTGTCCAGCGACTGACTCTCGGTCACGCTCCTCCTCCGCACGCGAAGCCCATTCTCTCCGCCCGGCTCAGCAATGCCCAAATCAACGCAGGGACGCCCGAACCGCCGAAAGGGCGCCGCCCTATCGGACGGCGCCCCGGTTCGCGGGACCGCTGAGCGGCCTGGATCAGTCGCGCGGGTCCCAGCCGTCGGTGTCGACGTCCAGGTCGAGCCCGTCGGCGATGTCGCCCCAGTCGGCGAACTTGAAGTTGGTGTTCTCCCGGTCCGCCGTGGCCGGCGTGTTCACGCCGTCGTGGGCGATGAACAGGCCCTCGTCGAACTCGCCCAGCGGCACGTTGAGCACGGTCGAGCCGTCGCTCACCTCCGAGCCGTCGATGCCGTTCGCCTCGCCGACGCGGAACTGGCCGAGGTAGGAGTTGGAGCCCTCCCTGCGGTAGACGGCGAAGGTGTTGTCACCCTGGCTGGAGGCCAGCAGATAGCCCTTGCCGTCCTCGCGGTAGTAGATGGTCAGGCCCTCGGCGTCCGCGGTGAGGTGCTTGCCGCCGTAGCCGGGGTCGGCGCCGGGGGTGCACTCCTCGGTCGCGGGGTCGTACGTGCCGGGGACGCCGTACTCGCGGACCTTGTCCACCAGGACGGGCGTGCCGGTGAGGTCGGCGCGCACGCGCCAGATGCCGACGTCCTCCTGGGCGGCGTAGAGCACGTCCCGCTCCTGGTCCACGACCATGCCCTCGACCTGTGCCTGCTCGTCCGGCTCAAGGCAGGGGGACCAGGTCTGGCCGTTCGGCAGGGTGAAGGAGTTGGGCAGGGTCAGTGTCCTGACGAGCTGGTAGCCGATCTTGCCGCCCGGCTTGGCGAGCAGCTTGACCAGGCCGACCGAGGTCTTGTGGCGGCGGCTGACCAGCGCGTACGTGCCGGTGGAGTCCTTCCAGGCAGCCAGGCCGTAGGCCGTCTCCGCGTCGTTGACCTGCTGCTGCGTCGCGTTGAACACGAACGGCGCGGCCGGGTCGGTCACGTCGGTGAGGTGGCCGTGCGAGATGGAGTAGATGCGCAGTGTGTCCCGGCCGCGGTCGGAGACGATCGCCAGGTCCCTGCCGCCGAAGCCGTAGGTGACGTCGACGTTGTTGAAGCGGCCCGCCTCGTCGTCCGGCCCTGGGGCGGCGGGCGCCGGCAGGTGCTGAAGTTGCTGCCCGTCGAGGTCGTAGACGTAGAGGCCGCCCTTCTTGGCGGTGGCGATCACCACGCTGTCCTCGGAGTCGGACGGGTCCACCCAGATCGCGGGGTCGTCGCCGTTGGCGTCGCCGCCGGCCGCGTCGTCGTAGAGGGAGGGGGTTTCGACTTCGGGATACACGGTCGCCACGCCGGAACCGGCCGCGGGTAAGGCGGTCCCGCCAACCATGGCCAACATCAGGGCTGCCAGGGAGAGCCTGGACAGGGGACGCATTGCGCCTCCTCGTTCGGGGTGTTGATGTTGCCCCAGAACGTAACGACAGTTTTACAAGAAATCAATACGTCATCCTTATGTCAGGACATTAAGTGTTACACCTGAGCCAGGGCATGCCGAACGGCCCGGCCGGAGGCTCCCGGCCGGGCGGTCCTCGGCCGCGCTAGCTGCGGTTGACGCGCCAGAAGTCGGACATGGTCTGGCGGTTCCGCAGGTCGCCGAGCAGGCCCTCGGGGTCGGTGTGGAAGAGCTGGCCCTGCCAGTCGGACAGGCCGGGCGGGGTGACCATCGGCTTGACCGTGCTGTTGCCCGAGACACCGCCCTCGCCGATCTCGTGCTTGACGCCTTCCTCGGTCATGATGAAGTGCACGAACAGTTTTGCCGCGTTCGGGTGCTTGCTCTTGGTGGCGATCGCCGCGTACTTCGGGTAGCTGAACCCGACGAAGGGGGTCATCCCCTCGCAGGCGGCCTGATGGTAGCCCTTGTCCTCGTTGTTGCGGAACTTCGAGATCGACATGAAGCCGATCTTCTTGTCGGTGGCGGCCGGCGCGCCCACCGCGGCGGAGATGTCCTCGTCCGAGCCTGTCAGCACCGGCTTGTTGAGGGACATCCGCTTGATCCACTCCAGGGCGGCGCTCTTCTCCTCGGTCTTCAGCGGCTTGCCGTACTTGGCCTGGTAGGCCTGTTCGAGCGCCTGGTTGCCGTACGCGTCGAGCTGGGTGAAGAACGACAGCACGGTCGGCTTGCCGAGCGGGTCCTGCATCACCAGCTTGCCGGACCACTCCGGGTCGGTCAGGTCCCAGACGTTCTTCACCGGGCAGCCGCCGGGGGAGAGCTTGGTGTTGTAGCCGAAGACCGTCGCCTTGGAGAGCGCGAGCAGCGGGTTCTGGTTCTCGGCCGGGATCTGGTCCTTCAGGTCCGCGGGGATCCAGGTCTGCGTGACGCCCTGCGGCGCGAGCTGGCCGACCAGGACGCCGCCGTCCTCGTACATGGCCGCGTCGATGGTGACGTTGTCGGCGGCGTGTTCCCTGGTCATCTTCTCGGCCGTCTGCGGGGTGTCCGACTTCACCCCCTCCATGGCGATGCCGTACTTCGCGGTGAACGCCTTGGCCACTTCCTCGATGTCGCCGCTGGAGTCGTAGACCAGGACGCTGCCTTCCTTCTTCGCGGCGGAGACCAGCGCCTCCAGGTCGAAGTTCGCATCGAGTGACGGGCCGGGCAGCGCCTTGGCCGTCGCCGCCGCCGACGGTCCTCCGCCTGCGGTGGAGGGCGCGCACGCCACGGCGGCGGTCGCCAGCAACGCCATGGAGATGATCTTCCCGGTACGCCTCATGATGGCGTCACTCCTCTTGCCTCTCGGGTTCGCAGGCGCCGCGCCAGCCCCGACCGGCGCCATTGTGTGCTCACGATGAACGTCACGTGAATAATTTGTCAAGACATTCTTACGTGGGGATCCAGCTACGGCCTTGCCGCCCAGCTACGACAGTTCATCCTTATGTCAGGACAAACCCTTGACTGTTCATCTCCTGTTCATCTAGAACTGGAGGCCCCCCTGGATGAGGAGCGATCATGCGTGTGGGTCTGCTGGGCCTTGGACGTATAGGCATGTTCCATGCCACAACGCTGTCCACCTTGGTTGACGAGCTTGTCGTGTCCGACGTGGACACGGCGAGGGCGGAGGAGGTGGCGCGGCGGCTCGGCGCCCGGACCGGCGACCCCTTCGACGCGGACGCGGTGGTGATCGCGACGCCGACCTCCGCCCACGCCGAGGCCCTGCTGCTGGCGTGCGAGCGGGGGGTGCCGGCGTTCTGCGAGAAGCCGGCCGCGCCGACCGTCAGGGAGACGTTACGGGTCGCCGAGGCCGTCGAACGGGCCGGGATCGGCGTGCACATCGGCTTCCAGCGCCGCTTCGACGCCGGGTACCGGGGCGCCCGCGAGGCGCTGCTGGCGGGCGAGCTCGGCGAGTTGCACCGCGTCCACATGCTGACCGGCGACCCCGCGCCCCCGCCCGCCGAGTACGTCGCCCAGTCCGGCGGCATCTTCCGCGACTGCCACATCCACGACTTCGACATCCTGCGCTGGGTCACCGGCCGCGAGGCGGACGTCGTGCAGGCGGTCGGCGCCAATCGCGGCGATCCGTACTTCGCCGCCGCCGGGGACGTCGACAACAGCGCCGCCCTGATCGTCATGGACGACGGCACGCTGGTCACCCTCCAGGGCTCCCGCTACAACGGCGCCGGCTACGACGTGCGCATGGAGCTGGCCGGCACGCTCGGCACCCGCGCCGTCGGGCTCGGCGACCGCACCCCGCTGCGCTCGGCCGAGGGCCTGAGCCCGGACGGGCCGCCGTGGCCGGACTTCCAGACCAGGTTCGAGGCCGCCTACGTCGCCGAGATGGGCGCGTTCCTGTCGATGGCCAGGGGCGAGAGCGAGAGCCCCTGCACCGTCCGCGACGCCCTGGCCGCCCTCTACCTGGCCGAGGCCGCCGACCTGGCGCGCCGCGAGGGCCGCCCGGTGCGCGTGCTGGAGGTGGCCAAGTGAGGATCGCCGCCGCACCGATCTCCTGGGGCGTGTGCGAGGTGCCCGGATGGGGACACCAGCTCACCGCCGACCGGGTGCTCGCCGAGATGGCCGAGCTGGGCCTGACCGCCACCGAACTGGGCCCCGAGGGCTTCCTTCCCGCCGACCGCGACCTGCTCGGCCGGTACGGGCTGCGCGCCGTGGGCGGATTCGTCCCCGCCGTCCTGCACGACCCCGCCCACGACCCGCTGCCCGCACTCCGCGCCACCTGGGCCTCCTTCGCCCCGGACGTGGTCGTCGTGCTGGCCGCGGCCACCGGCGCCGACGGCTACGACGCCCGTCCGGAGCTGGACGAGGCCGGCTGGCGCACCCTGCTCGGCAACCTCGACCGCGCCTTCCACGAGGCGAAGGGCGACGGCCGCGCGCTCACCCTGCACCCGCACGTCGGCACCATGGTCGAGACCGGCGAGGAGGTGGACCGGGTGCTCGGCGGCAGCGCCGTCCCGCTCTGCCTGGACACCGGCCACCTGCTCATCGGCGGCGGCGACCCGCTCGACCTCGTCACCCGCGCCCCCGAGCGGATCGCCCACGTGCACCTGAAGGACGTCGACGCCGCGCTCGCCGGACGCGTCCGGGCCGGCGAGCTGACCTACACCGACGCCGTCCGCGCCGGGATCTACCGCCGGCTCGGCCTCGGCGACGTGGACGTCCGGGGCATCGTCGAACGCCTGACCGCCGCCGGGTACGACGGCTGGTACGTCATGGAGCAGGACGTCGTCCTCGACGCCGAGCCCGCGGCGGGCGCCGGCCCGGCCGACGACGTACGGGCGGGCGTGGCGTTCCTGCGGGGCCTGGCATGAGCGCCCTCGACGTGCTGACGATGGGCAGGGTGGGCGTGGACGTCTACCCGCTCCAGAGCGGCGTGTCGCTGCGCCACGTGGAGACGTTCGGCAAGTACCTGGGCGGCAGCCCCACCAACGTGGCCGTCGCCGCCGCCCGCCTGGGCCGCTCCAGCGCGGTGATCACGCGGACCGGCGACGACCCGTTCGGCGCGTTCGTCCACGACGCGCTGCGCTCGTACGGCGTGGACGACCGCCTGGTCGGCGCCGCGCCAGGCCGGCCGACCCCGGTCACGTTCTGCGAGATCAGGCCGCCCGACGACTTCCCGCTCTACTTCTACCGCCAGGACGCGCCCGACCTGGAGATCACACCCGGCGACCTCGACCTGACGGCCGTCACCGAGGCGCGGCTGTTCTGGGCCACCGTGACCGGCCTGTCGGCCGAGCCGTCCCACGCCGCCCACCTGGCCGCCTGGCGGGCCCGCGGGCGCGCCCGGCACACCGTGCTCGACCTGGACTACCGGCCCATGTTCTGGGCCGGCGCGGCCGCCGCCCGCGAACGGGTGCGGGAGGCGCTCGCGCACGTCACCGTTGCGGCCGGCAACCTCGACGAGGTCGAGGTGGCCACCGGCACCCGCGACCCGCGCGCGGCCGGCGAGACCCTGCTGGCCGCGGGCGTCGAACTGGCCATCGTCAAGCAGGGCGCGGACGGCGTGCTCGGCATGACCGCCACCGAGACCGTACGGGTGCCGCCCGTGCCCGTCGAGGTGGTCAACGGGCTCGGGGCCGGCGACGCCTTCGGCGGCGCCCTGTGCCACGGCCTGCTCGAAGGCTGGCCGCTGGAGCGCACCCTGCGCTTCGCCAACGCCGCCGGCGCGATCGTCGCCGGACGCCTGGCCTGCGCGCCCGCGATGCCCACGGCGGACGAGGTCGAGGCCGTCCTGTCCGCCCCCCTCTCGGAAGGAGCCGCCACGCATGCGTGAGCAGGACTACCGGCGGCTGCTCGACCAGCGCGCCTGGCAGCCGGAGCGTATAGCCGAGGCGGCGGCGGCCCGCCGGCGCAGGCCGCTCAGGAACGGCAGGGAGCAGTTGCTCATCATCGCCGCCGACCATCCGGCCCGCGGCGCCCTCGGCGTGGCCGGCCACCCGATGGCGATGCGCAGCCGCGCCGACCTGCTCGACCGGCTCATGACCGCCCTGTCCAGGCCCGGCGTGGACGGCGTGCTGGCCACCCCCGACATCGTCGAGGACCTGCTGCTGCTCGGCGCCCTCGACGACAAGATCGTCATCGGCTCGATGAACCGCGGCGGCGTGGCCGGCTCGGTGTTCGAGTTCGACGACCGCTTCACCGCCTACGACGCCCCCTCCATCGCCGCGATGGGCCTCGACGGCGGCAAGATGTTGTGCCGGATCGCCCTGGAGGACAGCGCCACCGCCGCCACCCTGGCGAGCTGCGGCCAGGCGGTCACCGACCTGGCCAGGCACGGCCTGATGGCGATGGTCGAGCCGTTCTGGTCCAGGCGGCAGGACGGCGCCGTGCGGCACGACCTGTCGCCCGAGGCCGTCATCCACTCCATCAGCGTCGGCCAGGGGCTCGGCGCCACCTCCGCCCGCACCTGGCTGAAGATCCCGGTCGTGCGCGACATGGAACGCGTCGTGGAGTCCACGACGCTGCCCGTGCTGCTGCTGGGCGGCGACTCCGGCCAGGACTCCGGCGAGATGTACGACTCCTGGCGCAAGGCGCTGCGCCTGCCCGGCGTCCGCGGCCTGGTGGTCGGCCGGGCGCTGCTCTACCCGCCCGACGGCGACGTGGCAGCCGCCGTGGACACCGCGCTCGGCCTGCTGGAGGGCGGCGTGCCCGATCTCGTGCAAGGAGGTGCCTCATGAGGCTGACCACCGCTCAGGCGCTGACCCGCTTCCTCGCCAACCAGTGGTCGGAGCGCGACGGCGTCGAGCAGCGGCTGATCGCCGGCGTGCTCGGGATCTTCGGCCACGGCAACGTCGCGGGCATCGGCCAGGCGCTGGCCGAGCAGGGCGCGGGCACGCGCGACCCGCTGCCGTACTACCTGGCCCGCAACGAGCAGGCCATGGTCCACACGGCCGTCGGCTACGCCCGTACCCGTGCGCGGCTGTCCACCTTCGCCTGCACGACGTCCATCGGGCCCGGCGCCACCAACCTGGTCACCGGCGCGGCGCTGGCGACGATCAACCGGGTGCCGGTCCTGCTGCTGCCCGGTGACGTCTTCGCCACCCGCGCCCCCGGCCCGGTGCTGCAGGAGCTGGAGGACCCCCGGTCCTACGACGTGTCGGTCAACGACTCGCTGCGCCCGGTGTCGCGCTTCTTCGACCGGATCAACCGGCCCGAGCAGCTCCCGTCCGCGCTGCTGGCGGCGATGCGGGTGCTGACCGACCCCGCCGAGACGGGCGCGGTCACGCTGGCGCTGCCCCAGGACGTGCAGGCCGAGGCGTACGACTGGCCCGAGGAGCTGTTCGCCCGCCGGGTGTGGCACGTCGCCCGGCCGGTGCCCGAGCCGGCCGCGCTGGCCAGGGCCGAGCAGTTGCTGCGCGGCTCCCGCAGGCCGCTGATCGTGGCCGGCGGCGGGGTCAGGTACAGCCGGGCGTGGGCGGAGCTGACCCGCTTCGCCGAGAACCACGGCGTGCCGGTGGGCGAGACCCAGGCGGGCAAGGGCGCGCTGCCGTACGACCACCCCTGCGCGGCCGGCGCGATCGGCCACACCGGCACCGACGCGGCCAACACCCTGGCCCGTGAGGCCGACCTGGTCATCGGCGTCGGCACCCGCTACACCGACTTCACCACCGCCTCCAGGACCCTGTTCGGCCAGGCCGCCTTCCTCAACGTCAACGTCACCGCCTTCGACGCGGCCAAGAACGCGGGCGCCACGCTCGTCGCCGACGCCCGCGAGGCCCTGCGCGCCCTCGACGAGACGGACTGGCGGGCCGACCCCGAATGGACCCACCGGGCCGCCGCCCTGGCCGCCGCCTGGCAGTCGGAGATCGGCCACACCTACGCGGGCCCCGAGCTCACCCAGCCCGTCATGCTCGGCATCCTCAACGAGGTCGCCGAGGGCGGCGTGGTGGTCAACGCGGCCGGCTCGATGCCGGGCGACCTGCACCGCCTCTGGCGGCCCGCCGACCCCGAGCAGTACCACGTCGAGTACGGCTACTCGTGCATGGGCTACGAGATCGCCGGCGGCCTCGGGGTGAAGCTGGCCGCGCCGGAACGCGAGGTGTTCGTGCTGGTCGGCGACGGGTCGTACCTGATGATGGCGCAGGAGATCGCGACCGCCGTGCAGGAGCGGATCAAGCTGGTGATCGTCCTGGTGGACAACCGGGGGTTCGCCTCCATCGGCAACCTCAGCGAGTCGGTGGGCGCGCGGCGGCTCGGCACCGCGTACCGGACCCGCGGGCCCGGCGGCGACCTCGACGGCGAGCCGCTGCCGGTGGACCTCGCCGCCAACGCCGCCAGCCTGGGCGCCGACGTGCTGCGCGCCGACGGCCACGAGTCACTGCGGGCCGCCCTGGTCAAGGCCAAGGAGTCGGCCAGGACCACCGTCGTGTACGTGGAGCCCGTCCCCGGCGGCGGCCCCGGCGCGCAGGCGTGGTGGGACGTGCCGGTCGCGGAGGTGTCCGGGCTGCCCGACGTCCGGGCCGCGCGCGAGCGCTACGACGAGGCCAAGCGCGACCAGCGGCCCTACCTCTGATGGGCTGGACGCTGGCCTTCGCCGCGGTGGCCACCCTGTTCGTGCTGATCAGCGGGGCCAACGACGGCGCCACGCTGATCGGCCTCGGCCTGCGCTTCCCGCGCACGCCCGGCTGGGCGGCCGCCGCGCTGCTCGTCGTGGTCCTGTTCGCCGGGCCGTACGTGCTGGGCGTCGCGGTCGCGCGGACCTTCACCGAGGGGCTCGCGGGGCTCGACTCCAGGAGCGGCGCGGCCGTGTTCCTGGCCGGCGTGGCGATCGCCGTCGTGGTGGTGGCGGTGCTGACCGGCAAGGGGCTGCCCACCAGCCTGACGCTGGCGGTGATCGGCGGGATCGCGGGCGCCGGGCTCGGCGCGGGGCTGCCGGTGGCCTGGGCAGGGCTGGTCACGGTCCTGGCGATCGGGGCGTGCGCGCCGCTGGTCGGGCTGGGGCTCGGTTACCTGCTGGGGACCGCGTCCAGGCGGGTGCCGTCCTCGCGCCGGATGCCGGGGCTGGTGCTGGCCGCCCACCTGGTGGCCTACGCGGCCCAATGCCTGGCCTACGCCGTCAACGACGGCCAGAAGATGATCGCCGTCGTGAGCGTCGCCGTGGACGTGGGCCGCAACGGACTCGGCCGGGTCGGGCCCGTGCAGGTCGCGCCGGGGTGGATGGCCGTGCTGGTGGCGCTGTTCCTCGCCGGGGCGCTCACCACGCTGCCCCGGGTGGGTGAGCGGGTCGGCCGTGGCCTGGTCGTCACCCGGCCGCTGCACGTGCTGTCGGCCGAGACGGCGGCCACCGGCGCCGTCCTCGGCAGCTCGGCCCTGGGCAGCCCGGTCAGCATGACCCAGTCCGTGACGGCCGGAGTCGTCGGCGTGGTGGCAAGCGAAGGAAGCAGGAGGGTGCGATGGCAGGGAGTGCTGAACATGGGTACGGCGTGGCTGGTCACGCTGCCGTCGTCCATGGCCCTGGGCGCCCTGGCCGGGCTCGGCCTGAGGCTGCTGTGAGCAGCGGGAGGAGCCGCCGGCTCGCCCGCGTCTGGGACGACCTGCGCGGCCGGTCGGGACGCCGGGTGATCGACCTCGTCCGCGGCCAGGTCGCCGTGGCCAGGGAGGGAGCCGTGCTGGCCTGCTCGGCCGCCTCGGGCGCGACCGGTCAGGCCGCCGCCCGCGCCCGGATGGCCGAGGTCGAGCACGAGGGCGACGCGGCGCGGGCCGAGCTCGTCCGGGCGCTGAGACGGGTCCTGGCCACCCCCATCGACAGGGAGGACCTGTTCCGGCTCTCCCGCTCGATCGACGACGTGCTGGACCAGCTACGCGACTTCGTGCGCGAGGCGGACCTGTTCGGGCCCGCCGACCTCACCTTCGCCACCGAGCCGCTGGGCGCCGTCATCGACGGCCTGGACCAGCTGGACCGCGCCCTGCTGAAGATCACCGGCGACCCCGGCTCGGTCACCGTGGCCGTGCTCGCCACCCGCAAGTCCCGCAGCCGCGTCCGCCAGCTCCACCAGGCCCGGCTCACCGAGCTGTTCGCCGGCCCGCTGGACATGGACACCTTGCGCGAACGCGAACTGCTCTCCCGACTCGACGCCGTGGGCCGGCGGCTCGGCGAGGCCGCCGACGCCCTCGCCGACGCCATGCTCAAACGAAGCCACTGAAGACCCCCCGAAGGAAGACCCATGGCTGTTCTGACCAAGACGGAACCGCCGCCTCGCCCGCCGAGACGGCGCCGACTCCGCTACCGCCTCCAGGTCCTGCGGCACGACCCGACCGCCGCGCTCGGCCTGATCCTCGTCGTCCTGCTCGCCTACCTCGTCGTCGCCCCTCTGATCGCGGTCCTGTCGGACGCCGTCCGCCTCCAGTTCGGCGACGAGTTGCACGCCGGCCAGCAGCCGGGGGAGTGGACGGGCTACTACCTGTGGCGGGTCTTCCGCTCGCAGATCAGCGGTCTGCTGTTCTGGGGGCCGCTGGTCAACACGCTGGTGGTCGCGGTCGGCACCGTCCTGTTCGCGCTGCTGCTCGGCGGCGGGATGGCCTGGCTGGTGACCCGCACCAACGTGCCCGGCCGCAAGTGGCTGGCCGGGGCGCTGGTGGTGCCGTACATGCTGCCGTCGTGGACGTTCTCGCTGGCCTGGTTGACGCTGTTCAAGAACGCGCGGGCCGGCGGGCAGGTGGGCTTCCTGGAGTCGGCCGGCGTGCGCACCCCCGACTGGCTGGCCTACGGACCGCTGCCGATCATCGTCACGCTGGGGCTGCACTACTACCCGTTCGTGCTGCTGCTGGTCGGCAACGCGCTGCGCAGGATCGACGTCCAGCTTGAGGACTCGGCCCGGATCCTCGGGGCGCCGCGGCGCGTCGTCGTGCGGCGGATCGTGGTGCCGCTGATGCTGCCCGCGCTCTCCTCGGCCGTGCTGCTCGTGGTCGGCCGGGTGCTCGGCACGTTCGGCACCCCGTACGTGCTCGGCCTGCCCGCCGACTACCAGGTGCTGTCCACCGGGCTGTTCCAGTCGATCAGGGACCGCAGCACCGGCGTGGCCTCCGTGCTCGCCACCGTCATCGTGATCATCGGCGTGCTGATCGTCTTCACCGACATGCGGCTGATGCGCGAGCAGCGCAGGTTCGTCACCGTGGGCGGCAAGGGCGCGATGGACCGGCTGGGCGACCTGCGCGGCTGGCGCTGGCCGGCGTTCGCGCTGGGCGCGGTGGTGTTCGTGGTCAGCGTGCTGATCCCGGTGCTCACGTTGCTGCTGTCCACGCTCACCCGCACGCCGCTGGACCTGTCCACCCTGACGCTCGACTACTGGATCGCCGACCGGCTCCCCGGCGCGGTCGGGTTCCCGCACGGCATCCTGCGCGGCTCCGAGCTGTGGCAGGCCGCCTGGAACTCGTTGCGCATCGTCGGCCTGGCCTCGCTGATCTGCGCGGTCGCCGGCCTGCTCATCGGGTACGTGGTGGTCCGCGGCACCGCCCCGCGCATCGCCGGGTTCCTGCGCCAGGTGTCGTTCCTGCCGTACCTCATCCCCGGCATCGCCTTCGCGGCCGCCTCGCTGTCGCTGTTCGCGGTCGCCCGCGGGCCCGTCCCGGCGCTGTACGGGACGACGTTCCTGCTGATCCTGGTCATGGCGGTCACGCATCTTCCGTACAGCTCGCGCTCGGGCATCGCGGCGATGATGCAGCTCGGCCGGGAGCCGGAGGAGGCCGCGCAGATCGCCGGGGCGTCCTGGTGGCACCGGATGCGGCGGATCATCTTCCCGATCCAAAAGGGCGCCCTGGTCACCGGGATCGTGTTGCCGTTCATCTCGGGGCTGAAGGAGCTCAGCATCGTCGTGATGCTGACCACCACCGGCACCCAGCTCCTCACGACGCTCTCCATCGGCCTGGTCGACTACGGATACACGCAGCTCGCCAACGGCGTCGTCCTCATGATCGCTTTGCTCTCCTTCACCATGACTTCCCTGACCCAGCGGCTGACCAAGAGCAGCCTGGCGTCCGGCCTAGGAGGATAGATGCCGAACATCACCTTGAGCGCAGTCTCCAAGAGCTACGGCGGCGGCGACCACGCGGTGAAGAACCTCGACCTCGTGGTCCCCGACGGCGCCTTCATGTGCCTGCTCGGCCCCTCCGGCTGCGGCAAGACCACCACGTTGCGCATGATCGCCGGCCTTGAACAGCCCACCGCGGGCAGCATCGCCGTCGGCGACCGCGTCCTGGACTCGGTCGAGCAGGGGGTCTACGTCCCGCCCGAGAAGCGGGCCATGGGGCTGGTCTTCCAGAACTACGCGCTCTGGCCGCACCTGTCGGTGCGCGACAACGTGGAATTCGGGCTGCGCATGCGCAAGGTCCCGGGCCCCGAGCGGCGCGCGCGGGCCGAGGCGGCGCTGAAGATGGTGCACGTCGACGCCGCCATGGACCGTTACCCCTCCCAGCTGTCCGGCGGCCAGCAGCAGCGCGTCGCCCTGGCCAGGATGCTCGCGGTCAACCCGTCCGTGCTGCTGCTGGACGAGCCGCTGTCCAACCTCGACGCCCGGCTGCGCCTGGAGATGCGGGCCGAGCTCAAGCGCATCCACGAGGAGTCCGGCGCGACGATCGTCTTCGTCACCCACGACCAGCTCGAAGCCCTCACCATGGCCACCGACGTCGCCGTCATGAACGAGGGCGAGCTGCAGCAGCTCGCCGCTCCCATGGAGATGTACGAGCGGCCCGCCAACCGGTTCGTCGCGGAGTTCGTCGGCAGCCCGCCGATGGCCATCGTGGACACCGGGCCCGCGCCCGGCGGGCTGGCCGGGTCACTGCTGCGGTTCGTGGCGGCGCGCGACCCGGAGGTCACCCCGTCCGCCGTCGGCATCCGGCCCGAGGCGCTGCGGCTCGGCGCGCCGCCCGCCGCCGCCTGGAGCGAGGACGCGCTGGTCGAGGCCGTGCTGCCGGCCGGCTCCTCCTGGACGGTACGGCTGCGCGTCCTGGACACCGAGCTGTTCGCCCTGTCGTACACGCCGGTGCGGGCCGCGCCCGGCGACGTGCTGCCCTGCTGGACCGAGCAGCTCCACCTCTTCGGCGCGGACGGCGCCCGCCTCTCCTCCTGGGACCGGGCGGGGGTGACCGCGTGATCCGTCCCAAGGCGCTGCTCCTGGACTTCGGGGGCGTGATCGTCGAGACCGCCAAGCGACCGTCCTGGGCGGCCGAACTGGCCGCCGAGGTGCACACCATGCTGGCCAGGACCGGGTTCGACGGCCTGACGGCCGCGGACGTCGAGAGCGACATCCGCGCCGGTGCACGAGCCGACAAGTACTGGAAGGACTCCACCTCCCGGCAGTTCGCGCCCGAGGAGATGACGCACCGCCGATTCTGGGCCGAGTTCGTCGCCACCGACTGGCCCGAGCAGGCCCGCACGCTGGTCTCCGTCGAGGCGACGCCCCTGTGCAGGCGCATGGGCGAGCTGCGCAGCGACAGGAAACTGCGCACCGGCATGGAGGAGCTGCTGAACGCCTGCCTGCGGAACGGCGTCGTCCCCGCCGTCGTCAGCAACGCCCTGTGCGGGGCCGTGCACCGCGACTACCTGGCCGGCAGCGGCCTGGACCACCTGGTCGCGGCGCAGGTCTACAGCGACGAGGTCGGCGTGCGCAAGCCGAACCCCGAGATGATCCGGCTCGCCTGCCGCGCCCTCGGCGTCGACCCCGCCGAGACCTGGTACGTCGGCGACAACTACGACCGGGACGTGATCTGCGGCGCCCGGGCCGGGGTGGGGGCGACCGTCCTGATGGTGTCCGCGAGCACCGACAAGATCCCTTATCCGGTGCGGCAGCGCCCTCAGGCCACGGTCGAGGACCCCCGCGCCCTGCTGAGCCTCCTGGAGGAGACATGGACGTGAACACCTCGCGCGAGCTGGCCGCCATCGCGGCCGAGGCGGCCAGGGCGGTCGGCGACAGGCTGCGCGGCGCCTTCCGCTCCCGGCCCGAGATCCAGACCAAGCGCGACTTCCACGACCCGGTGACCGAGCACGACAAGGCGGCCGAGGAGGGCATCCGCGAGGTCATCGACCGGCTCTGCCCCGACAGCGTCGTGGTGGGCGAGGAGGGCGGCACCAGGGGAGAGGGCGCCGTCAGCTGGTACGTCGACCCCATCGACGGCACCGCCAACTTCGCCGTCGGCCTGCCGTTCTTCTGCACCTCGATCGCCGCCGCCGTGGACGGCGAGGTGGTGGCCGGGGTGATCTACGATCCGGTGCGCGACGACGAGTTCACCGCCTGGCTCGGCGGGGCCGTCTGCAACGGTGAGCCGCTGCGCAGCGCGGGCGCCCGTTCCGACCGCGAGGCGGTGCTGCTGTCCAGTTACCCCACGCCGCGCGACCTGGCCGAGGACGAGGAGGGCGCGCTGCGCCGCTTCTCCAGGATGACCCAGTCGTTCGCGACCATTCGCCGTCCCGGAAGTGCCGCGCTCAAGCTCGCCCACGTCGCGGCCGGATGGTCCGACGTCGCGTACGGCACCCGCGTCAACGCCTGGGACGTCGCGGCCGGATCCCTGCTGGTCAGGCAGGCCGGCGGTGTCTACATCCCGCTGTCGGGCAGCGTCTTCGAGCCGGGCGGCTACCTCGCCTGCGTCGGCGGGTTCGACCTGGCCTCCTCGGTGCTGGCCGACGTGGCCGACGTGGCCGCCGGGGCCGCCGACGTCGCCGGGGTGGGGAGCACGTCGTGATCCGCTGGATCGTGACCGACCTGGACGGCACGCTCGTCGGGCGCGACCTGGCCATGGTGCCCGCCGCCCGGGAGGCGCTGCGCCGCTACCGGGCCGCGGGCGGCGAGGTCGTCATCGCCACCGGCCGCATGGAACGCTCGGCCCGCCCCTACTACGACGAGCTGGGCCTGGACGGCCCGGCCATCCTCTACAACGGCGCCCGCACCGTGAACCTGGCGACCGGCGAGGTGCTGCGCTCCCGCCACCTGCCGGCCACCGCCTGGAAGACGCTGCTCGGCCTGTTCGGCGAGCTGCCCCCGGCCGTGTACCCGGTGGCGTTCTCCGGTGGGGAGGCGCTGGCCGTGGACGACGTCCCCGAGCTGCGGGACTACGCCCGTCGGGACGGCATCACGCTGCGCGACCCCGGCGACTGGGCGTCGCTGCCCCCCGACGGGATCACCAAGTGCATGCTGATCGGCGACCGCCTGCCGGCGTTGGACATCGCGGGCACGGTCACCGTCCGGTCGGAGGCGACGTACCTGGAGGTGCTGCCGGAGGGGGCGACCAAGGGCAGCGCCCTGCGCGAGCTGGCGAAGGCCCGGGGGGTGCCGCTGGAGCAGGTCGCCGCCATCGGCGACAACCCCAACGACATCGACATGATCCAGGCCGCCGGCGTGGGCATCGCGGTCGGAGACGGCCACCCGGACGTCCTGGCGGCGGCGGACGTGGTGTCGCGCCCCTGCGCCGAGGGCGCGCTCGTGGACGCGGTGGAACTGGCACTGGGAGAGGGAGAACGGTGAAGTCGGTCAAGCATTGGATCAACGGCGCCCTGACGGACGGCGGTGGCCGGACGGCGGAGGTCTTCAACCCGGCGACGGGTGAGGTCAGCGGTCATGTGGCGCTGGCGTCGGTGGCCGAGGTGGACGCGGCGGTCGCGGCGGCGGTGGCGGCTTTCCCGGCGTGGCGGGACGCCTCGCTGGTCAAGCGGGCGCAGGTGCTGTTCCGGTTCCGTGAGTTGATGGACGCCCATCGTGACGAGCTGGCCGCGTTGATCTCGGCCGAGCACGGCAAGGTGCACTCGGACGCGTTGGGGGAGGTGGCGCGCGGGCTGGAGGTGGTGGAGTTCGCGTGCGGGATTCCGCATCTGCTGAAGGGGGGTTTCTCCGAGGGTGTCTCGACGCGGGTGGATTCGTATTCGATGCGGCAGCCGTTGGGGGTGGTGGCGGGGATCAC